>CAUUIN010000112.1:0-2618 GCA_963545295.1 uncultured Campylobacter sp. | reverse complement strand
CACAAAAGCACACTTGATGCGATAGTGCTACACAATCAAAAACACCCAAACTTTACAAATTTTTCAATGAATACAAAAAAAAATAATGTGCTCTTTGGAGAGGATAGTTTTGCAAATATCGACCTGGCAAATACCATAAAGCAATACTATAAAATTTTTGATCAAATTTCAGCTGGAGTTATTAGTAAGGGTAAAGAGTTTTACTCAGCCGAGGACCTAGCAAAGATGCCAAAGGGCTACTTTTCAAAAGATAAAAAAATAGATTATTCCGAATATCTAATGGGTAGGATGTCAAGTGACGAGATAGATGGACTAACTGATAGAAGCAATGAAAAGATAACTCATGTATTTAGAACAGCCCAAGACGCAGACGATGCACGTAAGCTAATGAACGATTTAAAAGATATAAATATAGAAGCTAATGGAAATTTTCTTGACTTCTCACCAGAAGTGATGACAACTGAGCACACTATCCCTTATATGTGGGTTAGCAGTGCTGGATATGACTTTAAACCTGATATGTCTGTATATGACAATGAACAAGGCTATACAAAGGAGCAAATCTTTGTAGCATTTTTAAAAAATGAGCAAGGTCTTGTGCTACAAGGCGGCACAACAAGGATTACTGATGAGGCTCGCAATGTATATAGAGACAAACTCATACTTACAAAGCAAGATAGAAGCGAGATAGGCATACCAAAGGCTTATTATAATGAGATACTATCTGGCAAAAAAGATCTAAAAGATATACTAGCTAGGATTTTAAAGCTTAGAAATTTAGAGCTTAAAAAAGATCAAACGCTTGAGGGGCTAGCTAGCAAGATAATGGACGTTTTAAAAGAATTTGATGAGAGGACGAAGGCAAGAGAGCTTTAAAAAATATAACATAGTAGGCATTCGCTCTAAGCCCTTTTAGACTATAAACTACTAAACATTTTTTATATTTGCCGATATAAGATATATATTTTAAAAGGATTTAAAATGAATGTATCACCAAATTTAGAGCCCATAAATATAAATTTACCCAAAGATATGATCTATTCAAGAGTCCTTCTTGGTGTAGATAGAGTGCAAACTTTAGACAATACAAATTTAAAATCTGAGCTTAAAGACATAGCTACTAAGCTTATCTCAAATAGCACCTACTCTATCATTCAAAATGCCAGCACCAGTGGCGTAAAGTCAGAGTATGCTAAAGCAGATAGCGGGACAAACGATGCTTTTTCTTACGTGGATATCCAGCGGAGAAACTGGGACAAAAAGGACTTTGAAAACAAATACCTCTTTGGCGAAGATGCCTCAGCACTAAGAAAAGTGGATCAAACTAGCACCTATTTCTCATCTATAAATTCAAAAACTCCCATTAAGCCCATTGCGGCAGTAGATACTAAATTTACAAATTTAAATGACTACGCCTATGAAAAAACGATAAAAACCTCACTGGGTGACGTAGAGGTCTTTTTGGATCTTTATGACGATAATGACAAACTAGGCATAGGCAAGCTAGACGCAAATGGATTTTTATTTAACTTTGATAGCAACAAAGATGGAGTGATAAATTCTAGTGATAAATACTTTGATAAGCTAAAAGTTAGAGGCTACGACAAAGACGGAAACGAGAAAATTTTCAAACTAAGCGAAGTTGTAAGCGAGATAAACCTGAACGACTTTATCAAAAAGGATATTAGAAATTTAAGCTACGAGGCTATGGACTTTGCTAGCAAAAATACGGTTGATTACAGAGTTAGTTTAAACAACTCAAACCCTTATACTCTATTTTCAGCCGAGTATCGCTACCAAAAGATAGGCAAAGAAGAGACTAATAAATTTTTCAAAGACCATGCAGACCAAGACGGCTGGGTAGATCTTAGGGATAATAAGATATTTAACGAAGAGAGTGGCTTAAACAACTTTGCCTATGAGAAAGTTGGCTTTGACGGCAAGAAAAGGCTTAGCGAGTTTAACCCTATCATAAAACCTGCTGGATCTAAACAAGATGAGAGCTTTTCATACGCAGGCTATCAAAAAGATAGCTTTATGAAATTTTATAACGACTACCAAAAAGAGTCTAGCGCTCACAGCAAAGATGTAGAGTGGATAAGCAAAAATTTAAAAGAAAATGATGTAGAAGACGCAGATGATCTCATCTCAAAGCTAAAAGCCACAAAGTCATCTTATATGATCGCTATGGAGAGTGAGTTTGAAAAAGCAACTGGGCTTGATTTTAGCCTAGAAAATTTAGAAAGAGTAAAGCATGCTTTTGAGAGTGATACGAGCAAGGCAGCAGCTGCTCTAAAGGACGCAGACAGCGTAATAGCCATGAAGCTAAATAAAAATGGCACGATCACGCTTAAATTTGATAGCGGAAGAGAGCTAGAGGTAAAAGAAATTTATAACGACACTGGCAAGCTAATCAGTAAAGACGACAAAGATAGCAAAAGAGCAAGTATAAATTTAGATGCTAAAGCTATGAATGATGTAGAGCTAAATAGACTTGACTTTAAAGATATAGGCATAAAGCAAGATGAGAAGATATCTAGCCTAAAAGAGCTTGGAGCAAAGCTAGTTAAAAACCTCTCTGATAAATTTACAAGTAAATTCCTGATCGGACTTGAAAA
>CAUUIN010000111.1:0-2655 GCA_963545295.1 uncultured Campylobacter sp. | reverse complement strand
AAGGATAAGCATTTAGCTCATCGATATAGTATGGGTTGTCTTCGTTGCAGTGGATATAGCGACCATATCCTAGAAGATCAAAAGCAGAATAAAGGTCTTCTTCGCGACCCCCAGCTTTTTCAGAAATAAAATTAATAAAATTTTCGTATGTAGGCTCAGCACCTATCTCGACTTTCAATCTATCCCACTCTTCAGCTGTAAATAATATTACTTCAAATCTTTCGCTTATTGTTTCTCTCATTTTTAATCCTTTCTTAAAAGGGCGATTATTCGCCCCTCGCTATTTTCTCAGCCCATTTTAAACCGTATGCCATTTCTTTGCCGTCTATTATTTTGCAGATAGCCATAGGGACATAGTCAAAACCAATAGCTGGGTTTTCTATATTGTGTCTTTGATCAATTATGAAAGAGGCATTGTCGCAGTTTCTCATGAAAGCTACAAATCTATCCCAAAGTGGCTCAAACTCGCCAACTTCATCAGCGTCAAACATAGTGGCGAAGTTTTCTTTTGCTTCTGCTTTGCCACTCTCTAGGTTTTCTTCAAATTTTGCTAGTATTTTCTCTGCCCAAGCTATTTGTTTTTCGCTACCCCTTAACTCTTTCATCTTTTATCCTTTTTTTCTTTATTTAAATGTTAAGTTTCTTAACATTTATGAGAGAATTATAACAAGTATATTATTAAAGTAAGCTTAAAAATATAAAGATAATTAATTATTTTTTGTATTTTTATAAAGTTTTTTGATATTTTTAGAAAAAAATATTAAGAAAGAGCCTTTTTTAGTGTGTTTTTGAGAAGTCTCCACTCTTCAAGCTCTGCTTTTAGTGCGATATTTTCACGCAAAAGCTCAATTGCTGCCGCCGTTTGCTCGCTTATTTTGCCATTGCCTATCGTGGTGCGCAGGCTCGCTTCGCCCCAACCTATCTTTTGAGCTAACTCACCATATGTGAAGCCATACTCTTTACAGAATTCTTTTACTTCTTCTACTGTCATTATTGATCCTTTTTTAGGGCGATTTTAGCCTATCGCCCCTTAAAATGGTATTTCGTCAGAGTAACCGACATCATCGCTATCAATATCAGGGTAGCGTGGTTCAGGTGCTGTTTGTGGATTAGTATTCGCTTTTTGTTGTGGGCGTTGGTTTGTGTATCCGCCTTGCTGATAGCCTTGATTGCCTTGTGCTGAGCCTAGCATTTCCATACTCTCTACTACGATACTATGTTTTGAGCGGTTACTGCCGTTATTGTCTTGCCATTGCTCAAACTTCAAATATCCCTCAACGGCTAGCTTTGAGCCTTTGCTTAGATACTGGTTTGCTATCTCTGCTTGCTTGCCAAAAAACGTGAGATCAATAAAACACGTTTCCTCTCTTTTTTCGCCGTTTAGCGTATATTTGCGAGTTACGGCAATAGCAGTTTTGCCTATCGCCATTTGGCTTTGCGTGTATCTTAGCTCTATATCGCGAGCTAAGTGTCCTATCATTATTACTTTATTCATTGTTTTATCCTTTATATAGTCGTGTTTTTAACTGTCAAATAAAAGTTGACAGTTCAATTATTTCATCTCTTTTAGATAGTTTGCTTCGTGGTGGTTCTCGCTCATAAGACGCTCAATAAAAGCAATATGGCTTAAAACTTCCTCATTGTTTAATTTCGTGTAGCTTAGAGGCTTGCCCTCTTTGTCTTTTGGGTAGTCAGTATCAAGGCGTTTTAGCACTTGCTTCAGGGTATCAAACGCCAAATAAAAAGGGCGTATGGCTACGTGGAGTTCTCTAACCTCTAAATATCGCAACGCCCAAAGCTCTTTTAAAACGACGCCGTGCAAAAAACGGCTAAATTCGTTTTTTATTTTCACACTCTAACCGCCCAGCTTGAGCTTTCAGGGCGTATAAACTCATTTGGCACGTCATAACCCATAAACTCGCAGTAACCCTTATAGTCAGGCTGTGCTTTGCGGTTGATCTTATACACGCTTAGTCCAAAATGTGCCTGCTCCCTGCCGTCTGCTTTTTCAATAGCTTTTGCTTTTAGCTCGGCGATCTTTGCTTCTAGTTCACTCTTTTGTGCGTTTAGCTCGCTTAGCTCACTAGCAAGCTCCAGCCACTCATTGTTAGCCTCGTCGTCTTGCATATACTCCTTTTCAAAAGCGTTCCAAGCATCTTTTAGCTCTTTTATCGCCTTTTTATTTGGCAAAACTTCACAAGTTACTGCTTCAAGTTCAAACTCGTCATTTAGGTGTCCGACGGCAAAGATGCATTTTTTAGCTTCGCTTACGTATAGTTGGTGTTGGACTTGATAGTAGTATTTTTTGCTAGGCACTCCACACTCTTTTACTTGCTTATACTCGGCATCGCTAAATTTTATCTCGCAGATAACATTTGCCAGAATATCTAGCCCATCAAGGCTCGCTGAAAATCTTGGGTCATCGTCGCTTTGCATCACAAAGGGCAAAAAATCATAGTGCTTTGTTTTGTTTAGCCACGCTCTAAGATCAGGTTCGTAGTTTTTGCCATTTTTCATAGCTTGGTTTTCAAAAATGGCTTTTTGTCCTTTTTTGATCTGGGCTAAAACGTAAGGTTTGTTAAAACCCACACCCATAACATCGCCAGCCTCGCTAGCGTTAAATTTACCCCTGCGGTATTCTAGCCACTCAGGTGT
>CAUUIN010000110.1:0-2656 GCA_963545295.1 uncultured Campylobacter sp. | reverse complement strand
GCTTGCAAGCAAGCTTTTAAAAGAGAGCTAAAAAACAAATGGCTTTTAAATTTAAATTTTAAGTTTAAGAGCCATTTTTACCTTAAATCACAAATCTTAAACCCAAATTTTTAAAATTTCATATACTTTAAATTTAAATTGTAAGCCTCTATAATGCTAATTTTTATCGCATAATAATTTTTATATATAAATTACTCATAAAATTTCATAATTAATTATCAATTTTTATATTTTAAATATTACATAAGCATAGGCGTTATAATATTTAAACAAATTCCAAATCAAAGGAGGTTTTATGAAAGAGAGTAGTGACACCAAAAAACTCGTCATCGGCACGATCACACTTGCAATTGCGATCGTTTTCTTTGGAGGTTTTTTACAAAACACTTATGGTGGTATCTTTGACTTTAGCAAGCTAGCAGGTCAATTTCCAGAATGGTTTAAAACAGGAAGCGGCACTAGCGCAAAAGGCGGCTTTTTATTTGCCCTTAGCCTAGCTCCAGCCGTCATGCTCGCACTTGGTTTTGTTGCTATTTTTGAGAAATACCATGCACTATACGCAGCTTCAAGACTGCTAACGCCTGTACTAAAGCCACTTATTGGCATACCAGGATGCTGCTCTATCTCTTTGATAGCAAGCACACAAAGCACCGACGCAGGCAGCTCTACGGCTAAATTTTTGCGTCAAGATGGCCTTATCACACACAAAGAGCTTCTCATTTTTGCGGCGTTTCAGTTTAGTGCAGGTGCGATGATCACAAATTTCTTATCTTCATTTGCACCGGTTTTACTTGTTACTGACAAAGCTGGCAACACAGCCCCTGCTACCATAGCTATGGTGCTTGGCATCGTCTTTGTCTTTAAAATTTTGGGAGCAAATTTGATGAGACTTTATGTCAAAAAATTTGTCAAAGATGACGAGGAGTAAGAGATGAGCCAAACAGAAAATAAACTAATAACCGACGTCTTTGTAGAGGGCGCTCGAAAAGGCTGGGACATCGCCGTAAAAAACACCATCCCAAACGTGCTTATGGCCTTTGTCATCATTCACATCCTAAAAGTATCTGGTGCGCTTAGTGTGATAGGCAAATTTTTAGGCTTTATCATGGTGCCACTTGGTCTTCCAGGCGAGTCCATAGCTGTTTTTATGGCAGCGTTTTTGAGCTGGGGCGGCTCAGCAGGCGTGCTAGTTGCACTTGTGGGAGATGGCACACTAAATGCAAACGATATCGCCGTCTTGCTCCCTGGCATGGCACTAGTTGGCTCGACTGTGCAGTACATGGGACGAGTTTTAGGCGTGCTTGAAGTACCAGGTAGACACTATCTCGTACTTTTTGGAATTTGCATCATAAATGCCTATTTAGCGATGTTTGTGATGAGCTTGCTCGTATAAGGATCAAAGATGAAAGATAGTGAAATAAATGAATATTTGGCTGATTTAAAGGAGCTAACCGACATCGAAAGCCCAACTTCTTGCATCGATGGCGTAAATAAAGTAGCAGCTTGGTTTAAAAAAAGAGCTGAAATTTTAGGTTTAAAAAGCAGGAGCATAGAGCTTGGCACCGATAAGGTCGCACCCTGCCTTTTCATCTCAAATGACCTTGAGGCCACAAACTACGACTTTTTATTCATAGGACACATGGACACCGTTTTTCCTGTGGGCACAAAAAACGAAGTGTCTTTTAAAAAGATAGATAACCGCATAAACGCACTTGGTGTGATCGATGACAAAGGCGGTAGCTTGCTCTCGCTCTACGTCATCAAAGAGCTTGATCTTAGCAAGCTAAAGATTGGCCTCTTTTTAAACTCGCACGAGGAGACTGGCTCAAATTTTGCAAAAGATGCGATAAGAGAACTAGCTAAAAAGTCTCGCTATGCCCTAGTCGTAGAGCCTGCAAGAGAAGATGGCTCGATGGTGGCTACTAGAAAGGGTGTGATCTCTTATGTGCTAAATTTCCGTGGCGTGAGCGCGCACGCTGGCAACCACCCAGAGCGCGGACGCTCAGCTGTTGTGGAGGCTGCAAATTTCATCGTTGAGCTTTCAAAACTCACTGATTTTAAGGCAGGTCATACATTTAATAGCATAATGACAAAAGGTGGCGACGCCCAAAACGTCGTGCCAGACTTTGCTAGCGTGACATTTGAGATGAGATATCGCCATGCTAGCTCGGTGGAGTTTTTACGCCAAAAAATGAACGAAATTTTATCTCATCCACTCGTGCCAGACGTTACTTGCGAGCGCATACTCATAAACGAAGAGGCTCCGATGATAGATGAGATAAATTTACCAAATATCAAAAAGGTCTTTGACGAGGCTGCCGCAGCGATAGACACAAAGGTCACCTGGGTCGATGCTGGCGGACTAAGCGATGGCAACATCAGCGCATCAGCAGGCTGCCCTACGATAGACGGCCTTGGTCCAACTGGTGGCAACATGCACACGAAAAACGAATATCTAGAGATAAACTCAGTTGTTAAAAAGTGCAACCTTATAGTTGAAGCGATCAAAAAACTTTCGTAGTTTAGGCAAGCTATATGCTTGCCTAATTTTTAAATTTATAAGTCAAAATCTATCCAAATATCTCAAATTTATGAAAAAGCTCCGGCTCATCTTTTACTACGCCACGCTTCACAAGCTCAGCCACCACTTCACGCT
>CAUUIN010000109.1:0-2950 GCA_963545295.1 uncultured Campylobacter sp. | reverse complement strand
ATAAGCTTTTTCTTGTATAATACGATTTTCTTTCAACTGTGGGTTCATAGCTCAGTTGGTTAGAGCATCCGGCTCATAACCGGATGGTCCCAGGTTCGAGTCCTGGTGAACCCACCACTTACTTTCAAGCTTTAAATTTCACCATTTCTATTAGATTTCAAACTTACTTGGATTTAACTCTCTTTACCAACATCAAAGTGAAATTTAAATCCACTTTGACATAAATTTAAAATTTATACTCGATCTTTAAACCACCACTTATGCCGTAGTTTTTATCATTATCGAGCATACCACTTAGCTGAGAAGAGAGAACTAAATTTTCGCTAAGCTTGGTCTCTGAGTTTAAAGTAAGCTTGTAGCTTAGCTTGTTATTACCAAGTTTGTAATCAACATACTCATTTGAATTATTAAGCGAAACATAAGATTTATCTTCTGAGTTATAAACGGCTTGTTTTACCAAAAATTGTGCGGCAAACGCATTTTTGTTGCTATTTACGACATACTCTACGCCAGCACCTATGGCAACACCAAAGTCATTTATGCTCTTTTGATCATATCGGTCATTTTTAAATCCATCAATGCCATTAGCACCAAGCTCTAGCGCAAGTAGTGGCTTTATGCTTTGCTCATACTCACCGCTTTTAGAGAGTGAAATTTTATATTTATAGTAGTTGCTTGAGAGGATACCTCTGCCTTTTACGCTAGCTTTTTGCCCCTCATTTAGGCTTCGTTTTGAGTTTATAAAGGCAAAATTTAGATTACTTTGTATCTCATGAGGGCCTCTTTCAAAAAGTCCATACGCACCAAAACTATAAATTTTAGCATCATCTTTTAGCGTATTTGAACTAAATTTAGCCTTGCTTACTCCAGCGCTTACACCTAAGATAAACTCGTCATAACCTCTATCATAGCCGATATTTGTACCATAAAATTTAAGGTCGCCATCGCTTATTTTATCTTTAAAATAAGCACCATTTACATTTGCCCAGAAGTTGTTTCTCTCCCTGCTAGCTTCTGCTGCTTCGTAAGCCATCTTCGCACTTGGCATGATGTCGCTTTCAAGTCCAGCTAACTTAAACTGCGAGATATCAGCCTTTGCCCTTAGCTGTGTGATCTGAAACAACCTAGAGTTCATCAGCTCGTTGCTGTTTTGCAAGGCTTTTATGCTCACTTTAAGAGACGAAGCAGAAATTTCTTTCATCTCTTTATCTGCTTTTTGTGCTAATTTTCTTAGTGCCTCATCGTCACCACTTGAGATTGCTTGCATAAATTCAGGCGTGCCTTTTAGCATATTTAATATTTTATTTTCTCTTTGACTAAATTTAGAAACCCTCTCTTGGACTATATTGGGTGAAACGGCTGGATTTTCTCCCTTTTTGTCACTTAGCTTCATCTCGATCTTGCCACCATTTATGGCGTAGGTCATAAACAAATCCCCAAGTTTTTGCTCGTTGTTAAAGATAGCGCCCTCATTTATGATGCTTTGTGCGCTTACTAAAGTATATGTTTTATCAAGCGCCATGCCGCCTTTAAGTGCCGCAGTAAAATCAACATCAAATTTCATCCCAGCGCCAAGGGTTAGGACCTTTTTAAAGTCAAGTACTGGCTCATTTTCACTACCAAAGTTCCTTATCTTTAGGCTCTTTTTTACGACGCTATCAGGCTCAAAGCCAAGCTTTTGCGCGCCACTAACTTCTAAATTTTCTACCTCAAATTTACCATCGCCTAAGAGCACATTTTTAGCCAAAGGCGTATCTTTGCCGTTTATAACTAGCTCTTTTAGCTTAGTTGCGCCACCTCCCACTTTTAGCAGGCTATCGCTATCCATTACGATTTTATTGTCAAATTTAACGTCTTTAACAAGCAACTTACCACTCTGAACATCTTGGCGGTACTTTAAACCATCATCGTAGGTATTTGAGCCATCAAATTTATCGATATAGTGAGTTAGCTCGCCACTTAAATTTATGACCGAGTTTTTAGCTGTGATGTCGCCATTTAGCTTAGCATCTTTACCTATGGTAAGCTCTGATGATTTAAGCTTTATGCCATCTTTTGCACTAAATTTCCTCTCGTCCCAGTCAGGCTGAGAGAGTGTGGATGGGCGAGTTAGATCCATATAGGCTGGCTCGCTTAGACCAGCTGCGGCTATCTTGCTCTTTGCAGCAGGAGTTAAAACGCTAGCATCGCCAATGGCGTGCGTCTTTGGATGTCCTTGGAGCGTAACCTTGGCATTTTCTAGACTCAAAGCACCATCAATGTCAAATCCTCCGTCAAAAACAAGCTCCTTGCCCTGCCCGCTATGTCTTAGCTCTATGTTTTTATCGATGCTTGCGTGAAATATCGTATCTTTGCCACTTTCGCCGTTTATAGCAAGCGTCGCCCTTTGCGAGTTTGCATTTGTTATCTTCGTATCGCTTGAGTTGGCTGATATATTGTCAAAAGTCTGATCAAAGCCATTTATATCAAGCGCTCCGCCGCCATTGCCAAAGAAAATTTTATCATTTAAATTTTCATTCACGCCAAGCCTTAAGAGCCCTCTGCCACTTGTTAGATAAATTTTATCAAAGGCATTTAAAGCTCTTAGCTCAACCACGCCCTCGCCTAGCCTTAGTGGTTTGTTGCCACTTGAGCTTACTATCAAGCTTCCCTTGCCTAGCTTATGCACGCTTGTATCTGAAGTGACGTTTAAATTTAAACTAGCGCCCTCGGCTATGTCAAAGCCTGCAAATTTCGCTATCTTGCTACCATTTGTGCTATTTAGAGTAAAGTCGCCACTATTTACGACGATACCGCCATGTCCTAAGTCTAGATCAGAGCTTAGCGTGATATTTGAGCCATTTGCACTGCTAAATATATTATCTTTATTTTGCACTAGCGCGCTGCCTAGGACATTTACGCCACTTACTAAATTTTCATACTCTTTTTTATAGTCGTTAAAATCTCTTGC
>CAUUIN010000108.1:0-3156 GCA_963545295.1 uncultured Campylobacter sp. | reverse complement strand
ATAAAATTTGATAACAAAATAGTTTTAAAATTTACTTTGTGACATAGAAATTTGCCCGCAACTAAAATTTATTTAAATTTACTATTTTGCATCATTGAAAAAATAGCGTACCATTAGATAATCGCACTAAATTTTAGATAGAAAAAGAGCATTAAAATAACAATTTTTTATCTAAAAACACTTTATTTATTTTGTAATACTTTTGGCTATAATCGCGTGAAAATTTAAATGGATGTTTTAGTTTTAAATTTAAAGGATGAAATATGCAAAGCGTTGGTGTTGTTGCAAAGGTAAGTGGAAAAGTTTTTGTAAAACGAAACGGAAAGTTGATCTTGCTAAAGCAGGGCGACGAGATATTTTTGGGTGATGAGATCATCACGCAAAGCAACAACGACACTATCGTTATAAATTTTGATCACGCTGCACCTATCACGCTATTTGAACCACAAACTATCATCATCACAAAAGAGCTATCAAATGCAAAATTTGACACCCAAGGCAATGAAGCGCAGGTAGAAGAGGATAAGAGAAGAATTTTTGGTGAAGGCGAAGAGTCTAGTAGTCAAAGCAGCGACGAAAACGCTCAAAACTCTAGCCACCACTCTCATGGCTCAAGCCATGGTAGCGACACAGCAAGCATAAATGGATCAAATTTTGATACCCAAGGGCACATCTCAAACGTAGTTTGGTTTGATGGCGGTACTTTAGAGCTGCCAGCTATCATCTCAAGTGAGCCAGCAATACCGGTTAGTTCTATTAGTGGAGCAGCACCAGCGGTAGAGCAAAAGCAGAGCGCTCCAGCTATCCCAGCTCCTAGCATCACACTTTTAAAAGATCTTGATGGTGATGGCTATATCAATATCGCAGAAGCAGGCGGCGATCCAGGTCACACAAGTATGGCAGTCGCTTTTAACAACGACTTTAAGCCGGGCGACAAAGTGACACTAGAGGTTGTAAATAACGGCGTAAAGAGCGTGCTTTCTTACAAAGTAGATTTAGCAGGCACAAGCGTGATAAATGAAAACAATCCAAGCGAAATTTTGCCTATCATGCCAAATGCTACAAATCCAGAACAAAAAGAATTTATCATCCCAAGCGTTGCTATCACGCCAAATGCTCCGTTTAATGTAAGTTCTAGCATCACGCTAGCAAATGGCGCCAGCTCGGCTCCAGTAAGGGCAGCTGCAAGTGTTGATACCGTTACGCCAGCCCTTAGCTTTACAAAGGTTATTTTAGGCAAAGACCTAAACGGCGACGGCGTGATAGACGCTAGCGAAAATGGTTTTAATCCAGCTAGCAGTACGCCAAGTGACGATGCAAAGATCGTTTTATCGCCAAATATGAAAATAGGCGACAAGATAAAGCTCACTACAACCGATCCTGACGGCACTTTACATGAAAAGACGCTTGTTAAAACATCTAGTGGCACGCTTGTAGATAAAGATAGTGGCGAGAGCTATCCGCTCACAAGTGAAAGCGGCGGAAATGTCGGTTTTAACGTGGCAAGTGCTGTTAAAATTTCATCATCAACGCCAACAAATGTAAATATCCAAATGATAAGCAAATCAGGCAACCCAGGTGCTACAGATACGATAACTATAGCAAACAATAACGATCCGATCGCTGTTTTTACCCTTGATGAGAACAAAGATGGCATTATAAATGCAGCCGAACTAGCTAAAAGTGGTGGCACAGCTTCACTTATCGATATCTACGTGCCAAACAACGCCGTAGTTGGCGACAAGATCCGCATAAAGGTTGATGACCCAGCCAGCACGCCAACAAGTGTTACAAAGACCTATACCATCGCACCTGATGGACTTACTGCCACGCTTGATGGCGGTAGCGAAACTATCTCTATCCAAAATGGCAAGATCACAGTCGCTGACCCTACAAGCTCAACTGATCCAAGCAGGAAAAAGCTAAGTACGACGATCATTGATGGCACGACTGGCTCTGCAAAAGCTTCAAGTGTGAGTGAAATTTCAAGCGATACGGTTGCGCCTGTTAGATCTCCGCACGTGCAGTTTGCAAAAGATAGCGATAAAGATGGCGTGCTAACTAGTAAAGAGAGTGGCTTTAGTCCTGATGGTGCGAAGACCTCCATAAAGATGAAAATTCCAAACGACGCAAGGGATGGCGATAAATTTGAGATAGATATCGCAGGAAGCGACGGCAAAACAGATAAGATAACCATTAAAATTTCTCAAAACGCATCCGGCACATATAGTGCCACAAGAGATGATGGTGTAGCTATCAATGTAAATAATGGCACCATAGAGACCACGACAAAACTTTATGGCGTTACGACAAATTTCACTACCACATTTACCGACAAAGCTGGCAATAAAGCAGACCCAGTCACAGACGAGATCACCGTAGATAACAGCATAAAGGTGCAGTTTGCAAGGGATAATGACGGCGATGGGCTCATAGATAGCATCACCACGCCTTCTGGCTCACCATCAACCCAAAGCGACCTTGATATCTACGTGCCTAGCAATGCAAAACCAGGAAGCAATGTAAGCGTCACTATCTCGACTCCTACCATACCAGCTATAACCACAACAGTCAAATATACAATAAGCGATGACGGACTAACTGCCTTGCCAAGCGACGGCTCAGCGCCACTTCCTATCGTGGATGGCAAATTTAGCATACCAAATGTCCCTATCTCAGTCGATCACTCTACGCCTGTTAGAGCCACTATCACGACACCAAACGAGGTTACTACGACAGATGGAGTACGTGGCAGGCTCTTTGACTTTGGAATTTTGGGCTACATAGATGACGTCAAGCTTGCCACGCAGATAGATGGCGGAGCAATAAATATCGCTAAATACCTTAGGGTGGAGGACTATGAGAAGGTTATCCAGAAAAATAACTTTGATGATGAGACCAAAACCATAAAAGAGTACAACATCTCACTTACTAATGACGAACAGCCAAACATCATATTTGGCGTGGACCGCAACCCTGGCACCAAGCTTCGTTTAGCACTTGAGGACGATCATGGTAATGCCAAAATTTTACCAAGCGGGCAAACATATATAGATCTAATAGTCGGCACAGATAAGCGTGTAAATGTGGACTTTGAAGCCCTTGGTATAAAGCTAGATGAGAGATATTCAAACATAAGAGCGACCGTTTTAAAGA
>CAUUIN010000107.1:0-3258 GCA_963545295.1 uncultured Campylobacter sp. | reverse complement strand
GCGCATGGAAATCAAGGCCAAATAATGGTGAAATTTATCCCACAATGGCTCAGCCCAAAAGAGGGCGACGAGGTCTTTACGAGCGGGCTTGACGGGATATTTTTTAGTGGGGTGCCAGTAGGGCGCGTGAGTAAAATTTTCAAAGAGAGCTCCTATCAAAGCGTGATAGTTGAGCCCTATGCGAAGCTAAACATACCAAACTACCTATACGTTGTAACAAAGGAAAAATGATGCCAAAAAGAACAGATATAAATACCATTTTACTAATCGGCTCAGGCCCTATCGTCATCGGTCAAGCCTGCGAATTTGACTACTCAGGCACGCAAGCAGCCAAGACACTAAAAGAGCTTGGATACCGCGTAGTGCTTATCAACTCAAACCCAGCCACCATCATGACTGATCCAAATTTCGCCGACGCAACGTATATTGAGCCTATCACAAAAGATAGCATTTTAAAGATCATCGAAAAAGAAAATATTGATGCCATTTTGCCAACGATGGGCGGTCAGGTCGCACTAAACGCCGCTATGGAGGTTTTTGAGAGCGGCCTTTTAAAGGATGTTAAATTTCTTGGCGCAAAGCCAGAGGCGATAAAAAAGGGCGAAGATAGACAAATTTTTAAAGCAACCATGCAAAAGATCGGCATGGACCTACCTGAGAGTAGATACGCCTACAATATGGACGACGCGCTAAATGCGGCAAATGAGATAGGCTTTCCACTCATCATAAGAGCTAGCTACACACTTGGTGGCGCAGGTAGCGGCGTGGCTTATAATATGGACGAGTTTAAAGAGCTAGCAAACACTGGCCTTGACGCAAGCCCTATACATGAAATTTTGATAGAAGAGAGCTTGCTTGGCTGGAAAGAGTACGAGATGGAGGTTATCCGTGACCGCAACGACAACTGCATCATCGTCTGCTCGATCGAAAATTTCGACCCAATGGGCGTTCACACAGGCGATAGTATCACGGTGGCCCCTGCACTAACGCTCACAGATAAAGAGTATCAGGCTATGCGTGACGCTAGCTTTGCCATACTTCGTGAGATCGGCGTTGATACTGGTGGTAGCAACGTGCAGTTTGCCATAGACCCAAAAAGTGGCCGTATGATCGTTATCGAGATGAACCCACGCGTTAGCCGCAGCTCAGCGCTAGCAAGCAAGGCTACTGGCTATCCGATAGCAAAGGTTGCGACACTTCTTGCGGTTGGTTTTAGCCTAGATGAGATCAAAAACGACATCACAGGCACGCCTGCTAGCTTTGAGCCAGTGATCGACTATATCGTGACAAAGATCCCACGCTTTACATTTGAGAAATTCCCCGGCTCAAACCCATATCTAGGCACTGCGATGAAGTCAGTTGGTGAGGTTATGGCCATTGGTAGGACATTTAAAGAGAGTATCCAAAAGGCGCTTTGCAGCTTAGAGCGCGATCTTTGCGGATTTAACAGCCTTAGCTTAGAGAAAAATGCTTTGATTTACGGCATAAGAAATGCAAATGAGAGGAGAATTTTATATCTAGCACAAGCCTTTAGAGAGGGCTTTAGCGTGGCTGAGGTGCATGAATTTAGCAAGATCGATCCTTGGTTTTTAGAGCAAATTTATGAGATAGTTAAATTTGAAGATAAGATCGACATGGATATCTTAAACAACGAGGAGTTGCTGCGAGAGGCCAAAAGCATGGGCTTTTCAGACAAGATGATAGCTGTGCTTATAAATGAAAAAGACGATCTTGAGCTTAGCCAAAATGATATCTATTTTGCGAGAGAGAAGCTTGGCATCGAGCTTGAATACAACGAGGTCGATACTTGCGCGGGCGAATTTAAGGCGCTAACGCCGTATCTTTACTCAACTACAAATATCACGAAATTCCCTAAAAAAGAGCTAGCAAAAGATGCTAAAAAGGTGATGATAATAGGCGGCGGTCCAAACAGGATCGGTCAGGGCATAGAGTTTGACTACTGCTGCGTGCACGCAAGCTACGCTCTAAGAGATCTTGGCATAAAAACTATAATGTATAACTGCAACCCAGAAACCGTCTCAACAGACTACGACACGAGCGATATTTTGTATTTTGAGCCGATTGATTTTGAGCACGTTAGATCAGTCATCGAGCGTGAAAAGCCAGACGGCGTGATCGTGCATTTTGGCGGCCAAACTCCGCTTAAATTTGCAAAACGTCTAAGCGTGATCGGTGCTAAGATCATCGGCACAACCGCAAGAGTGATCGACGTGGCGGAGGATAGAAAGAAATTTAGCGAATTTATAAACAAAATTGGCGTCCTTCAGCCTAAAAATGACACCGCCACAAGCCTTGAAGAAGCCTTGCAAAAGGCTACAACTATCGGCTATCCAGTGCTTGTTCGTCCAAGCTACGTCCTAGGTGGCAGAGCGATGAGAAGGGTGCATAACGAGAGCGAGCTAAAAGAGTATATGAGCGAGGCGGTAAAGGTTAGCAACCACTCGCCAGTGCTACTTGATAAATTTTTACAAGACGCAAAAGAGCTTGATGTAGATGCGATATGTGACGGCAAAGAGGTCTATATAGGCGCTATAATGGAGCACATCGAGGAGGCTGGAATTCACTCTGGTGACTCAGCTTGCATATTGCCACCGATGAGCTTAAGCGATGAAATGATAAAAAAAGTGGAGAAGCAAACCAGAGACATCGCGTTAAATTTAGGCGTTGTTGGCCTTATGAATATCCAGTTTGCTATCTACGAAAACGAGCTTTATATGATCGAGGTAAATCCTCGCGCGAGCAGGACCGTGCCGTTTGTGAGCAAGGCTACTGGCGTGCCTATGGCAAAGGTAGCGACAAGAGTTATGTGGCAGGGAAATTTACGTGAGGCACTTAAATTTTATGATGATTACAAGGTCGTTTATGAAGATGGCGACATCTTAAAACCTCGCATAAGCTCGCATGTTTGCGTAAAAGAGTGTGTGTTGCCGTTTAACAAGCTAAGTGGTGCCGATCTCATCCTTGGCCCTGAGATGAAGAGCACGGGCGAGGTCATGGGTATCAGCCACGACTTTGCAAGCTCATTTGCAAAGAGCCAGATCGCTGCGAGCAACACTTTGCCAAGCAAGGGCAGGGTGTTTTTAACGTTAGCTGACGCTGATAAATCTTACGCACCTGATCTTGCAAAGGAGCTAATAGCGCTTGGTTTTAGCATCGTCGCAACTGGTGGCACGCATAAAATTTTAACCGAAGCTGGCGTGGAGGCTGAGTTTGTCTATAAGATAAGCGAGGGCAGAC
>CAUUIN010000106.1:0-3455 GCA_963545295.1 uncultured Campylobacter sp. | reverse complement strand
AAATTTAGGCTTTTAAATTTGCATTAAAATGGCCAGATAGCCTCCATAAGCCTTGTGCCCCAAGGTTTTTTGGTTGATTTGTCTAGCTCGCCCTCAGTTTTATACAAAATTTTAGCGTCAGCTATGTATTTTGAGTCGATCTCGTTGTTTTGCGAGATGTCGTAAGGTCTGATGACGCCGCTTACTTGCATGATCTGCTTTTCGCCATTTATCAGTAGCTCGCGGCTGCCTTCGATAAAGTAGTTGCCATTGTTTAGGATCTTAATAATCCTAGCTGAGATGGTTGCGGTAAATTTCTCGCTTCTGTTGCTCGTGCCACTACCTGTAAATTTATTGCCGCCACCTGCTTTAAAGCCGATGTCACCGTATTTGTTTAGATTATCAGCCACGGTTGAAAGCGGCGAGGCTCCAGCTGTGAAAACGCCACCTCCAAGAGAAATAGTGCTATCTTTGTTGGTGCTTTTGCTGCCACTTGAAATTTGACTTGCATTTTCTGAGATGACGATGGTTACGATGTCATTTACATTCATCGCCTTTCTATCTGAAAATAGCGGGTTGTCACCTTTGCCAAAGAGGCTACCAGCATTGCTTTGGCCGTTACCGCTATCTTTTGAAGGGAGTTGCTCGACGTAGACGGGAGGCTTCATGTTGATATGAGGGTCGGCACTAGGCGTGCAACCAGTGTAGCAAATGCCCGCAAATGTGACGAGCCAAATCTTTTTATAGTTCATAAAATGCCTTAAAATAAGTATCTTTGTGCTAAGATTAAGCAATTTAAGTTCCCAAAAAGGTCACAAATGAAAAGTTGTTACATTTTTTCAGACAAAAATCTAGCATATTTGCAGGAAATTATAGCTACAAAATTCAAAAAAGTTGAGATCTTTAAGATAACTCCAGACGAAAATGACAAAAAAAATCTAATAAATTTAAATGAAAAGGAGTTTTTTTTAAAATTTATAGATAAATTTGAAGAGCTAAAGGCAAAAAGCGACTTTGTCATAGTCGTTGGCTGTGAGGGTTTTAGCGTCTTTGGCAAGAGCGAGCTAAATTTAAAGCTAGCTAGAAATTTAAACACTCCAGTCTTTGACGAAAATGCAAGCGAGCTAAGGGCGCTAAATTTAAACTCAAAACTTCTGATAACTGACAAATTTGATGAAATTTTAAGCTACAAGGCTGATATCGTCACTCCATTTAAATTTCAAAGCTTGCTTCTAAAACGCGCCAAAGTGGCAAACAAAACGGTCGTTTTGCCTGAAAGTGACGACGAGAGAATTTTAAAAGCAGCTCACATCGTGCTAGAAAAAGGTGCGGCAAATATCATCTTGCTAGGGCTTGAGAGCGAAATTTCAAAAAAAGCAGCCACTTTGGGACTAAATTTAAGCAAAGCAAAGGTGCTAAATCCAGCACAAAATGAGCTAACAGACGAATTTGCAAAGAAAATTTATGAGCTAAGAAAGCACAAAGGTGTGGATGAAGCCAAAGCAAACGCCCTTGCAAAAGATAAAATTTACTTTGCCACGATGCTCATACATGAAGGCATAGCAGATGCTTTGGTAAGTGGCGCTACGATGAGCACGGCTGATACGATAAGGCCAGCCCTTCAGATCATAAAGACAAAACCAAATGTGAGCGTCGTAAGTGGGGCATTTTTCATGGCGCTTGAAGAGGAGATTTTGCTATTTGCTGACTGCGCCGTCACGCCAAATCCAAGCACAGACGAGCTTGCAAGCATCACGCTAAGCAGCGCCCAGACCGCTAGCGCTTTTGGCCTTAGCCCAAAGATCGCCATGCTAAGCTACTCTACGGCTGATAGTGGCAGTGGGGCTGATGTGGAGTTTGTAAAAGAGGCTGCCAAAAAAGCGAGTGAGCTTGATGAGAGTTTAAAAATAGCTGCACCAATTCAGTTTGACGCGGCAGTTGATCTAAGCGTGGCTAGCAAAAAGATGCCAAATTCCGATGTCGCAGGGCAGGCAAATGTCTTTATATTTCCAAATTTAAACTGCGGAAACATCTGCTACAAAGCTGTTCAACGAAGCGCAAATGCCCTAGCTGTGGGGCCGATACTTCAAGGGCTAAAAAAACCAGTAAATGACCTAAGCCGCGGTTGCCTAGTCGAAGACGTGGTAAATACCATCTTAATAAGCGCCATACAAGCAGGAGAGTGATATGAGAATTTTAGTTTTAAACTCAGGTAGCAGCTCGATAAAATTTCAACTTTTTGAAATGCAGACAAAAACGAGCCTAGCAAGCGGTCTAGTCGAACAAATCGGTAGCAGCAGCTCAAGGGCGGTGCTAAAGGCAAATGGTGAAGTTTATGAGATAAAACGCTTTATAAAAGACCACCACGACGGACTTGAGGCGATGAACGAGCTATTTGCCACATCGCATACATTGCACGATCTAAGCGAGCTTGATGGCATAGGACATAGGATAGTGCATGGTGGCGAGAGCTTTTTTAGCTCGATGATCGTTGATGAGAGCGTCATAAAAAAGATTGAGGAGATAAGCCCGCTTGCCCCACTTCACAACCCAGGGCACCTTGCTGGCATCAAAAATGCGATGAAAGAGAGCAAAAACGTGCCTCACGTGGTCGTCTTTGACACTGTATTTCATCAAAGCATGCCAGAGTACGCCTACCGCTACGCCCTACCCTACGACGTTTGCAAGGCTCATCACATCAGAAAATACGGCTTTCACGGCACATCGCACAGATATGTCTGCAAACAAGCGGCAAAAATGCTAGGTATTGATTTTGATAAATTTAACGCTATCTCGCTTCATCTAGGCAACGGCGCTTCGGCCTGCGCGGTGCAAAATGGCAAAAGCATCGACACTTCGATGGGTCTTAGTCCGCTTGAAGGCCTCATAATGGGTACAAGAAGTGGCGATATGGACCCTGCTGTGGTCATCTATCTACTAAATATCGGCGTTTTAAAGTGGAACGAGATCGATAACTTCTTAAATAAAAAGAGCGGACTTTTTGGAATTTGTGGATCAAGCGACATGAGAGAGGTCGTAGCTAAGATGCAAAGCGACGAGCGAGCTAAACTTGCATTTGAGATGTTTTGCTACCGAGTGAAAAAGTACATCGGCTCATACTACGCCATTTTAGGTCGAGTTGATGCGCTTATATTTACTGGCGGTATCGGCGAAAATGCGCCAAATACAAGACAAAAAATTTGTGATGATCTAAAACATCTTGGCATCCACATAAACCACGAGCTAAATTTCTCAAACGAGCGAGGCGAGAGGTGTATAGACGACGAAGGCGCTAAGATAAAAACACTCATCATCCCAACTAACGAAGAGCTAGAGATCGCCATAGAGACAGCCAGAGTGATAAAAGAGAGAACGCTTTAAGCATGAAATTCCCACTTGACTGCAAAGATAGTTTTGATAGCTCATTTATATTTTGGCTCACTCGCTATGTCAAATTTAAACTTAGCTCGCTTTCA
>CAUUIN010000105.1:0-3547 GCA_963545295.1 uncultured Campylobacter sp. | reverse complement strand
TAGTTAAAAACCTCTCTGATAAATTTACAAGTAAATTCCTGATCGGACTTGAAAATGGCAAAAGCATCACCACTAAAGAAATTTACAACATCACATACCTTGAAAACGACCTAAAATTTAAAGAACTATCTAGCAAAGATAGGCTTTACAAAAAGGTAGATACAAGAGTTTAGGAGTAAATTTATGCATACTAAAAACCCTTGGCAAAATAAAACTTTTCACAAAAAAGACGATATCTTTGGTATGAAGCTAAAAGGATACTAGATGATAAACGCACTTGGTAGCTACCCATTAAATTTAGAGCAGAACATAAAGGTATCAACCAAAGTTGCCACTAAACAAACCAGCTCAGAGGTTTTAGGCTACAAGGTAGATAAGGATGGCTACTTTACAGATGAGTTTAATAAACAAGCTGGCATCCCAAGTGATTATAAAATTCACTCAAGCACGCTGGAGTCGTTAGTAAGGATAGAGACGCAGTCTGACTATATGCAAAGGGCTTTTGACAGCATCGATATACTAAAAACCGTAAATAATGCCTATAAAATACTCTCCCAAGTAGTTGGCGAAGACATGCTAAATTCAAAAGATAGCTTTAGCGCTGATGAGATAAGAAATTTCCCACAAGGCTTTGAGTATAACCGCCAAAGCATGCAAGTAACAAAAATTCATAGCTCTATTTACGACTTTGATGCAGCTGCTTCTAGCTTTAACTACAAAGAGTCAAACAAGCAGATGATAAGCACGCTCTTTTTCAACCCAAGCTTTAGCAGTGGAGACGGCAGGCAGCCACTAAAGCCAACAACAGATATCTTTAGCAACAACAATGGTGGTAAGGAGAGTGTGGGAAGTGGTGTTTTTATCGATCCGCACGGCGAAAGATATACAAACAAAGATGGCTCTATAACCAAAGGCGGACTTTTAGCAGCCGTCATAAATAGCAACCTTGATGTTAAAGAAGGTGAAACTACCGTTTTTGGAAAGAAACAAGGCTTTGATAAAAGCATAGATAGCAAAGAATTTAGTAAGGCATTTGAGCTATTTGAACTTATGGGCGAGCTAAAATTTGGAGCAAATTTTAACAAAGCAAGCGACTCTGATCTAGCTGGCATGCCTGCATATATGCAAGAGTATGTTAAGTATAAAAGAGACCTTGTCTATGTAGATCTAACAACTGGGTTTGTCGGTAAGTATTCAGATGAAGAAGACGAACTCTCATTTAAAAAGATGATGGAGCATAATCTAAAAATGCTAAAGCTACTCTTTGGTGAGATAGACAAAGACGGCAAAAAGAGCAAGGACTTTATGGATAGCTTTTTGAAATTTAGCATGCCACCTTTAAATTTAGTAAAAGAGCTAAATGAAAACCCAGCTGGAAAATACCTAGTAGATATGCTTGGTGTAAAAAGAGATGTTGATATAAAGGCATAAATTTAAAAGAAACTAAGGATAGTAAAATGCAAATTTCTAATAATCTTTCAACCTCTAACTATCTCTCAAGAGAGAACATAGCAAGAGAGATGGGCTTTAAATTTAACGATATAAATGAGATACTTAGTAACGATATGGGTCATGGTATGACATTTCCTAAGTATGCAAGGCTAGATGATAAAGAAAGAGCAAGAGAATACGACAGATATAATCACTCACTCACTGGCTTTGTAAAAGGTGAAGGAGAGGCAAGAGTAAGCATACTTGGCAAGCTAATGGGCTATGACGACTCTTTTTCAAAAGATAAGATAGAAGATCTAAAGAAATTTATAGATGATAGCGGTGTTTTAGGACTTGAGAGAAATCCAGCATTTGAGCCAAAGGGAATTTTTAAAGATCCATTAAATAGTAAAAAGCTCAGCGTTGATGATTTTATAGATCAGTTTGCGAATAAAAAAATTCTCTCTTTTGTAGCTTTTGGCGGTAGCAAAACAGCTGAACTGCTTGATAGCGATATGAGTGTCGATGAGTTTAAGGGCAAATGGGCTAAATTTGCTCTAGAAAAACGCTTTGGTTTGGAGCTTGACGATGAGCTAGCAAAAGAGGCTATAAATTCCATTAACGATCTTGAAGCACAAAACAAAGAAGATGAAAAAGAGAATAAATTTGCACCTATACAAGTTACTAAAAAGTCTAAAACCTACAAGCTTGAAGCTGATGAGAGATTTAAGGAGGTCTATAAATTTATAAAGAGTGAATTTGATAGTGGCAAGAGCATGTTTGAGATTTTAGAAAAAGTGGCAAAGCTTAAAGTAGATAAGACTGCGTAGGGGGGGGGAACTGAAATGATCGCTAGCATAAACGGAGTTAATAACACATCGATACAAGACAATACTATCCAAAAAGAAAAGGCAATAGAAAATGTAGTTAAAGAAGATAAGCAAGACAAAAATGTCAGCGAAGAAAAATTTGATTACTCAAAGAATCTTTTTAAGCCTTGGAGCGAAACCATAAAAGAGTTTATAGACATAGACAAAAGTAAAGAAGGCTGGATAGCAGATACTATAAACAAGATCGACAATATGCTATCTAATTACACCATTGATGAAAGACGAGCTTTATCAGCAAAAAGAGAGCCAGAAAATATGGAAGAATTTAGAGTTCGTGAACTCCAAGATTACATGGATTGGCTGCTCACAAACTCCAAAGATGGCAAACCAACCATGATGGGCAAACTAATAGGTCTTGGCACAAAAGAAGAGGAGGATGAACTAGACGCTTTTATGGACAGCATGTCTTCTCTTTATCCAAATAATAACAAGGAGTCACTTGACCTTTTAAGTAGAACAGATCTAAGCACAGATGAATTTAAAACATTATTTGCCAAAGCAAGAGAAAAAGCAACAAAGGATGTCGAAGAGCAAAGAAAGCAAATAATCAAAGAAGAGCAAGAATACAATGCAAATTTTGCTAAAGAGCAGGCTGAGAAGAAATTTAAACCTATGCAGGTTAAGAAGAAGTATGAGACCTATGATATAAATAAGGATCAAAAATTTATCTATGCAAGAGAGCTTTTAAATTTCAAAGAAAAAAGAGGCATAGACGTCTTAGAGCTTATGCAAAAGATAGATAAGAAGCAAATTTTAAATAAGATGGCTTAATGGATTAAAGATAGCTACCTTGTTTTATTGTAGAAAGCAATGATTACTCTAAATTTAGTCCTTTTATGCGGTTTTATCCACTTTTTTATTTGCGACTTTTTCTAAAATTTCAAATATGCTTTCGCCATTATCAAATTCAGTTTTTATAAATTTGTAAAATTCTTTAAATTTCTCATCGGCTTGCATATCATAAGTTTTAAATTTTTTAGTTACTTGCATAGGCTTAAAGGCTTCTTGTTTTTGCGTGTCAGTTTGATTGTCTTGTTCTTCATGATCGTTTTTTTGATCTATTAGTTCATAATCACTAATCTCTTGTGGCATACTCCTATTTATAACCTTAGAATATCTCTCAATAAATTCATCTACACTTATATTAGACGACTCGAGAAGCTCACGACCTTCATTACTAAAAGACACACCAAATCTTTCTAAAGTTTGACGTATCTTTTGTCCTT
>CAUUIN010000104.1:0-3688 GCA_963545295.1 uncultured Campylobacter sp. | reverse complement strand
ATCCACAATAAATATCAATCAAACAATATTGGTGGCGAGGACATTGTTTATAAAAATGAGCTAAATGCCCTAAGAGAGAAGTTGGGAAGTGAAAATGTTTTTTGCTATGAAGTTTCAAACGATAATATAAATAAATTTAAACTTCTTTTTGAGATATGGTTTTCAAAAAAATATTACAAAGATGTTGCAAAAATAATAAAAGAAAATGACATTGACATTGTTCATGTTCATAACTTTTTCCCGCTTCTCACACCCGCTGTTTTTAAGGCTGCTAAAGATAGTAAAGCAAAAGTCATTCATACTCTGCATAATTATAGATTGTGGTGTATATCTGGAATTTTATATAGAGATGGTTTTGGTATTTGTGAAATTTGCGCGCATAAAAAAATTTCTTTGTCTGGCATTTTAAATAAATGCTACAGAAAGTCACTTCTTCAAAGTTTTGTAGCGCAGTTAGCTTTTTGGTTTTATAAATTAATTGGAGCTTTTAATAATATCGACTACTTTTTCGTTTTGACAAATTTTCAAAAAAATAAGGTAAAAAGTCTTGGAGTGAGCGAGAGTAAGATCATTTTAAAGCCAAATAGCTTACAAATGAGCTTTGACACAGAGACACAAAAATACAACTATGTATATGTAGGGCGGTTAGAAGAGTCAAAGGGAATTTTAAATCTTTTAGAAATTTGGGATAAATTTGATGAAAAATATATCTTGACCATTGTTGGCGGTGGAGATATTGAGGCGGAGCTTAGACGAAAATACAAAAAGCCAAACATAATATTTAAAGGAAAGTGCTCAAGAGAAGAGACTATGACTATCGTCTCACATTCAAAGTATTTGTTGCAGCCATCACTTTGGTACGAAACCTTTGGTTTGACTATTATCGAGGCAATGGGTGCTGGAGTACCTGTCATAGGATATGATATAGGAACAAGGAGTGATTTTATAAAAGATGGTATAAATGGATTTTTAAGTGGTCCTGATGGTCTAAAAAGTGTGATAGAAAAGTCATTTGATTTTGCAGACTATGATAGCCTCTCAAAGGCTGCAAGAGAGAGCGCTAAACAATATAAAAATGAGTATATTATTGAAAAGCAGATTGAAATTTATAAAAATATATTGGAGAATAAAATTTGAAGATATCTATTATAACGGTAGTATGGAATAATGCAAAAACGATAAAAGATGCCATAAATTCTGTTTTAAGCCAAAGCTATAAAGATGTAGAGTATATTGTAATAGACGGAGCTAGTACAGATGGGACTATAGAGATAGTGCAAAGCTATGGTGATAGGATTAAATTTATTAGCGAGAAAGATAATGGACTATATGACGCTATGAACAAGGGTATAGGACTGGCTACCGGTGATGTTGTGGGTATATTAAATAGCGATGATTTTTATGCAAGTGATAAAATTTTGCAGATCGTTGCCGATGAGTTTATTAAAAGTAATGCCGATAGTGTATATGCAAATCTAGAATACGTAGATGCAAATGATCCAAAAAAAGTTATAAGATATTGGAAGTCAAAAAAGTATCAAGATGGTCTTTTTAGGTCTGGCTGGCACCCAGCACACCCTACTTTTTTTGTTAAAAGCGAAATTTATAGAAGGTATGGAGTATTTGATCTTGACTTTAAAATAGCAGCTGATTACGAGCTAATGTTAAGGTTTTTTGAAAAATATAATATTACAAGTAGTTATGTCGATGAAGTTTTTGTAAAAATGAGAATGGGCGGTGAGAGCAACAGAAGCATAAAAAACATCATAAAAGCGAATATGGAGTCATATAGAGCGTGGCAAACTAATGGACTTTATATAAATCCGCTGATCTTTCTTTTAAAGCCTTTTTCAAAGATAGTTCAGTTTATAAAAAAATAAATTTATATGAAAACCCTCTCACTCCACCTTATATCCAGTGCCTCGCACGGTTTTTAGGCAAATGGTTGGGACCTTAGCTCGTATCTCTCTTACGAGCGATCTTATGCGGTCTTGAGATAATGTCTCATTTTTGTATAGGTGATGATCTATCTCATCGTAGGTGACGACGTGGGGCGAGTTTTTGCATAAAATTTCAAGTAGCTGACTCTCTTTTTTGCCAAGATAGATGACCTCGTCCTCTTTTCTTATGCAAAGGGAGTCTTTGTCAAAGACTAGGCCATTTTTTAGCTCAAATTTAGAGCCTAAAAGCACCTTGCAAAGCCTAAAAACATGAAATAAAAACTCTTCAGGGCAAAATGGTTTAATGATAAAATCATCGACCCTAGCGTAGTAAATCCTCTTAAAAATGCTAGGGACGCTAACATCTAGCAAAAGCATAATGGGAGTGATGTTTTGGCTATCTCTTATAAATTTAACCAGATCAAGGTTTAAATTTCTAGCCTTTACATCAAAAACGTAAAGATCATATCTGTTGCCGCGCTCAAAGTCTTTGATGACCTCGCTGGCGCTTTTTAGCTGCATCATCCTAAACCCAAAGCGGTAAAGCGATGCGTTTAGGATGACATTTTGCTCAAAGTCACTTGAGAGCAGCAAGATCTTCTTCATCAGCCAGCCATGCCGCCACCAGCTGTTTTTTTGGCGTCTTTATTAGCCTTCTCTTTTATAAATTCCTCTTCTTCTTTTGTAGGTTTGTACTCATCTTTGAAGAATTTTTGCTTAGTTTCGATCCTCTTTTCAAGCATCTTCTTCTCATAAATTTTATATGTTGGCTTCCAATACTCAAGATAGTTTCTAAAGCCAGCGCCGTGACCTGCGTCATAGTGGCAGCTTACGCATTTTAGCTCTTTAGGAGTGTCAAGTAGCTTTTTGTAGTGAGCGTGCATCTTTTGAGCTTGTGCTGAGGTTTTGTTGCTATCTATTACATTTGTATGGCAGCTTGTGCAGCCGTTGTCAAAGACGAAATGCTCGCGGTTTTTGAGGTTTTTATGCCAATCAATAGCGTTAGGATCGCCAAAGAAGTGCACCCAGCCCTCTAAAATGCCATTTTTCGCCTTAGTTAGAGCGTATTTTGCGATGTTGTCATGTGGTATGTGGCAGTCTACGCATCTTGCTTTGATGCCTGTTTTACCATTGCCACTGTGGATGTCGTCATTGTAGGCGATGACCATAGGATCCATCTCGTGACAAACTACGCAGAATTTATCCCCACTCGTCTCATCAAGCGCATAATGAACTGGCAAAACGACTAAAAATCCAACAATTCCGCTTACTAATATGATAAGCGCTAGTAATTTTTTTGAAATTTTCATGGTGTTACCCCCATCCATTGCGGAACTTCATGCTCGTGGCACTCAGAACACATATTTGTAGATGGTTTGTGCTCGTTGTGGCACTCGTCGCAGTATAAATTCGGACCATCGTGGACTGAGTTGTGAGGATTTGCCTTGAGAGTATCCATAAATTTTAGTCTATCAGCTAGGAGTTTTTTGCTCTTATGACAGGATAGACAGCCATTATCACCGATCGCTTTAAATTTGCTAGGATCATCGCCCTGGTTTTGGTGACAATCAACGCAATCAAAGCTTAGGTGTTCGTGGTGAGGTTTGAGCTTGTGTTTGGCTCGAAGCTCGTCGGAGACTACTATCTTTGTGACGTTTAGATCGCCCTTTGGCGTATCAGCACCAAAGAGATGAAGCGAAAATAAACAGGCAAAAATAGCAATGAATTTAAGCTTTCTCATACCCTTT
>CAUUIN010000103.1:0-4029 GCA_963545295.1 uncultured Campylobacter sp. | reverse complement strand
AAAAAGCAAATCGCCGTAAAATAGACGCTAAAAAAGAGCGCTAGCCACATAAATTTAATCTCAAGCCCTAGCCAAAAGACCACTGCGTAAAAGAGCGAGCATTGAAGCACGAGCTGTCTAAAGCCATTTAACAAAAAGATCGCCACTGGACGTTTTATCGCTTGCAGGGTGCTGCCTGAGACGTTGATAACGCCGTAAGCCACGTATGCAAGTGAGTTGATACCAAGGTAGAGTTTTGCCACTTCAAGCACGGCTGGTGTGCTGTCAAAGAGTCTGATCACACTCTCGCCAAAAAGCCTGATGAAGATGTAGGCAAATACGCAGTAGATGAGTAAAAAAAGAAGTGATAGTTTGTAGCAATGCATCGCTCTTTGAAAGCTCTTAGCGCCGTAGTTTCTTGAGATGATGCTAAGCACTCCTGCTGCCATGCCGATGGTTGGCAAGACTAAAATTTGCTCGATCCTTAGGGCTATACCATAACCTGCCACTGCATTTACGCCATAAAAGCTTACAAATTTTAAAAGCACGAGAGAGCCAAGCGACATTGAAAGGTAGTTTAAGCAAGCTGGCAAGGCTTGTTTTAGTATCTTTGCCCAGATGGCGAAATTTGGCACGAAATAGCCTAAATTTTTAGGCTCGATCATCTTGGTTTTTCTAACCTTAAAAAAGAGATAGATCGTGCCTAAAAACTGCACACTAGCCGTTGCTAGGGCGATACCTTTTACGCCAAGAGCAAAGGTAAAGGCAAAAAGATAGCAAAAAAATGCGTTTATAAAGAGGCCACAAAATAGCCAGTTGCGGTAGCTTTTCGTATCGCCAAGTGCGACTAGAACGCCGTTAAGCGATTTTATAAGCAAGAAAAATGGCGAGGCGAGAAAGATGACGCCAGCGTAGTCAAGCGCCTCTTTGATGTAGTGGTGGTCAGCTCCTAAAATAACTAGTAAATTTGGCGCTAGCAAATAGCCACAAAGCCCCATAAAAAGGGCAAAAACTAGCACAAAGATGATGCCATTTGAGGCGTAAAGTTTAGCCATTTTTGGTTTGTTTGCGCCAAGGCTGTTGCCAATTAGTGCGGTGAGCGCCGAGCCAAAGCCAAGACCGATGCCAACGACGCTTAGATAGAGCAAAAAGCTCATCGCCATACCAGCAACGGCTATGGTAGAAATTTTAGCTGCGAAAAATGTGCCTGTGACATTGTAAAGCGTGTTAAATATCATACCAACGCCAGCTGGTAGCGAGAGCGATATGATTAGTTTATTTAGCGGGTCTTTTAGTAGGTCCAAGCTGCCTTCTTGTTAAATTTCATACGAGCTAAGCTCTATCTCCACGCCCTTTTTAAGTAGCTCCAAGCGCACATCTTCTATATTATCTTCAACTATCAAGCATATATCAGCGCTGCCCTTTGCAGGGTGCTTTGCCGCAGGTAAAAACTCGCCCTCAAACCTATGTAAATTTATCTTTTGTGAGCCAAAATTTAGGCTAATGTGACCGCCATTTTCATGGTAGTGCATACCTAAAATGTCGCAGTAAAATTTAACCGCTTTTTGAACGTCACTCGCCACGATTGCGATATGATCTAAATTTTTTATCTGCATTTTGGCTCACATTTTTTATTTTTGCTCTCTTAATGCCCTTTTTCTAGCGTAGATATTTAGGCATTCAACCGCTAGCGAGAAGCCCATCGCAAAATAGATGTAGCCTTTTGGCACATGCACGCTAAAGCCATCAAGCACGAGTGCAAAGCCTACAAGCACCAAGAACGCAAGTGCGAGCATTTTTATGGTTGGGTTGTTATCGACAAATTCTGAGATCGCCTTTGAGGCAAACATCATAACGCCAACTGCGATGATGACGGCTAGTATCATGATCTCGATATGCTGAGCCATACCAACTGCGGTGATAACGCTATCAAGAGAAAAGACTATGTCTAAAATGCCTATCTCGATAATGGTCGCAAAAAAGCTTGGATGAGACTTGCTCTCGTGAGCCTCTTCATGCTTGCCAGTGACGTTTGCATGGATCTCTATTGATGATTTTACTATCAAAAATAGACCACCAATTATCAGCACTAGATCGCGCCCAGTGATGCTAAGCTCGCCTATGTTAAAGAGCGGCTTTGTAAGCTTCATGATCCAAAATAGCGAAAGTAGCAGTATGATCCTAGTGATCATCGCAAAGCCAAGCCCTAAAATGCGGCCTTTGCCCCTTTGCTCTGGCGGCAGTTTGCCTACTAAAATAGCGATAAATATGATGTTATCTATGCCTAAAACTATCTCCAAGCCAGTTAGTGTAACTAGCGATATCCACGCCTCTGGCGAACTCATCCATTCAAACATTTGTTGTTTCCTTTGTTAAGATTTTTATTATACTTTGTGGCAAAATTTCATGCTCTATGGCGTGAATTTTAGCCTCCCAAGCCTCTAGGCTCATGCCATCCTCGCGCTCAAACGCCCTTTGCGCGATCAGTTTGCCCCCATCAAGCTCCTCACTCACGTAGTGCACGCTTACACCGCCTATCATCATATCGCTCTCAAAGCTCTCTTTTATCGCATGAGCGCCCTTAAAAAGCGGTAGGATAGAGGGGTGAAGGTTTATGGCTTTGATCTGTGTGGTAAAAACTGGCGTTAGTATCCGCATAAAGCCTGCAAGCACCGTAAGACCTGCCCCACTTTTTAAAATTTGCTCTACCAAAGCAGCGTCAAATTCCTCACGATTTTTAAATTTAGCGCTCTCTATTATCGTTGTCTCAAGCCCAAATTTCTTAGCTCTCTCGATACCAAACGCACCTGGTTTATTACAGATGCAAAGGCAAACTTCGATCTTTACGCCGTTAAAAATTTGATTATGAACTTTTTTAAGTATCGCTTCTAAATTTGAGCCACTGCCGCTAAAAAGCACGGCTATCTTTTTCGTAAGCATTTTACTCCTTTGATGATGTCTGTTGGCACGAGCGCGTAGCTGTTTTTTGTGAAATTTCTAAGGCTAAGCGCATGAGCTAAAGTGGCTGAGATGGCAGCGCTAAGAGGCTCGTAGCCCTGAGCTAAAAGTGCTAGCACAAGGCCGCTTAGCACGTCGCCACTGCCGCCTTTTGCAAGCGTGTTTTTACCAAAAGGCATGACGTAAATTTGCCCGTCCTTAGCGATTATGGTATTTGCTCCTTTTAGCACGAGCACGGCGCTAAATTTCTCGCTCCAAGCTCTCGCATAATCGTATCTATTTTCTTGCAAGGTTTGCACATCTATATCAGCTATTTTGCAAATTTTTAAAAGCGAGCAAAACTCCTTTGGATGAGGCGTCAAGACGCAGTTTTCGCTTAGCAGGTCAAGCACTTTTGGGCTGTAAAAGAGATCTGCGTCGATGACTAGCTTTTTGCCTTTTAAAATTTCTACATCAAGCTCTTCTATGCCCTTTTTGCCAAGCCCCATACCAAGGGCTCCAGCGTTCATTTTCTCGCTTATTTTGCTAGCTTGCATGATATGCGTTGGTAAATTTAAACCCTGCTCGCCTATGACGCTAACTAGCCCAGCCCCAAAGGCAAATGCCGCCTTTGCGCAAAGTTTGCTAGCTCCCACGTGCTCGCCAGATATGATAAATGCGTGGCCAAAGTCGCCTTTATTTACGCACTGTCTAGCTCTATCTGGTAGCTCAAGGTCGCATTTTTCAAGCAGGTGATAGCAGCTCTTGCACTCGTAGTTTTGCGAGCTTACGCCAAGAGTGGCGAGCTTTATCTTGCCAACGTAGTCTTTTGCCACGTCACTATAAAGTCCAAGCTTTCTAGCGCCCATCGTGATAGTAGTGTCAGCTTTTACGCAAGCGCCAAGCACCTTACCATCGCTACTTAGCCCGCTTGGCATGTCGCAGGCGATGATATAAGCGGGGCTAGCGTTTATTTTTGAGATGAGATTAGTTAAATTTTGATCCAAAACTCTATTTAGCCCTGAGCCAAAAAGTCCGTCTATGACGCACTTTGCGCTATTTAAGCTATTTTCTGCGTCTTTGCTCTCACGCACGCTGGCAATTTTAGCTCGC
>CAUUIN010000102.1:0-4044 GCA_963545295.1 uncultured Campylobacter sp. | reverse complement strand
CGACTACAAAAGAGCCTACAATGTCTTTAAAAACAAAGAAATTTCGCCAAATTTTGCTGCAAATTTAAAAAGTGGCGAGGCACTTAGAGCTTTATTTTTAAGCATATTTAAAGAGATAAAAAGGCTAAAAAACGACTATTTGCAAGATCATGACGAAGAAATTTTACACAACTTGCGAGTAAATTTAAGAAAAGTTAGGTCGCTACTTAAAATTTTTAACGGAGTTTTTGATGAGAAAGTAACGCTTTTTTTTGGAGAGAATTTTAAAATTTTAGCAAATTCAACCAACAAAAAGCGAGACCTTGACATATTCCTAGGCTTTTTAAGCGAGCAAAAGCACGCAAAGGAGCTTATCTATTTTGTGCAAAAGGCGCTAAATTTAGAGTATGAAAACGTTAAAAGCTACCTAGGCGACGAGGAAAACTACGCATTTTTAAAAGAGTGGGAGATATTTCTAAACGAGGGCGAGTTTTATAGATCAAAGCTCTTTGACGTGAGCCTTTCGCGCCTTGGCTCGTTTAAGCTAAGAACGCTTCTAGTTTTAGCTCAAAAAAGGCTAAAAAGCCTAGATCAAGACTGCCCAAACGATAGCTTTCACAAGATCAGGATCGAGCTTAAAAAGGTGAGATATACGTATGAATTTTTGAGTGAGATTTTTTATTTTGACGGGCTTAAAAAGTATGAAGAGCGTCTAAAAGATATGCAAGATATCTTTGGTGCGCTTCAAGACTACGACGTCTGGCTGGGTATCTTAGAGCGCTTGCCAGAGGCTGCTGGTAAAGAAAAACTTGAGAGTAAAATTTACAAACAAATTTACAAAACCAGAGAAGAGATACTAAAAAAGCGGCTTAAATTTATAAAAGCAACTCGCAAGATCTCGCGAAATTTAAAAATTTACTACATATAAAGGTCTAAAATTTATGCAAAAACAAGAAAAAATAGTTGATATGTTTAACCAGATCGCTCCTACGTATGACGTCGCAAACAGGGTGCTAAGCCTTGGCGTGGACGTGAGCTGGAGGAAATTTGCCTGCAGGTATATGCTAGAAATTTTTAAAAAAAGAAGCATAAATATCGTTGATGTGGCTTGCGGCACTGGCGATATGATGGGGCTTTGGAGTGAGATGGCAAAAGAATTTGGCGTTGAGATAAAAAGCCTAACTGGCATCGACCCATCAAGTGGCATGCTAAAAGAGGCTAGAGCGAAATTTCCAAATTTTAAATTTATAGAGGCCTACGCTGATAATACAACGCTTGCAAGCGGTGAGGCTCAAATTTTAAGCATAAGCTATGGCATAAGAAACGTGGTCGAGCGAAAGGCTGCACTTAGAGAATTTAATAGAGTGCTTGCCTTAGATGGCTACGTAGTCGTGCTTGAATTTACAAAGCGCCAGAAAAAGGGCTTTATAACTTCGCTAAGAGATTTTTATCTAAGTAAAATTTTGCCAAGTATCGGCGGTTTTATCTCAAAAAATAAAGAGGCATACGAGTATCTGCCAAGCTCGATAGAAAATTTCCTAGACGCAAAGAGCTTTTGCGATGAGCTTGTGGAGGCTAGCTTTGAGATAGAGCTTTGCAAGGGCTTTAGCATGGACATCTCGACGCTATTTATCGCTAAAAAGGTCAAAAATGACATATGAAGATTTTAAAAACAGTTTGAATGACCGAATTTTTGGTGATGATTTAAATTATGAAATTTTAGAAACAGTACTTAAAAATCCACAAAGATATATTGGGCTCTTTAGAGTAACTAATGCAAAAACAAAACTAATTCAAAATTTAACTCAAAGTTGTGAGATTAAATTTGGTGATTTTTTGGAAGAAATTCTGACAAAGTATATAGAAGAAATGAAATATAAAAATTTAAATAAAAATATAGGAAAAGACGAAGAAGGTAATACGCTAAGTGCTGATCAGGTTTTTGAAAAAGATGATAAAATTTATTTGATAGAACAAAAAGTAAGGGACGATCATGATAGCACTAAAAAGCGTGGCCAATATGCTAATTTAATTAAAAAAATTCGTTGTTTAAAAGCCAAATTTCCAAATAAAAAAATTTGTGCTTCTATGTGGTTTAGTGATGATAGTTTGAAAAAAAATAAAAATTATTATTTGGAAGAAATTTCTCATAATACAGATAATGATGTTAAAATCTCGCTTTTTTATGGTAATGAAATTTTTAAAATTTTATTTAATAGAGAAGATGTCTGGAATGAATTAATTAATCATTTAAAACAAAATAAAGCCGAGAGATCAAATGAAATTTTAAGCATACCAGATTTTGATACTAGTGATGAAATTTCAAAAGCTTTACATAAACTAAATGAAAAATGTCCAAAATTGATAAAAAAATTAATATCTAACCAATCAGACTTTGTTGAAATAAGAAAAGAACTTTTTCCTACTGGTAAGAATTTAAAAGGATTATAAAAGATGCAAAAAAACATTATTTTACAAGGTAATAGTTTAGAAATAATAAAAAGTATTCCAGATAACAGTATAGATTTAATCTTTGCTGATCCTCCATATTGGATGAGAGTTGATGGAGTATTAAAACGTCCAGAAGGTAAAGAATTTGATGGTTGTAATGATGAATGGGATAACATCTTTTTAAACAATGATGATTATGTTAATTTTACTACCAAGTGGCTTAGTGAATGTATGCGTGTATTAAAGCAAAATGGATCTATTTGGGTTATTGGAGGAATGCAATGCATATATACTATTGGTGGGATTATGCAAGAATTGGGATTTTGGTTTATTAATGATGTTATTTGGCAAAAAAGTAATCCAACTCCAAATTTTATGGGGACAAGATTAAATAATTCACATGAGACTCTTATTTGGGCAACAAAAAGCAAGAAATCAAAATTTACTTTTAACTACAAAACAGCAAAAGAACTAAATACGGAAAATATTGATATAAATTTATTTGAAAAAGGCGAGAGAAGACAATTAGGTTCGGTTTGGAGATTTGCTGTGTGTAGTGGAAATGAGCGGTTAAAGGACGAAAATGGCAATAAGTTGCATTCTACACAAAAACCAGAAAGTCTACTCTATAGAGTTATTGCTATTAGTTCAAAAATTGGAGATGTAGTGCTTGATCCTTTTGGCGGAACAATGACAACTGCAGCTATGGCAAAAAAGCTTGGGAGAAGTTATATTTCTATAGAGCAAAATGATAAATATATAAAATTTGGCAAAAAAAGAGTTGATGATATTATATTTGAAGATAGCGATATAGCCCATGCAATATTTGATAAAAAGCCACTAAAGGTAAATTTGGATCAAATGATTGATGCAAATTTTTTACATTTAGGTGAGAAATTATATTTAAAAAATAGTGATGAATTTGCTATATTAAAGCATGGTTCTAGGCTTGAATATAATAATATGCTTTATGATATACATTCGCTTGCAGCAAAATTAAAATCAGCAAAGTCCGAACGATTAAATGGGTTTAAATTTTGGCATGTTATAAGAGATGACAAAGAAATTCTTTTAGATGATATAAGATCAAAATTTAGAGAATTTAATGCTTAGCGTATCTGAGCTAAACGAAAAAGCAAAGGCGCTACTTGAAGCGACACTTGACTATGTCGAGGTAAGTGGCGAAATTTCGCGCCTTACAAAGCACGCTTCAGGGCACTGGTACTTCACGCTAAAGGACGAAAAGTCAAGCATCTCAGCTGTGATGTATCGTATGAATAACCAAAAGGTCAAATTCCTGCCAAAAGAGGGCTTGAAGGTCAAAATTTATGGCAAAGTGACCATTTATTCGCCAAGTGGGTCGTATCAGCTAGTAGCTAGTGCTATGCTGCCAGATGGCGAGGGCGAGCTTGAGCTTGCGTTTAGGCAGCTTAAAGAAAAGCTCGAAAACGAGGGACTTTTTGACATCGGCGCAAAAAAAGAGATACCAAATTTACCTAAAAAAATAGCCCTTGTCACAAGCGCCACTTCAGCCGCACTTCAAGACATGCTAAAGGTGGTAAAGAGCCGCTGGAGGCTAAGTGAAATTTACATCTTTGACGCGCTAACTCAGGG
>CAUUIN010000101.1:0-4205 GCA_963545295.1 uncultured Campylobacter sp. | reverse complement strand
TAAAAATTTCATTAAAATTTATATTTAAATAATAATATTTCATCGTCCTAAACGGACCCTCCTTTTTGTAGCGATAAGTCTTTGCTTCCCCCTTTTCTGGCTTTTTCGCCCACACAAAGAGGAGTTGTCTTTTTTTAAAATCAAATTTCTTACCTTTCTAAACTCAAATTTCACAAAGGTCACCTTCTTTTTTAAATTATATTTTGATAATGGTTTTAAAAATTATAAAAGCAAAAATCTTATAAAATTGCGAGCTGTTATCAAGACTAACTTTTAAAAGGTGGCTAAAGGGGTGAAATTTTTAAATTTAAAGCTTTTTTACAAGGTGCACGCATATTTGTCGCTTCTCTTTTTTATCCCGCTTGTTGTAGTTTGTTTTAGCGGTGCGATCCTTGTTTATAAAGACGAGCTAAACAGCCTTCTTATCCCAAATGTCGTAAATGTAAATTTAAACAAAGAAAATTTAAACAAAAGGATTAGCTTTGATGAGCTAAGAGATATCATCGCAGGTGAGCTCGGTGGCTACGAAATGGTTGGCATAAATATCGATGCAAACCCTAAAAAGTGTGACAAAATTTGGCTAATCGAGCATAACGACAGCAAAAAAGAGTGGAAATTTATCTATTTTGATGCTTTTAATGGCAAGATAAAGAGCGAGCCACTTGCGCATGATGAGGGATTTTTCGGAGTTTTGGTGCATATCCATGAGGAGCTTCTTCTTGAAAAAAGTGGAAACATTATCCTCTTTTTAACAGCTATTTTTACATTTTTTATCTGCATTAGTGGCTTTGTGATCTACCGTAAATTTTGGCTAACTCTGCTTAGACTGCGCGTAAATGGGCTAAATGTTTTCATGAACGACATCCACAAGATAATAGGCATTTTTTGCACGCCAGTTTTACTGCTCATTTGCATAAGTGGCGCTTGGTGGGAATTTCAGATGGCACGCACGCCAGAGTTTAAAAATGACTTTGTGATAGATGCAAAAATTTACAACAAAAGTTTATCTCTTGATGAGCTGGTGGCTCGTTCAAAAAAAGATATCAAAGGTTTTGAGCCACATTTCATCTCGCTGCCTTTCATGCAAGGGGCAAACATCCGCATCTTTGGCTACGTGATATGGCAAAGTTTCGTGCATAACGAATACTCAAGTGTGATCACCTATGACAAAGATAGCGGCAAGCTAGTTAGTGTCCTAGACATAAAAAATGCAAATTTAAGCGAGAAAATCCTCTCAGCCTTTAGAAGATCGCACTTTGGAAACTACAACCAAACCACAAAATTTATCTGGTTTATAGTGGGCATCTCGCCGTTAGTTTTGAGCATTTCAGGGCTTTATCTATGGTTTAGAAAATTTAAAAGGAGAAAAAATGAAAAAAATTTTACTTAGTTTAGTTGCTTTAAATTTGGCGTTGCCTCAAATTTATGCTAGTGAAAATGAGAAGGTTTTAGAAGCGGTCGATGTCGTGGAGAGCGAGCGAAAAGACGACGCAAACTACTTTGCAAAAGAGCTTGTAAAAAGCACAACTAGGCTAAATTTAACCTCTCGTCAAACGCCTCAATCACTAACAGTGCTAACAGAGGCTAGACTAAAAGATCAAGGCATCAAAGACTATCAGGTGCTTCTTAGAAATATCCCTGGCATTACGCTAAATAAAATGGATGAGCGCGTATATCCGACGGCTCGTGGCTTTGCGATAGATTATTACTTGCTTGATTCGATGCCTAGCTTTGGTGGCTTTAGCCTTGGTGCAAATGATATGAGCTTGCTGCCTTATGAGAGAGTTGAGGTAGTAAAAGGAGCAAATGGTCTGCTCGCAGGCGCTGGCAACCCAGCTGCAAGCTTAAATTTCATAAGAAAAAGGGCAGACTCAAAGGAGCTAAAAGGCAGCTTTGGTCTAAGTGCTGGCTCATACGATAGATATGGCGTAAACGGCGATGTACAAACGCCTGTAAATGAGAGCGGAAGCGTCAGAGCGAGGCTCTCATTTATGCATGAGAAGTCGCACTCTTATATGGATTATTACAACCGCAAAAATAGCGCGATTTATGGCGTAGTTGATAGCGACATTGGCGATAGCTCATGGCTTAGTCTTGGTGCGTTTTATCAAGAGTTAAAACGCCGCGGGGTTAGATGGGGTGGTATGCCAGCATTTTACACAGATGGCTCTAGGACAAATTTTGGCAAAAATAAAATTTTCTCTCAGCCTTAGACTAGATGGGATATAAAAACACTTGATTTTTACGCTGATTTTAGGCACTACTTTGAAAATGAAGCGAGCTTAAATTTAAGCTACTCATTTAGACGGGCAAACACTGACTCAAATTTGCTCTACTACGGCGGAGCGGTAAATTTAGACGGCACTGGCAATATGAGCGGACTTAGCGTTTATGCAAACAAAAGAGAGGAGAACATCCACAACGTAGATGCATACGCAAATATCCCTTATGAGCTAGCAAATTTATCTCATGAGTTTGTCTTTGGCGCTATGTATAACAACTACAAAAAAGTAGCGATAAGGTAAGTAGCTACTGGCTACAAAAGACCACGCCAGCTGGGCTTGCTTATACAGCTAGAAGCAGGATTGATTTTAAAAACTTGCACCTTGATGATCCGAAATTTCCTTACGAAGATCAAAATAATAAAGACAAAACGATACAAAAAGCCGTATATATGGCAAATAAATTCTCGATAACTGATGAGCTAAAGCTCTTGCTTGGAGCTAGAGTGAGCTACTATAAATACGAAGTAGAAGGTGGCAAAGACAATAGAAATTTCACAAATGAGATCACGCCATATCTTGGTGTCACTTATGACATCGGAGCAAACCACACTCTATATGCTAGCTACACGAGCATATTTAAACCCCAAAGCGTAAAAGACGCAAACGATAAATATCTTGATCCGATCCAAGGTAAAGACTATGAAGTGGGCATCAAAGGCGAGTATCTTGACGGGGCGCTTCAAGCAAGTCTTGGCGTCTTTAAGATCGTGCAAGACAAGCTTGGTATAAACACAGGCAAGAAAAATCCAGCGACAAATGCCGACATATATGAAGCTGGCAAGGGTGTGACAAGTAAGGGTGTCGAGCTAGATCTAAACGGCGAGATCGCCAAAGGCTTAAGCCTTAGCTTTGGTGCAACGCACTTTAACGCAAAAGATGCTAAAGGCGAGAAATATGCCACCGACTCATCAAGAAGCACGGCAAATTTATTTGCAAAGTATGAATTTAGGGACTTTAGAGTAGGGGCTGGAGCTATGTATAAGAGTAAAATTTACACTGGCAATGGCGCAGGTGAGATCACACAAAAGGGCTACACCTTGGCAAATTTGATGTTTGGATATAAATTTGGTAAAAACTTTGACGTGCAGCTAAATATCGACAATCTCTTTAATAAAAAGTACTACGAGGGCATCGGCAAAAACATGATGGTTTATGGCGATCCACGCACATTTAATCTCAGCTTTAACTATAAGTTTTAGCTAAATTTACTCTAATGCGCCAGCTAAATTTCTAGTTGGCGCTCTTCATTTTTTGCATAGTAGGTGTATAATTTCAAAAAAAATAAGGAATTTGCATTGCTTAAAGTAGAAGTGATATATAAATTTTGTCTTGTTTGCGCTCTTGCTTGTGGTATCTGCCTGCTTGCATTTACTGGGCTAAATTTCGCCATGGGTGATTATAGTGAGTGGATGATGAGCACGCACAAATTTGCAGGAGCTTTGATCGTTTGTGCCGTGATCTTGCACCTTTTTAACCGCAGAAGAAAGCTAGTAAAGCTCATAAATGAGATAATCGACGTCACTACACACCGCAAAAATCCAACTATATGCAACATGGACCGCATCATCGCTTCGCTTGAGCCTTACACTATCAGTGAAATTTCACGCATGCTTGGCTTTGATGAGGCCGAGTTTTGCAAGAGCTTGCGCGAAAATGATGTTAAATTTAATGACGCTAGCCAGACTTTACGCCAGATCGCGAGGCTAAACGATGAGAAGATATTTTTCGTGCTAGTTCTCATCGTCGAAGCCAAATTTGGCAAGAGATTTTGCGGTGCGGTAAGTTGCAATGTCGCAAGAAAATTTTAGTACTCGCTATGCTCCTGCCACCTTCGCTCCTCAAGGTCGATGTGATACAAAAAGATCCTGATGATCTCTTCGTCGATTTTTGGGTCTTTGTTTAGCTCACGAAGCGCCTTTC
>CAUUIN010000100.1:0-4426 GCA_963545295.1 uncultured Campylobacter sp. | reverse complement strand
AAAAGAGAAAAATGGAACCAAATTTCACACGCAAAAGGGCGCTGGAGCAGCTGGCGGACTTGGCTTTGCTTTTGTGGCGTTTTTGGGTGCAAAACTTAGGCCTGGCATCGAGATCATCACGCAGACCATCGCACTTGAAGATGAGATAAAAAAGGCTGATCTTGTCATCACTGGTGAGGGTCGTATGGACTTTCAAAGCACTATGGGCAAGACCCCAACAGGCGTGGCAAAGCTAGCTAAAAGGCACCACAAGCCAGTCATCGCGCTTGCTGGAAGCGTGCAAAGGTGCGCCAAAGACTGCCATAAGCACGGCATCGATGCGTATTTTTGCATACTAAATGAGCCGATGAGCCTTGAAGAAGCTATGCGAAAAGATAATGCCATTAGAAATTTAAAGATGACCGCCGAGCAAGTCATCCGCCTTTATATGCTAAACCGAAAAGCATAAATTTAAAAAGATAGAAGTTAAATTTCTATCTTTTTCTCTCTAAATTTACCTCCAAATTTTACTCACAAAGTGCTACCAAAATTCTCAAAATTTAATACATTTTGCAAAAATATAAAATAAACTTTAGAAAAAAAATTTACTATGTTAAAATAAGAAAAACTTCCAAAAAGAAAGGAGAATTTCTTATGCAACAGACTCTAAACTCTCGTCGCAGTTTCATCACAGCCGCAGGACTGATTTTCGCTACGACTGCGCTAAAGGCAGCACCAAAGGACTTTAGTGGTAGTGGCGTTCGCTACGGCATGGCGATAGATCTAACAAGATGTGTTGGCTGTCAGTCATGTACTATGAGCTGTATGTTGGAAAATGACGTTCAGCCAGGTGCTTTTAGGACCATCGTCTCTGAGTACGAGGCAAAGGATAAAAGCGGTAAAATGGCGGTTATTGCGTCACTTCCAAGACTTTGCAACCACTGCAACAAGCCAGCCTGTATCGACGTTTGTCCAACAGGAGCAAGTCATCAAAGAAGTAACGGCATCGTAAAGATCGACACAAAAGAGTGCATAGGCTGTGCGCTTTGTGTGGAGGCCTGTCCATATCACGCAAGATATCTTAGCTTGCATACCTACAAGGCCGATAAATGCACCTTCTGCGACCATAGACTAAGAGCGGGACTTCAGCCAGCATGCGTAGAGAGCTGTGTGGGCGGTAGCCGTATAATAGGCGATCTTAACGATCCTAACTCAAATATCAGAAAATTTCTAGCCACACATGAGACTATGGTTATTGATAGTCCTAAAAATACAAATCCACAGGTTTTCTACCACGGCGTCAGCGAAATTTTGGCTAAAAACGATAAGAAACTCGAGCTTGAAAACGGATATCAAAAGGTTATCAGCTGGAGCGAAGAGATAGCGCAGTAAAGGAAATAAGTAATGCAAAGAAGAGAATTTTTAAAAAGATCAGCCGTGCTCTCAACGGTAACTGCAAGTGCTGTGCTAGCAGATGTTGAAAAAGACGACTACAAACCACAGTCAAACTCACTAGAGCCTGAATTTAGCGTAAAAGATGGCAAAATTTCACTAAACGACGGACATAGCGTTGTTTTCTCGATGTGCCACGGCTGTACAACGAAGTGTGGCATAAGACTTCACGTAGATGATAAAAACGACCGAGTTTTAAGATGTAGCGGAAACCCATACCACCCACTCTCAAACGTGCACTGGGCAAATTTTGACACATCTATAAACGACGCACTTCTTGCTACAACACTAAGCGGCGAAGATGAAAAGCGAGCCACAGTTTGCGCTAGAGGAGCGATCTTACCTGAGATGATAGACTCACCTGCAAGGATACTAACGCCACTAAAAAGAGTTGGCAAAAGAGGCGAGGGCAAGTGGAAGAGCATAAGCTTTGAGCAGCTAGTAGAAGAGGTAGTAGAGGGCGGAGATCTCTTTGGTGAGGGACACGTGGATGGACTAAGAGCGATATATAGCGACGAGCTAATAGACAGCGAAAACCCAGAGTACGGCACTAAGCGCAACCAACTTTTAAGCTTTTATCTATATGACGGACGCTCTGATATCGTTGATCGCTTTGTCAAAAAGTCATTTGGCACTATAAATCACTACTCACACGGCGGAATTTGCGGTGGCGGCTTTAGGGTTGGTGGCAAGATCGCGCACAACGCAAAGGGTTTTGCACACACAAAACCAGACTATGAAAACTCTAAATTTGTTATCTACTGGGGCACTTCGCCGTCAAATGGTGGTAACCCTTTCCAAAAACAGGCAAAAATGCTCTCTTACGCAAGAGGCACTAGAGATGACTTTAGCTACGCAGTGGTCGACCCAAGCGTTACAAATGCTGTAAAATACGCCTCTTCAGACAAATGCCGCTGGATAGCGATAAAGCCAGGCACCGACTCAGCTCTAGCCATGGCGATGATACGCTGGATCATAGAAAATGAAAAATACGCCACAAACTACCTTATCCAGCCAAATTTAGACCAAGCAAAACTTGCAGGCGAGATACACTGGTGCAACGCCACTCACCTAGTCATCACCGAAAAAGGCCACAAAGACTACGGCAAATTTGCGCTTATTAATAACGAGTGGCAGGTCTGCTCGCAAGATGGCAAGATACAAAGCTACAAGGTAAATGAACCAGCCAAGCTCTACTACAAAGGTAAAATTTTAATAGACGGCAAAAAAGTCGAGGTAAAAAGCTCAATGCAGCTTTTAAAAGAGTCAGCTTATAAGCACAGCTTAGAGGAGTACTCAAAAATTTGCGCTGTAAGCGTTGAAGATATCATCTGGCTTTGCGAAAATTTCACCAAAAATGGCAGACAGGTGAGCACAAACGTGCATGGCGGTATGATGCATACGCAAGCTGGTATGACTACCTACGCGATCCTTTGTCTAAATACGCTAATGGGCACTTACGGCTACAAAGGCGGCAACGTCAATGCAAGTGCTGGCACACATGAGTTTTTAAAGGGCAGATATGACCTTGAGGGCTTTGAGGGCGCTTATAAGCCAAATGGTCTAAATTTATCAAGATCAGGCAAATACTACGAAACAAGCTCTGAATATAAGCGCAAAGTGGCAGCTGGCGGCAGCGGCTACCCATCAACTCAGCCATGGTATCCTATCTCTATGCCACTTGTAAACGAAACGCTTACGAGCCACAAGGCTGGCTATCCATATAAAGTAAAAGTTTTCATAAACTACATGACAAACGTACTTTACGGCCAAGCAGGCCTTGAAAGAGCGGTTTTAGACGCACTAAAAGATAGTAAAAATTTACCACTTTTTGTGGGCATAGACGCTTTTATGAACGAGACAAACGCCTATGCTGACTACATCGTGCCAGATGGGGTAAATTTAGAAAACTGGGCGCTTCCAAACCCTCTTTGGGGAACGATCGCTAAAACTTCTGTCGTGCGCTATCCAGCCGTTAGCTCAAAGCAGGCAAAGGATAAAAACGGCGGTGTGATCGATGTTGAGGCATTTTACATAGCCGTAGCAAAGAGGCTTGGACTAAAAGGCTTTGGCAAAAATGCCTTCAAAGACAAAGACGGAAATTTCATGGACCTTGACGTAAAAGAGCAGTATTACGCAGCTGCACTAGCAAATTTAGCCTTTGATGGCGAGGGTGTGAAAGATATAAGCGACGAGGACAAAAAGCTTAGTAAGATATCAAGAGTGATGACAAAACTAGGTCCTTATCTAAAAGACGAAGAGAAGCCAAAAGTAGCACACGTGCTAGCAAAAGGCGGCAGATATGATAGCTATGAGAGCGCATACAAGGGCGATAAGGCAACCGTAAAAGTGCCAGCGCCTACGCCAGCTTCTATCTACTATGAGCCACTTGGCGGACACAGACACTCGGTAACGGGCGAATATATGCCAGGAGTGCCAAGTCTGATGTTGCCAGTAGCAAGTGACGGCACGCCGCTTGAGAAATTTTTCCCACGCTCCGAGTGGAAATACGTAGTTAGCTCAAGAAAGTCAAATATCCAGCACTTCTACACCTTTGTTAGCCCAAGGCTAAGAGCTGTTCATCCTAGTAATTTCATAAGGATAGCGCCAGACATAGCGAGCGAGCAGGGCATTCGCTCAGGCGATAAGGTCAAAGTGACTACGTCTTACGGCGCGCAAGTTGGCGAGGCATTTGTAACTGACGGCGTTGCTAGCGGGGTTATTAGCATAGAGCATGGATTTGGCCATGACGAGTTTGGCATAAGAACGCACATCGTCGATGGAAAGCCAGCTTTTGGAATAGCAAATTTAGAAAAAGGGGTCAATCACAACAAGCTTGGACTTCTTGACCCAAAAAGAAATGGTGAATTTAGCCTAAATGACTGGCTGGTCGGCACTTGCGCTAGACAAGCGCTGCCTGCAAAGATAAGAAAGATCGGCTAGTTTGATATAAATTTGGTGAGCAGAGTAAATTTGCTCGCCATTTCTCTCCTTA
>CAUUIN010000099.1:0-4547 GCA_963545295.1 uncultured Campylobacter sp. | reverse complement strand
GTCAAAATTTACTAAATCAAGTTTTTAAAAGATTATCTGTTGTTTTGAGTAAATTTGCCATTTTGGTGCTGCAAGGCAAATATAAGCATAAATTTTAGAAGTGGTTAGTAAAAGCATTGACAAGTCTAGTTTGAAATTTACCTTTGACTACCGACGTCTTGCTTTATAGTCGTTGCTTTGTCATAAATCAAAATTTACTATTAAAAAAAGATCGCACAGGAAATTTAAATTTGATTGCCTTGCAGTTTGTTTTAAAATTCTTAAAATAGTTAGGTCACAACTTTGCTATTTAGTTTTTAAATATTCTTTTGAGTTATTTTTTAGGCTCGCGCGGCTGTCCGTTTTGTTGCCAGCCTAGCATTTAGGGCGTCTTTTATATTTTTTTGACGCAGCTTATAAATTTACCAAGCCAACCTTCAAAACATGCTCTTTTAGTCCGCTTGGTATCTCGCCATTTTCAAGCGCTATTAGCTCGCTCGTCTTTAAGACATAAAACTCTTGCAAACTTCTGTTGGCGCTCTTTTCAAGCTTTCTTGCTAGTGTATCAAAGATATAAAACTCAGCCTCATTGCTAGCTAGTAAAAAATCAGCTCCGCTGTCAAATGCAGCAAAAATGATCTTGCTAGCAAGCTTGCAAGCTAGTTCTTCATCAGCTTTTAAAAGGTCAAATCCACAAGGCGTTTTAGCGTTTAGCTCTATAAAATTTGCTCTCAAATCGCTTAAATTTGCAGGTAGTTTATCTTTTATGGCTATCTTGAACTCTTTAAATTTACTAAGTTTTTCTATCTTTTTAAGCTCATTTTCATATTTTTGCGTAGCTTTTACGCCTAAAATTTCTTTGAAAAAATCAATCGCTTCGGTGTATTTTTCGCTGCCTTCAAAGAGTAGATCATCAAGCTCGCAGGCTATCAAAACACCGTTTTTGCCGCTAATAAGCTTTAAAATTTCATCATTTTTTTCATTTTTGTAAAGATGATGAGCTAGCATTATCGCGGCAGCTCCTATGAAATTTGGCTCATATTCTCTCACAAAATCAGCGTAGAAATAGGGCTTAAAGCTAGCGTATAGCTCCTTATCAGCTCTTTTGCAAAAGCTAGCAAATGGCTCAAATTTTGCCCAAAAGTCATCATCATTTATGGCAAGGTCTAAAACTGCTCTTTTTTCATCAAGTGGGGCTATGCAAAGCTCGCTACCAAATTTTTGAGCTAAATTTACAAGTGGCAAGGCAGTGCTAACTACGACGTCATTTACCTTGACAAAGCCTTCAAATGGGCTAAAGTAGGGGTCTATGCTCTTTACGTGGGCAAAAAGCTCGTTTAAGTTTGCAAAGTCTGAAATCTCTAAAAAATATGGCTTAAAATACGCCAAAACATCTCTTTTTGCGTCAAATCTAAAAATCTCAACTCTTTGCATCTGTATCCTTTTTTTGGGCTTATTTTATCCTAAATTTAAAAGGAGTTTCATTATAATAGCTCAATGGATAAAGAAAATTTTACGATTGCATGCTTTAGTAACGCATATATCGGCGATGACGCGGCAGTGGATGGCAAAATGGTCTTTAGTAAGGACATATTTGCGCAAAATTCGCACTTTAAGCTTGGCTGGCTAAGCCTTGAAGAGATCGGGTACAAGGCGATGATCGTAAATTTCTCAGATACGGTCGTGATGAACGCAAAGCCAAAGTTTGCTCTTCTTGGACTTAGCCTGCCAAAGAGCTTTACGCCTTTGCAAATTAGCGAGCTAAGTAGCGGCATAAATAGGGCGTGCGAGGAGTTTGGCGTAAAGATAATAGGCGGCGACACGATAAGTAGCCCCATCTTAAACATAAGCGTCAGCGTGATCGGTGAGCTAAAGGGCAGGGCGGTGCTTAGAAAAAATGCTAAATTTGGCGATCTAGTGGCATTTACTGGCAAGCTTGGCGGGAGCAAAAAGGGGCTAAACTCACTTCTAAGACTAGCTCAAATTTCAAAAAACTCACGCTTTAAAAGGCCTGTTTTAAGAGATAAATTTTTTTACAAAGCAGCTCATCTACTAAATTCTGCTATGGATATCTCAGACGGGCTAAATACCGATCTTGGCAAGCTTTTAAAGGCTAGCAAAAAGGGCGTTAAATTTACAAAAAAGCTAAGCAAATTTGAGCTTAGTAGCGGCGAGGAGTACGAGGTTTTATTTACCTTTAGCCCTAAAAATTTAAGCGCCATTAAAAGGATCGCCGCAAAAACTAGGACAAAGATCAACATCTTTGCAAAAATTTCACACAAAAGGTTAAGACAAAATGCAAGAAGCCACCACTTTTAAGCCGCTTTATGCGCTCACTCATGCGCCTATCGAGGCATATTTTTCTAAAAATTCAGATGATTTTGTCGTGCGCGAGATACCGCTTTATGAATTTAGCGGTGACGGCGAGCATTTGATAGTTGAAATTTCTAAAAAAGATATGACGACAAGCGACGCTTTGCACGTTTTAAGCGAGGTTACGGGGGCTAAGATGCGCGACTTTGGCTATGCTGGGCTAAAGGACAAGCAGGGCATGACTACGCAGTTTATCTCTATGCCTCGTAAATTTGAGAGTGCGCTTGCAAACTTTAGCCACGAAAAGATGAAAATTTTAAATTTAAACGTGCATAAAAACAAGCTTCGCATCGGACATCTAAAGGGCAATAGCTTTTTCATCCGCCTAAAAAAGGTGCTGCCAAGTAGCGCTAAAAAGCTTGAGCAGGCATTTACTAATATCGATAAAATGGGCTATGCAAACTACTTTGGCTATCAGCGTTTTGGCAAATTTGGCGACAATGCTATAGCTGGGCTAGAGCTTCTTAAAAACGGCACGATAAATGGCAAAAAGAGCAAAAATGTAAAGCTAAATGACTTTTTGATCTCAGCCTATCAAAGCGACCTTTTTAACCGCTATCTTAGCAAAAGGGTTGAAATTTCAAGGTTTGTAAGCGACTTTAGCCTAAATGAGCTAGGCGAAATTTATAAAAAAATTAGCAAAGATGATCTAAAGGCGATGAAGGCGCAGGAGAGTTTTTTTAAGCTTTTGCCAGGAGAGGTCTTGGGGCACTATCCATTTGGCAAGCTCTTTTTGTGTGAAAACTTAGACTCTGAGGCGCAAAGATTTGCTAAGCGTGATATCACAAGCCTTGGTCTCATTGTCGGTGCAAAGGCCTATGAAGCAAGTGGCGTGGCAAAAGAGCTTGAGGATGAAATTTTTGCTGAGGGGTTTTTGCTTACTTCAAAGATCGCTGGTTCAAGGCGCTTTAACTGGGCGTATCTTGAAAATACAAGCTACAAATACAATGAAGAAAACGCTCACTTTAGCTTAAATTTCACACTTCAAAAGGGCTCATACGCAACTGTTGTTTTAGAAGAAATTTTGCATAAAAATATATTTGAGTAGAGTAAATTTAAAGATAGGTTAAAAGGGTTGCTGGCTTATTTTAGCTAGTTTAAATTTAAAAAGGTCTAGCCAGAGCTAGACCTACAAACATTAAATTTAAGAGGTAAAAGTCTTAAGTTCTAAAGACGCTTAGTTTAGTATTTAGCGCATCTGTCATCTTATTTAGATGTTCAGCTGCTGAGGCTATCTCTTCGACGCTTCTAGCATTTTCAGATGAAATTTGATTGATCTCTGAGATGCCATCCATGATCTCATTTACGTTTTTGCCAGTTGCGATGTAGTCTTGCATAGTCTTATCAGACATCGCTATGGCGTTATTCATCGTTTCACTCATATCATTTATCGTCTTTTCAACGTCGCTTGCAACGTGGGTTAGCTCTTGAATTTGCTTAGAGTTGATACCCATTTGCTCGCTGCTATCATTGATCGCTTGAACGATAACGTTGATGGTTGCATTTATCTCTGTTAGAGACTTTTGAGTTCTCTCAGCTAGCTGTCTAACCTCGTCAGCAACGACTGCAAAGCCGCGTCCATGCTCGCCTGCACGTGCCGCTTCAATAGCTGCGTTAAGTGCAAGTAAATTTGTCTGATCAGCAATATCGTTGATAACAACAAGGACTGATTTTACCTGCTCAGCATCACGGCTAAGCTGCTCGATCTTGCCAGCCATTTGATTTTCTACATTAGCTGAATCAACTATCTGAGATGATAGGGCTCTAATAGCATCGGTAGCCGTTTTTATATGAGTGCTTGCCTTTTGAAGGTCATCTTTGCCAGCTTGAGCTATCGCTAAAGACTCTTTCATGCTTTCTTGCATAGATTTGCATCTTTGATTTGTCTCTTCAACGATCTGGGTTGATTCTTCTACGCGTTTGCCTGTTTGAAGAGAGGTAGAGCTTAGCTCATTTGCGACTGAGCTGTTTTCACTTGAAAGGTTTTTGGTATCGCTTATAAGCACTCTTATGCGCTCTATAAAGTTATTTATGTCACTGCTTATCTTTGCTATCTCATCTTTGCCGTAGATTGGAATTTTAAGTGTAAAGTCAGATGTTATAGCATTTAAATTTGCTCCTAGTCTATCAATAGGGTTTGCAACTAGCTTTTTAAGCAAGAAAATAGAGACTATAATAAGAAGCAATGTAACTAT
>CAUUIN010000098.1:0-4555 GCA_963545295.1 uncultured Campylobacter sp. | reverse complement strand
CTGGCTGGCACTTGCGATAATTAGCGTGGATAAATTTAGAAAAAGGAGTAAAAATAAATAGCATAACGATTTATTTGCTGCTTGCACTTTTTGCAGCACTTATTTTATATTTTCAGATACAAAAACTAACCAAAAAGCTAGACGATGAAGGGGCGGTGCCAGCTTATCAAAAGGCTGCGCAGGAGGTTTTGCAAAATTTAAGCAATGCTGAGAAATACCCTAAATTTTGCAATGTCATCTTAAAAAAGATAAATGCTCTAAGACAAGACATACTCTTTGAAGATGCACTAAATGAGGCTGGCGACAAGGACAAGGTGCTTGATGCCTTAGAGCAGACAAGAGATAAGCTAGAAGCACTTTCAAAACAAGAAAATGCAAACTGGGAGAGCGAACTAGTCGAAATTTTAGACGAGATCGATGGCTTTGTAAAGGCAAATTTCAAAAATGGCGAAGATAGAGCTGAAGAACTAAGGGACGAACTAAAGAGAGAATTTGATGGGTTGTGAGATATTTATTTGATTTGTATAAAAAGAACTATCTTAAAAATTTAGGACAATATTATAAAAATTAATTGTGCTATATTGCACAAATTTGATAAGGAAAAGCATGAATGTCAGTATCAAAAATCTCTCTAAAATACTTGATAAAAAATTAAAAAACCCAAACTATCAACGTCCATATACTTGGAGTACAAAATCAGCTCTTGTGCTTTTTAATGATATTTTTAGAGAGTACAAAAACAACAAAAACGAGTACCGCATAGGCTCTACCATACTGCACCAAGAAAGCGAAAATTATAATATTGTCGATGGGCAACAACGTCTAACTACACTCACAATACTACTAAATTTACTAGGGCAAAAAGAAAAATTGCCACTACTAGAGCAAATTTTCAATCCTCTCTCTTTTAATAGCATTATAAACAATAATAAAATTTTAAAACAAAAAGCAGAGTTACTAACTGGTGATGAAAAAGAAAAATTTAAACAATTTATCTTAAATAATTGCACCATGGTTGAAATAGTTGTGACTGACCAACAAGAAGCATTTAACTACTTTGACTCTCAAAATACCAGAGGTAAAGCACTAGAAGTGCACGATCTGCTAAAAGCATACCATCTAAGGCATATGTTAGACGATGATGAAGCCAAAAAAGTGCAGGTAATATCAAATTGGGAGGATAAAAATAGCGATGAAATAAAAGAAATTTTTAGTTATTTTTTGTTTCCTATTATTAGATGGCAACGTAGAGAGAGCGGATTATATTATTCCAAAGACCACATAGATATTTTTAAAGGTATAGACCATACTTCGCTATATAATGTGACTAAATTTAATAAAGCAGTGATCGAATTCGGCGCGCAAAATAGCAGTAAATTTTTACTCACTCAAGATTTGTTAAGTGGAAAACACTTTTTTGATTTCACAGCTCACTACCTAAACCTTTACCATAAAATAAAGAAATTTGTAGAAGCAAAATATGACGACAACACCATGCCTAGAAAAAAGAGAGGCGATAAATATATAGTAAGACTTTTTGAATGCCTTATAATGGCATTTGTTGATAGATTTGGCTTTGATGAGCTTAATGAAAATATTTGCGCATTTTTTTATAGATACGTTTATACTTTGCGTTTGGTAAAACAGGCCGTATATCTAGAGAGCATAAACAAATATGCACTTGGGTATCAAGATGAAAATAACGGATTAAATTTATTTGAAAAAATATCTCATATGAGATCACCAGATGAAATTTATAACATAGAGCTAGAAAATATTACTATAGATAAAGAAGAATACAAATCAATAGTAAAAGAGCTAGGGATAAAATGAAAGAAATAAGCCATTTAGAAGTAAAAGAAATTTTTAAAAGTAGATATCTCATTCCGATATATCAGCGCAATTACGCCTGGAGCAAAGATGAGATAGAGATGCTTTTAGATGATATTAAAAGTAATGATGATGGGTATTTTATAGGGAGTTTGGTTGTTAGGCAAAAAGATGGTGTTTTTGAAGTTATAGATGGACAACAAAGGCTCACAACTATATTTTTGATACTAAGGTATCTTAAGCATGAAATAAAAGGTAAACTAGAATTTGAAGCTAGGCAAAAGTCAAACGAAACTTTAGAAAAAATTTGTAATGATAATAAGTGGTCCGATTTGCCATCTAGTGAAATAGTAAGCGGGTTTAAAATTATAAAAGAGTATTTTCAAAAGAACGCAGGCTTTAAAGATAAAATTTTAAAAGCACAAATTTTACGCGTACCAGTCCCAAATGATGCCGATCTAAATCATTTTTTTGAGATAATGAATACAAGAGGTGAGCAACTTGAAGCTCATCAGATCGCAAAGGCAAAAATTTTAAAAAAATTAGAAGAAAAAGATAGAAAAATAGCTGCTTTAGTTTGGGACGCATGTGCGGATATGGATAGATACGTGCAGATGAGCTTTGAAAAGAAGTTAAGAGAGCAAATTTTTGGCGATGAGTGGAATAAAATTTGTGATGAAAATAAACTTTTTGAAATTCCTATAGAAGATAGCGACGGCGCTGAAGTGCGGTCATTAAGCAATATTTTAGAAAATGAAAATTTAACTTCACAAAAAATAGTGCAAGATGAAAACGAAAATAAAAGGTTTTCATCTATTATAAATTTCCCAAATTTTCTTTTGCAAGCAAATGCGGCTATGAGTAATAATACAAGCAGTAGCAGTATAAATGAGCTGCTTTATGATAAAAAATTGATTGATAATTTAAAAAAACACTTCGATAATAGCGAAAATGCTAAAAATTTTATCTATAACCTTTTAAAATTTAGATTTTTGTTTGATAAATTTATTATAAAAACTGATGAAAATGACGACGAAAAATGGTCGCTAAAAATGCTAAAAAAATACTCCAACAACAAAGTTACATTTAGTTATGTGGATACGTTCGATGATAGCAGACTAGTTGTCGCTTTGCAATCTTGTTTGCGCATAACATACACCTCGCCGCGCGCTATGGAATGGATATTTACGCTTCTTAAGCAGCTTGATGAAAACAAAAAAGCAGATGATATACAAGAAATTTTAGAACAATATACAAAAGAAAAGGTAAAGAATGCACTAGAACAAAGTACCTCTTATCCTATGTGTGAGAGAATAGTCCTCGCCTATCTTGATTATATTTTATACAAAGAGTGTATAGTTAGCACTCGAAATAGCGAACCAAAACAAAAACTACAAAATGCTTTTGAAGCAGTTGGCGATGTAAATTTAAAAAATTTAAAAGAGTGGGAGTTTAAATTTAGAGACTCTATCGAGCATTTTTACCCACAAAATCCTTCTGGAGATAGTATAGAGCGCATGAATGATGACGAAATTTTAAACTCTTTTGGCAACTTAGCGCTTGTTACAACTTCTGGTAACTCTAAATTTTCCAATCTCGCCCCATTAGCAAAGCGAACTACATATCCAAATATAATAACGCAAAGTCTAAAATTAATATTGATGTCAGCATGCATAGATGGTGATAATTTAGACAAATTTAAACAAGCAATTAGCGAACATGAAAAAGAAATGCTAACTTTATTACTATCAGATATAGAGTGCAAAAGCGGAATGACATTATAAAGTATTTTAGGAGATCAAAAAATATCTGGTCTTATGCTACATAAAAAGATCAGATATTTTTACAACTTCGCTTTTAGAGCCATTATCCTCTTATATGAAGCGTCGATTCGCTCTTTGCTGATCTTTTTCTCATTTACTGCGTCGATTATGATCTGAGTGACTAGATCAGCCGTTCTTTGGTTATTTATCTTAAACTCACTAAAGAGCAAGATATCACCACCAGCGTTTATAAATTTCACCACTTTTTGCGCTAAAGCTTCGTCGCCAACGCCTTTCATCAGCATATCATCGCTTATAACCACGCCATTAAATTTAAGTTCATTGCGAAGTAGATCGGTTATGATCTTTTTAGAAAGCGTGGCTGGGTTTTCCTCGTCGATCCCTTTTACAAAAAGATGTCCGACCATAATAACCTGCGCTCTACCGGTGCTTATGGCGTCTTTGTAAGGTAGTAGCGCATCTTTGCTTAGAGCGACCTCACTCTTATTTTTATGTGAGTCCTCTTTTGAGCTACCATGCCCTGGGAAGTGCTTAAGCGTAGTTAGCACGCCCTGCTCTTTAAACGCGTCCATAAAGACATCAGCGTAGATCACCACCTTGCTTGCATACTCGCTAAACGCCCTTTGCTTAGCCGCGATGATCGGCGAGTTTTCATCGTGCAGATCGACCACTGGAGCGAAATTTAAATTTATGCCGCACTCTTTTAAATTTATAGCCATTTTTGAGTAGAGATCGTATGCACTTTTTATATCAAGCGTGCTTGCGACCTCGTAGGCACTAGGATATGGGCCATCAAAGCTCTTATCTTTCATGCGGCTTACGTTGCCACCCTCTTCGTCGATGGCGATGAAAATTTTAGGACTTTTCTCTTTGATCGCCTTTATGCTAGCTTTTAGCTGGGCTTTGCTAGTGACATTTCTGCCAAGTAGCATCACACCGCC
>CAUUIN010000097.1:0-4614 GCA_963545295.1 uncultured Campylobacter sp. | reverse complement strand
TTAAATTTAAAAGTTTTTACACCCATCTATAAAATTATGTTAGATATAAAAGTTATAAAAAAGGATATAGAAGTGCGATTAGTTCGTGTTTAGAGTGGGTTTTGGTCAAAATCAAAGTGGCAAAAATTTCTTTACATTACTTTACACCATCACAACAGATCAAATTTAAAATTTCCTAGCGCACAACTCCAAATTTTACCTCTCATAAGTCAAAGTCATACTATTTTACGTAAATTTTTACATATTATTTTTAGTATTTCAAGAAATTTGAAGTGCTAAATTTAAAAATTCGCATTTGCTGGCATAAATTTTGGTAGTTTTCAAGCCAACCAAATTTAGCTAGAAATTTCCATAAAAATGGTAAGAAATTTTATGCTGCACTTAAAAATGGCCTTAAACTAAGCCATTTTTAAGTGCAGAAGCTGATCTATTTTAAATTTAAAAGCAAATTTGCCAAGCCTAAATGCTAAATCAAATTTAAAGCTTATTGATCAAGAGCTTTGCCTATAGACCAAGAGCGAGCTTGAGCGATCATATCGGCTTTTATACGCCAGTTGAGCCATTTTTAGTGATGGTGCACGGCGATAACTAGCAAGTACCCCCACGTCTTTCATACAACAGCCACCGCTTAAGGATAAGCAATAGGCTAGGCAACTGAGCGCATTTTCTTGCTACTTTTGCAAACTACCTTGCCAAAGCCACTAAGCTATAACCCTACCCAAATATCTCAAATTTATGAAAAAGCTCTGGCTCATCTTTTACTATGCCACGCTTTACTAGGCTAGCCACCACGTCGCGCTCGCAATCAGTTTGTATAGGCCAACCACGCGTATAGCCCTCTAGCTCGTCCTTGCTCGTCGCATCGACGCAGAAATTTTCACCCTCAATGTAGATATCACGCAAGGCATCTATGTTATTTGTCACACGCCAAAGCAGCATATATGGGTTTTCTAGGTAGTTTTGCATATCGACAACGACTAGAAGCTTAAAAAACTCCCTAAATTCTAAAAGCTTAGTAAAGAGCTCTTTTACAGGGCGATCTTTTTCAAATTTAATCACGCAAATAGGTGTTTTACTCTCTTTTTTAAACTGCCTAAGCTCCTTGATATTTGGAGCAACGCTTTGAAATTTAGCTAATAGTTCATCATCGCTTAAAACTGTAGGGCTAAATTTACAAAAGTCCTGCGTCGCGTCGATGCCTAGCTTGCCACCAAAGCACGAGTTTGGACTGGCGTGATCGAGTTGGTCGCACACACCTTGGCTTATTAGCACACTCTCACTACCAAATCTATCAAGCACAAAATTTGCAAACTCATCGTAGCTTTCAAGCGCAGGCCCTTCCGCACCCACAAAGATCGCGTGCTTTACAAAACTCATCTGCCCAACGCCCCAAAATGCGTGCATCGCCTGCTTTGCGTGCGCTGGATAAAGAGCATTTATCTTAGCTAGGATAAGGTTGTGAAAGACACCATTTTCAGGCATGTTATAATCTTGTAGCTCTGGCACGGTCGTTCGCAAAAGCGGCAAGAAAATACGCTCAGTCGCCCAGCCCATATACTTATCCTCAAGCGGTGGCTTGCCAACCACAGTCGCGTGAAATACGGGCTCACGCTTGCTAGTTATCGCCGTGACCTCCATCACTGGAAATGGCTCAACTGGCGTGTAAAAGCCAGTGTGATCGCCAAATGGCCCCTCAAGCTCGCTCTTAGTCGTATCCACAAAGCCCTCTATCACGTAGTCGGCGTCGTGCGGGACGTAAATTTCATTTGTGAGTGACTTTACAAGCCTTGCTGGCTCTTTGCGGATGAAGCCGTAAAGTAGCAGCTCAAAGACGCCCTTTGGCAGTGGCGCTTGAGCGCACCAGATGTAGAGTGGATCGCCGCCGATCGCTACTGAAACTGGCATCTTTTTGCCTGCACGCTTGTATTCGTGAAAGAAATTTGCGCCGTCTTTGTGGATCTGCCAGTGCATGCCGAGACGATTTTTATCATAAATTTGCAAGCGGTACATGCCTAAATTTTGCAGCGCGCCGTCTAGACTTTGCGTATAGACCTGCCCCATCGTGACAAAAGCACCTCCGTCATGCGGCCAGGTCTTTAGCGCAGGCAGGCTCAAAAGATCGGCCTGCTCGCCTATAAATTTGACCTGCTGGCACTCGCCCTCGCCTTTTAGCCTTTTGGTAAATATCTTTCTCATACTAAAAAGATACGATAAAAAGTCAAGCTTCTCTTTAAAATTCTTAGGTTTTTTAGGCTTTAAAAGCTTTTCTATCTGGGCTGCGATCTCATCAGGCTCCACGCCAAATATCAGCTCAAGCGCCCTTTTTGAGCCGTAGATATTTGTAAGCACCGGGGCAAATTTACGCCCAGTTTTTTTGCAGACTGGATTTGTAAAAAGTAGTGCTTGTGAGCCCTCGCGCTTGACCTCGATGTAGCTCGCGTGCGCGATCTCTAGGTCGATATCCACGGGCTCCTCGATCACTCTAAGTAGGCCATTATCTTTTAAAAGCTTGATGTAGTCCATATTTTTCCTTATAAATTTCCGCTAAATCTTCTTAAATTTAGCAAATTTGAGCTAAATTTAGCCACTTTGCGCTCTTAATTGCTAGCTTTTGGCTAAACTTTGTAAAGCGCCAAGAAATAAATTTAGAGCAAATTCATGCAAAAGAGAACAAATTTACCAAAAATAGGCGATCACATCTTTGTGGATAGAAGCGTGCTTGGCATCAAGCTTTACGAGCATCACGGCATCTACGTCGGAGACGATATGGTCGTGCATTATAATGGCTTGGCGCGTGGGATCGTGCTTGAAAAGAGCTGTTTTGAGGAGATACTAAGCAACGTCGTGCCACTAGATAAACGCAACATCGCAAAGGTAGAGATAACCAGCCTTGAGGAGTTTGCAAGCGGCGACGTTTTGCAGGTTAAAAAGCATGCAGATGCGCCATTTAGCGGGCAAGAGGTGGCGCTTCGAGCAAAGGAGCGCATAGGCGAGCAAAAATACAACCTACTCATCAACAACTGCGAGCACTTTTGCAACGAATGCGTCTTTGGCGAGCACATCAGCCAACAAGTGCAAAACGCAAAGCAAAACTCGGCGTTATTTAGCGAGCTGGAGCCGTTTTTAGAGCAGATCATAAGTGAACTTTTTGGTGCACAGACCAAGGATGAGATCAAAGAAACTTTCGTAAAATCGTTCGCCGCGCTTGCGCAGCACACTAAAGATAGCGCAGAGCAAAAAGCTCGCGAGATAATAAAAGAAAACAGCGACAAGGCAAATTTACAAATGGAGAAATTTATGGACAAAAATGCCGAAATGAACGCTATGTTTAAAAAGATCAGCGCGGACTTAAAGACAAAGATCGCAAAGGATTTTAATATCAAATTTTAGTAGTTTCTGGATCAACAAGCTCTTTTTTATGGTGTTTTCCAGTCCAAAAGAGCTCAAATTCTATCGGCATTTTTAGCGTTAAATTTAACTGCGTTTTAGCAGCTCGCCAAATATCTCTTTGCTATATTTCATAAAGCGATCACTAAGCTTAACACCCTCTATATCAACGCTAATAACGCTATCTTGCACCTCAAAAATGATGCTCTTATCAATGATATTCACCCGCTTGCAAGCGTTATAACAAACATCGCCATTGCACTCGGCATATAGGCCGTTTATGTCGGCGTTTTCGTCATCGTCCTTTTTTAGTTTGATCGGTCTTTAAAAGATTACGTAGTTTGTAGCCTTATTTGCCCTCCACAAGACCGATCATATAGTAGTTATCTTTGCTATTTTTGGTAGCACTTATAGCTTTTGCCTTAAAATTTAGCTCAAACACGCTTACGCCATCTCTTCAGCGCGCCTTAAAAGCTCTTTCGCCCCTTTTTCTATAAATTTATGCGCTAGTTCCTTGCCGATGCTTTGAAATTTATCTTTGCTAGTCTTTAAGCTATCTTTTATAAACTCGCTTCCATCAGGCAGACCAACGATCGCATCGATAGAAATTTCATCACCTTGTAGCCTTGCGCTTATGCCTATTGGCACTTGGCAACCACCCTCTAAAACGCTTACAAAGTCACGCTCTATGGTCGTTTCGATGACCGCATTTTCGTCATTTAGAAAGCTAGTCTCTTCTAAAATTTGCTTCTCATCTCTAGCCTCTATCCCAAGAGCGCCCTGCCCCATCGCAGGTATCATCTCGTCAAAGCCAAATGTATATATGTGCGCCACTTCAGCCTTGATATTTAGGCGATTTATGCCAGCCATCGCCAAAATGATCGCGTCAAATTCGCCCTCTTTTAGCTTTCTAAGTCTAGTTTGCACGTTTCCACGAAGTGAGATGATCTCAAGATCAGGCCTCATGATAAGTAGCTGCATCTTGCGGCGAAGGCTTGTAGTACCAACCCTTGCGCCATGTGGCAAGTCGCTAAATTTAGCAAATTTCTCACTTATCATCGCATCTCTTGTATCCTCACGTGAGCAAATGGCTGCAAGCCTAAGCCCTTTTGGAAAGACTACAGGCACGTCTTTTAGGCTATGCACAGCGATATCAGTCTCACCTTTTAGCATGCTATCTTCAAGCTCTTTTGTAAAAAGCCCCTTGCCGCCGATCTTTGCAAGTGG
>CAUUIN010000096.1:0-4796 GCA_963545295.1 uncultured Campylobacter sp. | reverse complement strand
TCTTGAGATCTTTGATGATAAATAGCAGTTTTTCTAAAATTTCTATCTTATTTGGATTGTCAGAGTCTTTTAAAATTTGCTGTTCATTCTCGTAAAATGCGATTTGCATATTTAAAATAGCCTTTTGCAAAGTGGTTGGATCAATGATCTCATGGATCTTCTCGTCCATTAAAATTTCTCTAACCATCTCTTCGTCGCTCACATCATACCTATAAAGGATGGCGTTTAGATACTCAGGATGTTTTATAAAGTATCTAGCTCCAAGCTTTGAGAGTATCTCATCTCTGTAGTTTGGGTTGTTTAGCATGGTTTTAAAAAGTGCAAACTCGAGTGGATCTTTGTTCATCACAGCTGGCACCTCATCTACCATGACAGAGTTGTCAAATTCATCTTTGCCTTTTTTTCTAAATTCTCTTTTAAATTTAGCTTCACCTTTTTGCTTCTGCTTTAGCCCAAACCTATCTGCTACGCTTTGTGGAGTGAGGTTAAATTTAGCTGCTACTTCTGTCACATACGAGCTTGCTATCTCCTCTCCAAGCTCGTCCATATAGGCTTTTATCTCGTTTAGGCAGTTATCTCTTTGCATTGGGCGTGCGATGTCATACTTTTGCATGATCTTTTCTATGTAAAATTTCACCGCGTCCTCGCCTGAGCCAAAAAGCTCTTTTAGCTCCTTTATCTTGCCTGCAAAGACCATATCAGCGGGGTCTGCGCCATTACTTATGATGACTACTTTTGTATCTATTTTATTTACGCTTAGCAGATGAGCTGATTTTGTGGCTGCATTTATGCCAGCGCCATCTCCGTCAAAGCAAAGCACTACGCTTATCTCACCTCTTTTTAAAAGCGGCAAGTGGCTTGTTGTAAGTGCCGTCCCAAGCACTGCAACAGAGTTTGTAAAGCCAGCGTAGTGAAGCATGATTACGTCAAGATAGCCTTCAGTTATTATTATCTGATTTTTCTCAAAGATGCTTTGTCTAGCAAGGTGGTAGCCATAGAGCAGCTTTGACTTATCAAATACCGCACTTTGGGGCGAATTTACATATTTTGCAGGGTGATCTGAGATCGTCCTACCACCAAAACCAACTAGCCTTGTGGTGTGCGAGTAGATAGGAAAGGTTATGCGCTCGATAAAACTAGCATAAATTCCCTTCTCATTTTGCTTTACGATGCCAACTTCAAGCGCCTCTTTTGGCTCGATGTTTTCATTTTGCAAAAGCCTAATGGTACTTTTACTATCCCCAGCCCAGCCAAGCTCAAATTTCTCTATCATCGCATCATTTATACCGCGAGATTTGATATATCTAATGGCCACTTCGTTTTTGTAAAATTCGCTTCTATAAAAGGCATTTACCTTTTCTAAAATGTGCTTGTTTTCTTTTTGCGTTGGCACCTTGTCGTTTGTGTATTCAAGGCTGAAATTTGAAATTTGAGCGATCTTTTCTATCGCCTCAGGATATGTAAGCTTCTCATAATCCATCACAAATTTAACCGCATCTCCGCCAGCCTTGCAGGCAAAGCAGTGATACATCTGCTTGTTTTGATTTATGCTCATGCTTGGGTTTTTGTCGTCGTGAAACGGACATACGCACTTGTAGCTTGAGCCCATCTTTTTTACAGGTATATACTGCTCGATGATATTAACAATGTCTATTTGGTTTTTTAATTTTTCAATGGATTTTGGATCTATCATAAGCAAAATTATACAACTGCTTTGTTATAATTAAAGTAAAATTTTATTACAAAGTGTTAGCGTGGATATTTTTTTCATTGGGCACAGAGATCCGATATTTAGCCTTATTATTCTATTTAGTATCATCTTGATGATCGCCGCTTTAAGCTATGCTTGGGGCATATTTTCTAGCAAAGATGAGAAAAAACGCATCGAAAAATTTATCAAGAAATTTGATAGCAAAGATGGCATAAGCGACGAGCACAAGCAGATGCTAAAAAGCCCAGAAGTAGATATACCAAGCCTTAGCATGCTGGCTCAAACCTTTGCTAAAAACGGCGACTTTGAAAAATCAATCGGCGTCTATCTCATCGCACTTGAAAAAGTAAAAGATAAAAACGAGAAAGAATTTATCCTAAACGAGCTTGGAGAGGTCTATTTTAAGGCAGGATTTTTAAAAAAGGCTAGCGAAGTCTTTGAAAAAGCGCTTGAACTAAGCCCTAGAAATGTCCTCGCACTTCGCTTTTTAACGATGATAGATGAGAAGCTTAAAAACTACAAAGAAGCCCTTTATGCGCTAAATTCTCTTGAAGAGCTTGGAGCAAACGTAAAAGATCAAAAGGCCTATATAAAGGCGATTAGCACGCTTGATGATAGAAATTTAAGCTTTAGCGAGAAGGTAGAAATTCTCTCTCACCTTAGCCAAAATTTTGAGCTTTTAAAGCGTATGATCCTAGCACTTTTCATAAAACACAATGAAAATTTAGAAAATTTAAAAGATTTTGCCAAATTTGAAGATGTGCTAGACCTGCTTTACAACCTAAAAACGCCTATAAATTTAAGCGATCCAAAATACAAATCGCTCTTTTACGCAAAGGGCGATATAGATGAGCCTTGCGAAATTTACGGCTTTGAGCTAAATGCCATAAAAAGGCTAAAAGATGCTAAATTTGACGCGGCTGGGCTAAGCTTTAACTACGTTTGCAAAAACTGCAAAAACTCATTTCCTATGCACTTTTACCGCTGTCCAGTCTGCCACGAGCTAGGAAGTGTGAAAATTTTATCCCACATCACAGAAAAACCAAGTGAAGATAGTAACACTTTTTAGTGACGGCTCATGCCTTGGAAACCCTGGAGCTGGTGGCTGGGCTTACATTTTGAGATTTAACGAAGCGCAGAAAAAAGCAAGTGGCGGCGAGGCGCATACTACAAACAATCAAATGGAGCTAAAAGCTGCGATAATGGGACTAAAAGCGCTAAAAGAGCCTTGCGAGGTGAGGCTAATAACAGATAGTTCATACGTGGTAAATAGCATAAATGAGTGGCTTGCAAACTGGCAAAAGAGAAATTTTAAAAATGTAAAAAATGTCGAGCTTTGGCAGGAGTATTTAGAAATTTCAAAGCCGCATAAAGTCATAGCTAGCTGGGTCAAGGGGCACGCTGGACACCCTGAAAATGAGGAGTGCGACCAGATGGCAAGGGACGAGGCATTAAAAATAAAAGATGAGAATAAGATATGAAAAATTTAGAAGAATTTGAACGTAATCTTGGCTATAAATTTAAACAAACTGAGCTTTTAGAAGAGGCACTAACGCACAAGAGCACTAAGCAGGCGTTAAATAACGAGAGGCTTGAGTTTTTAGGCGATGCGGTGATGGATCTGCTCGTGGCTGAGTATCTTTTTAAGAAATTTAGCAAGATCGCAGAGGGCGATATGAGTAAGCTAAGAGCTGCGCTTGTAAATGAAAAAAGCTTTGCAAATATGTCTAGGCGACTAAAAATGGGCGAGTTTTTAAGGCTTAGCCAAGCTGAAGAAAATAACGGCGGCAGAGAGAAAGATAGCATTTTAAGTGACGCATTTGAGGCGGTGATGGGGGCAATATACCTTGAGGCTGGGCTTCTTAAAGTGCGTGAAATTTCGATCACTCTGCTTGAGCTTTGCTATCCGCAGATCGACTTTGCGCACCTTGAAAAAGACTACAAAACAGCCCTTCAAGAGGTCACTCAAGCAACCATTGGCGTCATACCAACATACGAGCTCATCGGCTCTTTTGGACCTGATCACAAGAAAGAATTTGAGATAGCCTTGCTACTAAATGGCAAGGAAATTTCACGTGCTGTTGGAAGCTCGAAAAAGCAGGCCCAGCAGCTTGCTGCAAAGATAGCGCTAGAAAAAATCAAAAAATAGGATAAATTTTGAATACATTTGGCAAAAAACTAACCTTAACTAGCTTTGGCGAGAGCCATGGGGTGGCGATAGGTGGCGTGATAGACGGCCTGCCAGCTAGGCTAAAGATCGATGTAGATTTCATCCAAAGTGAGCTTGACAGACGTCGCCCTGGGCAAAGTAGCTTCACAACGGCAAGAGATGAGGCTGATAAGATAGAAATTTTTAGCGGCGTTTTTGATGGCATGAGCACTGGAGCGCCGATAGGTTTTGCCATTTTTAACAACAACCAAAAGTCAAATGACTATGAAAATTTACGTGAGATTTTCCGCCCTGGGCATGCTGATCTTACCTATTTTAAAAAATATGGCATTAGAGATCATAGAGGTGGCGGCCGAGCGAGTGCCAGAGAGACTGCAGTAAGGGTTGCTGGTGGGGCATTTGCACAGCTACTTTTAAATGAGCTTAACATTGAAGTTTTAAGCGGCGTGCTTGCCATCGGCAAGGCCATTAGCGAAAAGGTTGATTTTGCTTTTGCACAAAATTCGCAAATTTACGCCCTTGGCAACGAAGAGGCGATGAAAGAGGCGGTAAATAAAGCTAGAAGCGAGCACGATAGCGTAGGAGCTGTGGTTTTAAGCGTAGCTAGAGGCGTGCCAGCTGGTCTTGGTGAGCCACTTTATGATAGGCTAGATAGCGCTCTGGCAGCGGCTCTAATGGGTATAAACGGAGTAAAAGCCGTTGAGATCGGTGCTGGCGTAAATGTAAGCTCGATGATGGGCTCAGCAAACAACGACGAGATGGATGAGCTTGGCTTTTTGAGCAACAACGCTGGTGGCATACTTGGTGGCATAAGTAGCGGTGCTGAGATCGTGCTAAAGAGCCATTTTAAGCCAACGCCATCGATATTTAAAGAGCAAAAGACGCTAAATTTAGCTGGCGAGGCGGTGGATTTTG
>CAUUIN010000095.1:0-4882 GCA_963545295.1 uncultured Campylobacter sp. | reverse complement strand
TTAAGCGCCCTAGCCCACTTGGCAACATCCACCCTATCGCACTAACGCTTGCGGTGGCGATCATCTTGCTTGCAAAAGTTATGTTTATGGTTTAAATTTAGAGGCTAATTTTGCCTCTAAATCATAAAGACTTTTTTATAACATATAAGATTTTTTCATTTTCAAATTGCGTTTCAAACTTCACGTCAAATCCACTGCCACTAAAGAGCTCTTGTGCATGCTTAATCTTTTGCTTTTCGCTTAGTGCAAGTTCGCTTTTAGGTTTATTTTTGGTTTCTATAATGAAATTTAGTCTGCTTTTGCCATCTTTTTTATTTATTATATAAGCAAAATCTGGCGAATACGTACCACCACCTGCTACTGGGATTTTTATTGAATTCTTTGGGATTTTTGTAAATACAACCACTTCAGATATCTCCTCAATGATATTTTCTTTCTCAAGTTCTGAGTCATAAAATATCTCATCAAATAAATACTTTTTTGCGGTCTTGGCTTTAAAACTTTGCACACCAAGATCTTTAGCGCTTACATCTTTTATATCTCCTTTTTCATCAGTAAATTTTGTTGGATGCACGCTACTTTCTACTTTTTTATAAGAGATACTAAACTTGCTTATCGCATTCTCTAGCAAGTAGCGATTAAATTCATTTTTTAAGATATATATCGTAGATAAATTTAAATATTTTTTTATATCTACTTCTTTGCACTTTTCAAATGCAATATGCAATGTATCTAATCTCACACATATCACATCACTTAATTTCACTAAAAATTCTTTATAAGTCAGTGTATTTATAGGCTCTATTTTATCTTCTACACTACTTATATTTACAACACTCATGCCACTTTTTGTCGCATTTACACCAAATCTCTGCACCTCTAGCCCACTTGGCTTAAATATATCTTTTCTATTAGATAAAAAATCACTAAAAATTTTTCCAAATTCACTCTCATCTTTTATCATATATTCTAAGATGGCTCGCTCGTTTAGTCTCTCCCAAAGCTCTTTTAGCTCAGCAAACATAGCAGGTCTTATCTTTATGCCCTTTTTCTTGTCTTCGACGTTTCTTATCTTTTGTGATAAATTTCCGTTTCGTAGTGGATAAATCTCTTTAAATTTTTCATATCCACCTTTTAAAAATTTATTACTTCTGTTAATAGCACACTCTTCATCAAGTCTTTTTAAAATTTCGTCTTTGCTTATGCCAAATTTCAAACTCACAAGCCTTATCATATCTTCAGTAAGCTCTTCTTTATTTATTTCAGCTTCAACACTTTCATTTATCTCGTTTATCAAGCTATTTGCAAAGTCCTTTTCTTTAAAATCAACAATGTAGTTAAGCATAAATTTATCATCTTTTACACGAGCCATATACTCATTTACAGGCAGTCTTAGCCCACGCCCTACTTCTTGTAGCTTACTTGTGTTTGAGCCACTGCTTCTTAGTTTGCAGATAGTAAAAACATTTGGATTATCCCAACCTTCACGTAAAGTCCATTTTGAAAATATAAAACGTCTTGTGTTGTCTAAGCTCAGCAAGCTCTCTTTATCATGCAAAATTTCATCTATCTCTTTTTGTATCTTCTCATCTTTATCATCATTATCTTTTGAGAAGTATCCACCATGAGTTAAAGAAATATCGTCAAGCGATTTTTTTAAATAATCTTTATAAAATCCAGGCTCTTCTTCTTTATAAATTTGCTCCATTTTTGATTTTATAAGCTTTTCAAATTCAGCTCTAAATTCTCCTTTTTTCTCGCGGTAACTATCTATATCATTTATAAAAAATAGTGCAAGTGGTTTTATACGAGGAGATCTCTTCATCAACTCACGCTCGTTTTTAAAGTGCGCATCTACGGCGACTTCTAACATCTTTTGTTGAAGCGTTTGCGAGTAACTAAAAGGATTTATTTCATCCCCTCTTTTCATCTCTAAGCCGTTATTTAATAACACGGTTTTTGTATTTAGTTTTTCTATCTTGATGCCTCTTAAATTTTCATCTATAGAGCTTAGATCATTGTCTTTTGCGAGATTACAAATTTCACTTTTCTTATCGATTTTATACTCGAATTTAGCAATCGTTCCGTCCGTAGATACCAGCCTTACACTTATATCAGCTGCCTCGTCAAATTTAGCTACATAAACCTCGACACCTTTTACTAGATCCGCATTAAAAGCATCAAGTGCATTTAACTCATAAATTTTATTTTCAAACTCTTTAAAAGTAGCGCCATATCTAAAAGTAAGTTGAGGGTTAAAATTCTTCAAATTTCCCCAAGTTTTATTATCTTTATCAAATTTATGTGGTTCGTCTATTATCAAAATAGGTCTTGTATATGAGATAGCTTTAAAAGGATTTGATATCTCGTCAAAAAGAGTTACGTCAAATTCTTTTTGCAGCGTTTGAGAATTTATCATACCTTGATTTATAACAAGCACGTGTATAGCATTATTTTCACTAGCTCTTGCATACTCACTTATCGCACTTGGCATACGCTCTTTTTTATCGTTTTGTTTTGCGCTATCGACTAGATAAATTTTGATATTTTTAGAGTAGATATCTCTAAAATGCTCCCTAGTCGCCTCCGAGTTTAAAAAGCTTATCGTTCCAGCTTTTATAGAAAGCGTCGGCACTGCGATTATAAATTTAAAAACGCCTGCGATTTTATTTAGCTCAAACATCATTTTCGTAAATGTATACGTTTTGCCTGTGCCTGTTTGCATGCAGATATCAAAAATTTTGCTTTTGCTTTCTATTAGAGGATTTTGCTCCGCATTTAGGCTAGTTTTTATCTCGCACCCGTCTAAAGCGTCCATCACCGCGTTTATTGCTTCATTTTGATGAGGCAAATCTTTTTCGTAATTAAATCCAGCCATTTTTAATGCCTTACAATTAAGCTTATTTGCAAATTCTTTTTATTTGCATAATTTTTAATAGCCTCATCTAGCTCACGCCATCTCGAGCTTTCAAAATTCGGCTCGTAAATTACTATTTTTTCAGGTGCAAATTCTTTATCACTATCTATTTTCTCAACCAATGCTTTTAAATTTTTACCGTTAAAATTTTCATTTATAAGATATAGCTTTTTCTGTGAGTAATACGCCTCGTATCCGTCTAAATTTATGCTTTTTAGCTCATCTGTTAGTTTTATGCCGTCATAAACTGCAAATGTAGTTAAAAGTGCTGTTAAATCATCTTTTGAAAGCTCATTTTTAGGAAATAAATTCAGCTCTTTCGTATCAGAGTCGCTATCTAAATACTTATCTAAATATGATTTTAAAAGTGGGACGGTAGAAAAGATTTTAAATTTAAGCCGCGCGTCGTCTTCGGAGAGAGAGAGAGAGAGAGAGAGATGCGCTGCGCGCAAGATACGCTCTTTTGTAATGTCAAAGATGGTTGGATTATCGCTTTTTAGCTCGTTTTTACAAAAATCGTAAGCCGTTTTACTCTTTTTCTCGTCTATTTTTTCATCAAGCTGAACTAATATAAATTTACGGTTGCCGTCGTCTTCCAAATTTTGAGCCATTACGGCGTGAGCGGTAGTGCCAGAGCCAGCGAAGAAGTCTAGAATGATATCATTTTGATTGGTGGCAATGTGAATAAATCTTTGTAAAAGCTTTATTGGTTTTGGAGTATCAAAGACATCTTGGCTGAAAAGATTTTCTATTTCTGATTTGGCTGTTGTAATTGAGCCTAAGTCAGTTAGGATACTAGATTGAACGCTCGTATTTTTGTCATAATCACTTTCGTATATTTTTAGTCTAGGAACATTACCGCCTTTAAAAAACAATGAAACGTGCCCTTTCCTAAAATCTTCATAAGTAAATTTCCAATTTCTTTCGCAAATTTTGCCATTTGGTAATTTAATACCAAAGAAATTTGTTTTTGATTTTTGATCAGCACTAGCTGCATTAGAACTAAACCAAGGACCATTTGGGTCATTATCCGGATTGCTAAATTCCATATTGTTTTTAAGTCTATTAAAAGCCAACTTTTCTTTATTTTTTGAATAGGTTAATATAAATTCATGCTCCTTTCTTATAAGTTTTGATTGTTTCAAAACACTAGAAACGGAATTCCAAGTCAAATTTGCCACAAAATTCTCTTCCCCAAAAATTTCATCACATAAAATTTTAAGCTGTGCTTGTTCGTTATCATCAATGCTTATAAATATCACGCCGTCTTCGCGAAGTAGCTCTCTGGCGATATAAAGACGCGGATAAATAAAACTTAGCCACGCAGAGTGCGAGTTTGAACCTTTCGCGGTAAATTCAAGCACACGTTTGGCCTCTTCTTGCGAGATACCAGCTAGGCTAGAGAGCTCATCAACGCTAAATTTTCTATCATCTTTATACACAAATCCATCACCACCTGTATTATAAGGCGGATCGATGTAGATCATCTTTACGCTTTCAAAATAGGCATTTTTAAGATGTTTTAGCACCTCAAGGTTGTCACCCTTTATAAGTAAATTTTGAGCGTTCTCGTTTTTAGAATTATGATCGATATCTGGCATTAAAAGCGTTTTGGGATTTAAATTCGACATTAATCTCGCATAAGATTTGCCTAAAAATTTTAACTCAAAGCCCTCTTTTTTGATATTTTCTATACCTAAAATTTGACTTAACACTTCAATGTCAAATTTACCACTTTTATCAAAGCATTGTGGAAAATTTTGTTTTAAAATAGCCAACTGCTTGCTATTTGCTGTAATATTTTTATTATCAAAAATATCTTGCACCCGCATCGTGCCTCCTTTAAGTTTTAGTCAAAATTATACTAATATTCGCTAAAATGTGTCCTAAATTAAATAAGGATAAGAAACAATGATAAATTTAAAACTACTTGAGACAAACTACGATGAATTCGTAAAAAAACTA
>CAUUIN010000094.1:0-4905 GCA_963545295.1 uncultured Campylobacter sp. | reverse complement strand
CTTATGCCCCTGTGCGTAAAAAGCAGGTCGTCACTAAATTTATGGCTCTCGTTTTTGCCATTTATCACCACATCTGCGCTTAGGCTAACGCCGCTAAGCTCTTTAAACCAAAACTCATCTTTTTGCACGCTAAAGCCAACAAGAGCAGGGGCAGTGGTCGAGAGCTCAAGACCAAACTCGCTTGCCACTTTGTAGCCAACATCGCTTGCGCCAAGGGCTTTGTAACTTAGTCCGCCACTTGCGATGACTAAATTTCTAGCTCTAAATTTCTCATCTTTTGTCAAAATTTCAAAAATTTCATCTACTTTTTTAGCGCTGATAACCTCTTTGTTATAAAAAATATCTGCATTTTGCCTTTTTAAAAGCAGGCTCAAAACGCTCTTTGCACCGCTATCACAGAAAAATTGATTTTGCTTTTGCTCGCTAAATTTAAGCTCACTAAAAAATTCCAAAACCTGATCAGGACTTAGTGCTTTTAAAATTTGCTCTACAAATTTTTGCTCGCCAAGGTAGTTTTTAGCGCTTATGAAGCGGTTTGTGATGTTACATCTGCCCCCACCGCTTGCTAAGATTTTTTTGCCAGCGCTGCTGTTTTTCTCTAAAATGGCAACATTTTTGCCTTTTAAATTTGCCCCTAAAAAGAGCCCGCTAGCGCCAGCACCAACGATGATGACATCGTAGATCAAAACTTCAAGCTCTCTTTTAAGGCCGCCTCGCTTGTTAGGCGAGAGTCAAATTTGATCACTTGATTTTTCTCATTTTTGTAATAATCCACCACGCCTTTTTGGCTATTTAGTAGCTCTAAATTTAAGCTTGTTTCAGGGCTTAGGTAGATATTTTTAAAAATTCTTGGATCGCTTAGGCTAAAGAGCAAAACAAGCCAGATCACACAAAGCACCACGCAGATGATGGCAAGCACTTTAAAGTCAAAAGAGTGCATGATGTATCCGCCAAACGCGCCTCCAACGAAGCTTCCAAAGTAGCCAAATGAGTTAAAGATGCCAAGGGCGGTGCCTTTTTGTGAGGATTTTACAAATTTTGTCGCGGTTGATTGCATGATAGGCTCGTGAAGGTTAAAACCTATAAAAAATATCGCGATGCCAAGCACAAAGAGAAATTTCGTAAAACTAAAGGCAAAAATGGCGTAGGTTAGAGCAAAAAGCAAGGTGCCAGCGATCAAGATGACCTTACTAAGCCCCTTACCATCGCCCAAAGCACCAGCTAGCCCCATAGCCAAAAAGCCAAGCACGGCGCCAAGCGTATAAATCTTGTAAAGCTCGCTGCTCTCATAGCCATACTCTTTTACCAAAACAATAGGGATCACCAAAAATGCGATGCTTGTGAGCATCTTTTGCATAAAAGAGGTGAAATTTATGATCATATAGTCTTTTTGTAAAAAGAGCTTGCTAAATGGCACTTTCCCAGCCTTTGCGCTCACTTTTATCTCTTTTGGCACGACGGTGTAGAGCAGCACGATGCAAAGTAGGCTAAGTGCAGCGCTTAGATAAAAGAGGCTTGATAGGCCGTAGCTTCTAGCAAGTAGCGGTCCAAGCACCATAGAAAGCGTAAAGCTAAGTCCTATAAAAGCACCCATTATCGCCATAGCTTTTGAGCGGTTTTCTTCTGTTACAAAGTCGCTTATCATCGCTGTTGCCACGGCTCCCACGGCTCCGATGCCTTGTAAAAATCTACCAAATAGCATAGTGTAGATGTCACTTGCCATCGCGCAGACGATAGAGCCAACCACAAAGACTAAAAGTCCGATGCTTAGCGCTTTTTTGCGACCGATCTTATCTGAAAGAGCGCCAAAAGGCACTTGAAATATCATCTGTGAGATCGCATAGACGCCTACGATGAGCCCTACTAAAAACTCATTTGCGCCGCTTAAATTTAGCGCATAAAGGCTAAGTACTGGCAAGACTATGAAAAGTCCAAAAAATCTGCTAGCTACGATAAAAGATAGTGGCAAAACGCTTTTTAACATAAATTTTCCCTTATTTTTAAAAGGTCTAAGTTTATCATTTTAACACTAATTTAAATTTAAAAATTTAATCTACTTTTTTGTAAAATACGCCCAAAAATCAAGGAGTTTTGCGATGAAAATCGTGCTTGCGACATCAAATTTAGACAAAGTAAAAGAGATAAAAGAGTTTTTAAAAGGCTATGAAATTTACGCCCTAAGCGAGATCGTGAAGCCATTTGAGATCGTTGAAGATGGTAGCAGCTTTCAGCAAAATGCGCTCATAAAGTCAAAAGCGGTCTTTGCAAAGCTTAAAGAGCAGGGGCTTGAGGGCGAATTTATCTCGCTTAGCGATGATAGTGGCATCAGCGTGGATGCACTTGGTGGAGAGCCAGGGATCTACTCAGCGCGCTACTTTGACCTTGATGAAAATGGCAAAGTATGCGGTAAAAACGCAAATGACGCAAACAATAGAGCAAAGCTAATTAGTAAGCTAAAGGCGCTAAATTTAAATAGCTCACCAGCTCACTATACCGCCTGTATTGCCATTAGCTCAAAATTTGGCGATTTTACGACGCATGGCTTTATGTATGGCGAGGCGATAAACGAGGAGCGCGGCACAAACGGCTTTGGCTACGACGCACTCTTTATCCCAGATGGCTTTACAAAGACGCTTGGCGAGCTAGATAATGAGACAAAGCTTAAAATTTCTCACCGCTCAAAGGGGCTTGAGCTTGCAAATTTCGTGCTAAAGATCTTAAAGAAAAACTTTAGTTAAGCTCCTCTAGCCCCTTCTTTGCGCGCTCTAAAAGATTAAGTGCGCGGGGGTTTTGCTCTTTGCCTTTTAAAATTTCAAGCACTTTTTTGTAGTTTTGGGCGGCTTCGTCTTTTCCATCAAGCTTTGCTAGGTCGTTAGCGACCTCTATTAAAAGCTCTGATCGCACAAGCTCGTTGTTGCTTAGATCTGGCGTGATATCAAGTAAATTTAACGCTAAAATGTGGTTTTCATAGGCTTTTGCAAAGTCATTTTTTAGATAGTAGGTGCTGCCGATGGACTTTGTGCAAAGCAGCTTGTCACGCATTGGCGTATTTGAGTTGGTGTCATAAATTTTTTGAGCTTCATCAAAGCTAGCAAGCGCCTCATCGTATTTGCCTAGCGCCTTTTTTGCTGCACCTATGTTTTGATAAGAGCGAGCTAGTAGCAGTTTGTCACTAACGTTTGCCGCGAGATTTTGTGCTTTTTGCGAGAACTCTAGCGTCTTTTGTGGCTCGCCATTTACCATGCAAAGGCTACCGCCATTTATGAGTGAAGTGATCGCCTGCTCGGTTTTGCCAGCCTTTAGGCATGCGTTGGTTGCTTGCTTGGCTAAATTTATAGCGCGAGCTAAATTTCTATCGCTTTTATAAAACTCTCTCACGCTCTCTTGTACCAGCTCGTCGCAGCTGCTTGCAAAGAGGCAAATAGGCGCTAAAAATAGCAAAATTTTCTTCATGCTTTTACCTTTAAAATTTGGCTCATTTTACCTTTTGAAGCTAGAAATTTATATTAACTTTGCTAAAATCACTAAAATTTTAAGGAGCCAAAATGTCAAATATCTTAATCATCGGAGCAGGTGGCGTTAGCCAAGTCGCAACCGTAAAATGTGCGATGAACTCGGACGTTTTTACATCTATCACCCTTGCAAGCCGCACAAAAAGCAAGTGCGATGCGATCGCTAAATTTATCAAAGATCGCCTTGGCGTGCAGATAAAGACCGCGCAAATCGACGCTGACGACACAGCAGCTGTGGTAGAGCTTATAAAACAAACAAAGGCCAATTTGCTTCTAAACGTCGCGCTGCCTTATCAAGACCTAACGCTAATGGACGCTTGCGTAAAGGCTGGCATACCTTACATCGACACTGCAAACTACGAGCACCCAGACACCGCAAAATTTGAGTACAAGCTTCAGTGGGCGAAGGATAGTGACTTCAAAAACGCTGGCACGATGGCGCTTCTTGGCTCTGGCTTTGACCCGGGCGTGACAAATGTATTTTGCGCCTATGCACAGCAAAATTTATTTGACGAGATCCACGAGATCGACATCCTAGACTGCAACGCTGGCGATCATGGATATGCTTTTGCGACAAATTTCAACCCAGAGATAAATTTACGCGAAGTAAGCGCAAATGGCCGCTACTGGGAGGCTGGCAAATGGATTGAAACAAAGCCAATGGAGATAATGTTTAAGTGGGATTACCCAAAAGTTGGCGTTAAAGATAGCTACTTGCTCTATCACGAGGAGCTTGAAAGCTTAGTAAAAAACATCAAAGGACTAAAGAGAATTCGCTTTTTCATGACCTTTTCACAAAGCTACCTAACTCACATGAAGTGCCTAGAAAATGTCGGCATGCTACGCATAGACGAGGTCGAGCACAACGGCATGAAAATAGTGCCGATCCAGTTTTTAAAGACCTTGCTGCCTGATCCAGCGAGCCTTGGCCCACGCACAAAAGGCAAAACCAACATCGGTTGCGTAATACGTGGGCTAAAAGATGGAAAAGAGCGCCAAGTCTATATCTACAACGTCTGCGATCACGAGGCTTGCTACGCAGAGACTGGCGCGCAGGCTGTTAGCTACACTACAGGCGTGCCAGCGATGATAGGCTCGATGATGGTCGCAAAAGGCATCTGGAGTGGAAAAGGCGTCTTTAATATGGAGAATTTCGACGCAAAACCTTTCATGGACGAGCTAAATAAGCAGGGGCTGCCGTGGGAGATAATTGAAATGAAGCCAGGCGAGAGATACGAAGTTTAAATTTTAGACTTGTTAGACTTCTCTTTTTCTACTTGTACTTCGTTGAAATTCGATTTTTAATGCTCACGTATCGCATATACGCTCCGCTTAAAAATCGAATTTCGCCTTGTCTAAGCGAAAAATACTTCGCCTAAATTTATTAAATTTA
>CAUUIN010000093.1:0-5107 GCA_963545295.1 uncultured Campylobacter sp. | reverse complement strand
AGATATACTCTTTTGAAAGCCCTATGGCCTCCTCTAAGCTCTTGCCTTTTGCTAGGTAGCAAGCAAGTGCCGTTGAGAAAGTGCAACCAGTCCCACTCATCACAAGCGGGCTAGCGAGCGGAGTTTTGAAATTTTGCAGTGAGCCATCTTTTCTATAAAGCGTATCTACGCTACTACCTTCGCTCACTCTTTTTTTCACGATGATATCGCAAGGCAGATCTTTAAAATTTCCACCAAAAAGGACATTTGCCTCGTCTAAATTTGGCGTAGCGACGGTGGCAAGCGCCATTAGCTCTTTTAGCCTTTCTACTGCGCTATCTTTTATGAGTTTGTGGCCGCTCTTTGAGACGCAGACTGGATCAAGTACGACTTTTGCCTTTTGAGTGAGTAAAAACTCGCTAACAACGTCCATTATCTCCTCGCTAAAGAGCATGCCGATCTTTATGGCATCAAAGCTAAATTCCTCCGCAAGCGTGCTAAGCTGATCTTTGACAAAGCTAGGCTCTAAGCAAACTACGCTTTTTATCGCGTCTGTGGTCTCAGCGACTAGCGAAGTGACCGCTGTTGCGCTATAGCAGTTTAACCTAGCGCATGTCTTTATATCAGCCTGAAGTCCTGCTGTGCCGCTATTGCAAGAGCCTGCGATGATTAAAATTTTCTTCATCGGTTTCCTTTTGTAAATTTTGGCTTATTATAAAAGATATTAGTTAATTTTTAGGATAAGGAATTTGAGCCAAGAGGCTCAAATTTATGAAAGTTTATTTAAGTCGCTATCAATCTCGATATATATCGTAGTTGCGTCAAAATTTGCATGCTCGTAAGAGTTATCTACTTTTAGCTCATTTGAGTCAGTTAAAATGTCATCATTTGCGCTATGCTTGTTCGCTAAATTTTCACTGCTCTCGTGGCTAATAGAGCTATTTTCAGCCTCATTTTGCTCTGTTTTTGCAAACATATCTTCTACTTTTTCATTCATCTGATCAAGTATCTCAGCGTAGTTTTCTCCAAGAAGCGCTCTAAAAAGTGCGTCAGTATCGATGCTATTTTCAGCACTAGTATCAGCACTTACCACACTACTATCAAGCCATATCGTGTCATATCCATTTAGTGATATATCGCTGCCATCTATTGCAGTGATAGTCACGCTCGCACTTTGACTCTCGCCTTTTATACTCTCTCCGATATAAACCTCATCATCTACGTTTAGAACTCTTACACGGTCGTTTTTGTCTATCGCTATAACATCAGATGTGACGCTTTTTACCTTGCCGGCTACAGCTGCCATCTTTATTCCTTATTTTATTTTTTGGTTTATTCTAGTGTTTTTTATTAAATTTGTATATTGTACTTTGGTACAAAGATGGTTTTAAGAGCGTTTTTGGGAGTAAAAATAGGAATTTAAAAAGAGAAATTTGGGCTAAAAAGCCCAAATTTTATACAAGTTGTTTGTTTATATCGTTATCAACATCTATATAGATAGTCGTTGGAGTATCTGCGCTTGTTTGACCCTGATATCTCGTATATCCAGCCTCAACACCGCTTTGATCAGCAGACTCAGTAAATCCTTTTAATGAAACGCTATCTTTGTTATCGCCATTTATTTTTAAGATAGTATTTACATCATCAGTGATGCTAAATACATTATCCGCTTTTAAATTTAATAGCTTAACAGCTTGGTTGTCATTGCCATGCTCATCCATGCCAAGCTGGATCTCTTCAAAACTCTTGATCGCATTATTTAAAGACTTATTGTCTATCTTATCAAAGTCGATAGTGCCATCCTTTGCCACTGGACGCATGATAAGCGTATCTGTACCAGCGCCGCCATCTAGACTTTGAGATAGAGCTGCTCTTGGGTCATCAAATGTAAATACAACCTTATCATTGCCAGCGCCAGCATTTACTATGTCGCCTTTGTTCATGCCATTATAGCCACTTCTGCCAGCGTCGATGTAGTCGTTACCACTTCCTGTGGTTATGACGTCGTTGTTATCGCCAGTGATGATTACATTGTTGCCATTGCCTGTGCGAATTTCATTTTCACCGCGTCCTGCGTTGATCACGTTGTTTCCATCTCCAACGGTTATGATATCGTTGCCTTCACCTGTTGTGATAACATTATCATGATTGTTTTCTGCAACTACTCTTGTATTTTTAGCGATATCAGAAATTTGCAAATAGACATCGCTTGCTTTTACTTCGCCGTTAAATACTGCTTCGAAATTTCCATTTTCATCAAGCTTTACAGAATCTGCAGTTATGATGTTTCCGTTTGCATCCCTTAAAGTGATGCTATCTTTTAGAGCTATGCCTTTTACCGCCTCTTCAAAGTGTTGTTTTAGTGTATAGCTTGCACCAACACCATTTTCACTTAAATTTCCGCTCCATGTGGTTTTATTTGTCGCTGCATTATAGTTTAAATCTGAGTTATTTATAGTTGCAGCTGTTGCGTCGATCGTAAATTGAATAGAGTTGTAAAGTAGCTCATCGCCGCCTTGGTATTTACCATCGATAGAAATTTTATAAACACCATCAGCCATTTTGCCATCGCCATCAATTCTGTTGTTATAGCCTGTAAGCCTGTTATAATGATCAGGTGTTACATTACCTATTGGTTTTTCTATAGACTGAGACAATAGATCTTTTGAAACACCTGTATCAACGTTAGTTGCTACAAATCTAACATCTCCAGTACCATAATTTATGCCATTACCGCTATTTAGATACTCGCTCACAGTTTCATTTCCGCTTCTAGCACCAGCTGTTGCATCCTCTGGGATAACAGCTCTTAGATATGGCACAGCGTCGTTTGAAACGATCCTTGAGCCATCAGTCCTAAAGCCGCTCTCACTCATCTCCATAGTGCCCCACAACTTCTCAGCTGAGCGGTTATTTGCATTTGTAGTTGTGTCGTTGCCGTTTTCAAACTGCGTCATAGTTGGAACTAAAATTTCATTTACGTGAGTATATTTTGTACCAGCTTTATCAGTCATCTCAACTTCGATCTTATCGCCTAGCTTTATCTTGTGATCGTATTCAAAGCTTAGCACGCCATTAGTTGGCTTAGTAGTGCCAACAGAGATGACATTGACAGTTCCGTCTGCCTTGACCACTTTTATGCTCTCGATCTTATCGCCATCTTCGTAGTTTTTGAGGTTAAATTTAAGTGTATGGTGTAGTCCCTCACTGTCATTTTCGATGATCTTGATGTTTTCTATAGTAACTGGTGTCTTATCAACTACAAATTCGCTAACTATCGTGCTCTTGTCGCCATTTGCAAAGATAGCAGTTGCTTTGATGTTATAGTTGTCATCCCCTAAGTTATCAGATGTGACTTCAAATTTACCATTTGAAAATTCACTTTGGCTAAGCTCTTTTGTAAAGACTTCATGTCCATTTTTGTCAAGTACAGTGATGATCGCTTTAGTTGCGCTGCTGTCTATGCTACCTGTAAATGTCGGAGTCTTATCACTTAGTACTGGTAGTGGTTCATTAGATGAAAATTTACCAGTTTGAGCGATATCATCAGTTGTGTACTCATAATATTTTGTCACATCATTTATGCCAGTGTTTGTCTTTTCATCTACATGGCTTTGCTCATTATCGATCGCTTCTATAAGATTTGTGTTTGTATTGACTGCGGTTGATTTTGCCTCTGCTTCGTTGCCAACAAGGTCGCTAACCTTTGCAGTGTATGTTGCTTTTGGATCGCTAGTTTTAAACTCAACTTCATATTTACCATCTTTTACAACTGCCGTGTGAGCTTCACCTGTGCTTGATGTGATAGTTACGATCTGTCCATCTTCTACATTATCCACAGTTCCTGTGATCTTTTGAGTTACTTTATAGACATTTCTTGTTACTGTATCTACGTAGCTGTCAAAGTCAGTTGAATTTAGTTTTATGCCACTTGCCTCTGAGCCAAGTATAGTCTCAGCACCACCATCTTTTGAGACTGTGAGTTTTAGCTTGCCCCAATAGATGTAGTTTGCATAGCTCATATCAAAGTCATAGTATCCTGCTTTATCAACGTGCAAATTTGTAACTGTGGCTCTATTTTCTGAGTGTATAGTGTCATAATCAACCATAATCTTACCATCAACCTTAAATCTCACACTATCGTCAGTACCTTTTGCGTCAAATTTATAGTCCCCTGGCTCAAGATACATAGTACCTTTTAAATTTACCATCGCGCCAGCTGTTGTGTTTTTGCCATTAGGAGCATCTCTTAGTAAATTTATATCGCTGCCTTTTGCATTGTCGATGAAGTACTCAAGTGCTTTGAAATTTGGAGCTACCCACTCGCTATTTGGAGTTACCACGTTACCGTCAAGATCGATCTTGCCAACCATATTGTGAGCGCCGTCTAATCCTGAGACTGTTCCAGCATCATTATCAGTGTTATCTCTATCTCCGCCTTTACCTTGTTGGAAATTTAGCTCTTTTGCTTTAAAGCTTGCCCAAGGCTCTGTTTTGCTCATATAGTATTCGATAAAGTCGTTTTGCTTCATACCGTTATGAGCGTATTCTGTATTATTAAAAGCATAAGGTCTTAGCTCAGTACCCCTTACGCCTTCTTCATAGATATGGTTAAACCAGAAATTTCCTTTTAGTCCGCTACTCATCTCAGACTCTTTTACAAGGCTCATCTCTGTTTCAACGTTTATAGTGATCTTTGCAACCGTATCAAGTACAAAGCTACCACTATCAGTTGCTGTTTGACCATCACTTCCTGTAGCCACTACTTTTACTTCATAATCGCCATCATGGCTACCATCTACACTTAACTCATTAGTTGTAAATTTAAATTTACCATCAGCATAGTCACTTGGATTTAGAGTTTTTGTAAAGACTTCTCTGCCATCCTTGTCAAGCACGCTAACAACCGCTCTTACAGCAGCTGGATCTACTGTGCCACTTATAGTTGGAGTAGCATCATTTGTGCGAGGTACGCTTGGCGCATCTAGGCTGTAGTCGCCTTTTATAGTGCCAAAATCATCAGTTAAAGTTTTTATATCAACACTAATTGGAGGTATGACTGGTGTTACTGGAGTTGCATTGCCTGCGTCATTGCCGTCATTGTAGCCGCCGATTGAGTTCTCTGGAG
>CAUUIN010000092.1:0-5390 GCA_963545295.1 uncultured Campylobacter sp. | reverse complement strand
GGAGTATGTAAAATGAAAAAATTTATAGCGATCACAGGGGCAAGCTCAGGCATAGGAGCGGCCGCAGCAAAGGCATTTGCTAGGCGTGGGGAGAATTTGATCCTAGTTGCAAGGCGTGGCGAGCTTTTAGAAGAGCTAAAAAGCGAGATAGCTAAATTTGCAGACGTAGAGGTCGTGATAGAAGTTTGCGACCTTTCAAAGCAAGAAAATGTTCTTGCTCTTTGGCAAAATTTAGAAAAATTTGAGCTAAAAGCGCTTATAAATAACGCTGGCTTTGGCGACTATAACAAGGTCGGCGAGCAAAATTTAGAAAAAATCACGCAGATGATAAATTTAAACATCATCTCTCTTGTCACGCTCTCAACGCTCTTTACTAAAAAATATAAAGACAAAGATACACAGCTTATCAACATCTCTTCAATAGGCGGCTATAAGATCGTGCCAAACGCTGTCACATACTGCGCTAGTAAATTTTTCGTAAGTGCCTTTAGCGAGGGACTTTACCACGAGCTAGCACAAGATAAGCAAGCAAAGATGCAGGCAAAAGTGCTGGCCCCAGCTGCTACAAAAACAGAATTTGGCATGGTGGCGACTGGTAAAGAGGACTACGACTACGACAGATCATTTAAGAGATATCATACGAGTGAAGAGATGGCGGAGTTTTTGCTGTGCCTTTATGATAGCACTCATTGCGTTGGCTTGGTGGATAGAGATAGCTTTGAGTTTTCCATGCACCAGCCCAAATTTGACTATGCGGTCAAATATGAGCCAAAAGATAACTAGGCGTTAAAGCCCTGGCAACCTACGCCAAGGCTAGTAAAGTAAAAAGTAGGACAAAATGAAAAGGCAGATCATGAAAGGCGTTAGAGTTGCTATTTTAGGGGTTTGTTTAGTAGGGGTGTGCTTTGGTAGTGAGCTTAAATTTGATGAAAACAAATTTGAGCTAAAAAGCGTGCAAGTTGGCGAGAGGACGCTTAAATTTAGAGCCTATGAGGGCATAGTCTATGTGGCAAAGCCAACGAGCGACTACGAAGTCTTAAATTTTTATGTGCCAGAGGGTAAATTTGACGATAAAACTACGGCTATTTTCATGCCAAATGGCATCGGTGGCTACATGAGCGCCAAACCACAAAAACCAGAAATTCAAAACAAAAAGCCAAATGCTACTCTCGAAGCACTTCTTAGAGGTTACGTCGTGGCAAGCGTTGGTGCTAGGGGCAGGACGCTAAAAGATGGTGAAAAATTCATCGGCAAAGCCCCAGCTGCGATAGTCGATCTAAAAGCGGCCGTTAGATATCTTAAATTTAACGACAAATTTATGCCAGGCGACGCAAACAAAATCATCTCAAACGGCACGAGCGCAGGCGGTGCGATGTCAGCACTTCTAGGCGTTAGCGCAAATGCAAAAGAGTACGAGCCATATCTTGAAGAGCTAGGCGCTGCAAACGCTGACGATCAAATTTATGCCGCTTCAGCCTACTGCCCTGTTACAAATTTAGAGCATGAGGACGAGGCGTATGAGTGGATGTTTGGAGCTCTTGATAAATTTGAAAGGATAGACTTTTCAAGCTTCGATGCGAGCTCTTTTAACGACAGGAGCAAAAAGCCACAGATCACAGGCGAGCTAAACGCCACGCAAAAGCAGCTCTCACGCGAGCTAAAGAGCAAATTCCCAGCCTATCTAAACTCGCTAAATTTAAAAGACGCCAAAGGCCACGCTCTAAGCCTTGATGAAAACGGCGAGGGTAGTTTCAAAGAGTATATAAACGCCCTCATCTCAAAGGCATTTACCGCTACAAAAAGCAGCGATAAAAACATGCTCACGCCTAAATTTATAACTCTTGACACGCAGGGCTGCTCTCTTGGATATACATTTAAATTTGAAGACTTCATCGCCTCGCTAAAACGCGCCAAAGCAGTAGTTGCCTTTGACGGACTAGCGTTAGAAAATCCTGAAAACGATCTCTTTGGCGATAGTAAAACGCCTGCGAAGCACTTTACTAAATTTGCAAAAGAGCGAAGCGTGGGCGAGATGGCTGATGAGAAGATCATAAAGATGATGAATGCGATGAACTACACCGCAAACAAAAACGGGGCGAAATTCTACCGCATAAGGCAGGGCACAAACGACACTGACCTAGCCCTTGCCGTGCCTGCCATGCTAGCACTCTCGCTAAAAAATGCTGGCAAAGAGGTGGATTTTGAAGCGGTTTGGGGACAAGGACACGGCGGCGACTACGATTTAGACGAGCTTTTTGCTTGGATAAAAAGAGTAAGTGAAAAATAAATTCTTATAAGGAGAAAATATGCAAAACATAAAAGACAAAGTGATTATCGTCACAGGTGCAAGTAGCGGTATAGGTGCGGTAAGCGCTGTTGAACTAGCCAAAAATGGCGCAAAACTCGTTCTTGGTGCTAGAAGGGCTGATAAACTAGCAAAGGTAGAGAGCGAGATAAAAGCTCTTGGTGGCGAAGTGGTCTCGGTCACAACTGACGTTAGCAAAAAAGAGGACGTCATAAATTTAGCCAAAGTCGCACTTGATAAATTTGGACGTATAGATGTGCTTGTAAATAACGCTGGCGTCATCTATCTATCGATGTTTGAATCTTTAAGAGTAGATGAGTGGGACAGTATGATAGATATAAATATAAAAGGCGTGCTTTACGGTATCGCAGCAGTTTTGCCGACAATGCAAGCCCAAAAGAGCGGTCACATCATAAATATCTCATCAGTTGCAGGTATAAAAACAGGTCCAACATGCGGTGTTTATAGTGCGACAAAATTTGCCGTCCGAGCCATCAGCGAAGCACTTCGCCAAGAAGTAGGTGGCGATATCCGCTCCACTGTTATCATGCCAGGCTATGTGCAAAGTGAAATAAAAGATAGCGTTAAAGATCAAAATGTAAAAGGCTTTGTAGCTGGTGCTGACGCACAAAATGGGATCCCAACAAGCTCTATTGCAAACGCCATCATCTATGCGATCTCGCAACCAAGCGACGTTGATGTAAATGAGATAACCATACGTCCAACAAGGCAGGAGTTTTGATGTTTAAAAAACTATTTTTACTAGCGTTTTTGGCGTCTTTTGCCTTTGGGACGGAGACTAAGATAGGCTTTTATGAGCTACTTGCCACGCCAAATAAGATAAATTCGCTAAAGCAGCTTGGCAGGGAAAACATCCTTAGCTCAAAGAGCGAGCCAGACACGCAGGCGATCTTTTTTGCGAGTGCAAAGAGCAAGCCAGAGCTATTTTACGTGCTTGAGTTTTACAAGGACGAGGCGGCTTATAAAAAGCATATAAGCTCGGCTCATTTTAAGAAATTTGCAAGTGCGAGTGCTGAAATTTTGGCTAGCAAAAAGGCTATAAATGTCAAAAGACGAGCCGCGTTTTCTAAAAATTTAACCCCAGAGCGCCTAAAAGATAGCTACTTTCACATCACAAATTTAAGCCTTTTAGCAAAAAGCGATGCGAAATTTGAAAAGATCATCAAAAAATATATGCAAAAAAGCGTCGATGATGGCGCATTTGCGCAGTTTGCATTTAGCCTAAAGGATGCGCCTAGTAAATGGGTGCTGGTTGAAATTTACAAAGATGAGGCTAGCTTTGAGAGCTACCGCCAAAGCGAAAACTACAAAGCTTATGCCAAAGAGAGAGCTGGGCTAATAGATGAATTTGACGGCTTTGCTCTCAAGAACGAGATCTCATTTAGCAAGATAAAATTTTAGGAGATGTTATGAAAAAAATTTCACTTTTTTGCGCATTGGCGCTTTTTAGTAGCACAGCTTTTGCCCTTGATAAAGCGGGATGTGAGAGTTTAAAAGATGTAAAAATCTTACATAACGAGATGGTAGATGCGGTGTGGAACGAAAGCGGCGAAGTATCTGCCGATAGGATGTCTGCGCTAACTGGTGGCAGCAAAAATACTATCAAAGCAAAGCCTCACTGCGTGGTGCATGGCAAGCTATATAAGCGCGTAGGCAGTGATGGCAAAGAGTATGGCATCGACTACGAGCTAAGGCTACCAGAGCAGTGGAATGAGAAGTTTTTGTTTCAAGGTGGAGGCGGTATGGACGGCTTTGTCGCACCTGCTCTTGGTGCGGTGCCGATACGAACAAGCACGGCTACACCTGCACTTCTTAGAGGCTACGCAGTCGTTACTACAAACTCAGGTCACCCAAAGCCAACGGCTGAGTTTGGTCTAGATCAGCAAGCAAGGCTAGATTATGCCTATCAGGCGATCGGCAAGGTCACAGAGGCAGCCAAGCAAATTTTAGCCGCAGCATACGCCAAAGCCCCAAAACACAGCTACTTCATGGGCTGCTCAAATGGCGGCAGGGCAGCACTCATCGCAGCACAGCGCTATCCGCTAGAATTTGACGGCGTCATCGCTGCAAACCCTGGCTTTAGGCTATCTCGTGCGGCGATCGCTCAGCAGTGGGACAACCAAGCCCTTATGAAAATCGCTCCGAAAAATGAAAAAGGCGAGAAAATCTTTGCAAATGCCCTAACACAGGACGACCTTAATAAGCTAAGCCAAGCCGTGCTTGAAAAATGTGACGGACTAGACGGACTAAAAGATGGGATCATAAATGCGTGGGAAGCTTGCAAATTTGACCCTAAAAGCTTAAATTTGCCAAAGCAAAAGATAGAGGCGATAGAGAAAATCTTTAACGGAGCTAAAAATAGCAAGGGCGAGCAAATTTATAGTGGCTGGTTTTATGACTCAGGCGTGAGCGCTGTGGGCTGGAGACAGTGGAAACTAGGCGACTCGCAAGATGCCAGCAAGCCAAATGCTAGAAATATCACGCTTGCAAGCGGCTCTATAAACTACTACTTTTTAACGCCAGCGCAGCCAAATTTTGACACGATAAATTTTGACTTTGACAAAGACACGCCAAAGACCTTTGAGACTGCGGCGATAAATGACGCCATCTCAACAAACCTTAACACATTTAGTGCAAATGGCGGCAAACTCATAATAGTAACTGGCGTATCTGACCCAGTTTTCTCGGCAAAAGATCAAAGGGACTGGTTTAAAAAACTAGAGGCTGATAATGAAAATAGCCAAAATTTCGCAGCATTTTTCGCTCTGCCTGGGCTAAATCACTGCGGTGGCGGTAACGGCATAGATGACGTGGATCCTCTTGGTGCGCTTGAGGCATGGCACGAAAAGGGTGAAGCGCCAAAGAGTATGCTGGCAAAAAGCAAGAGCTATGTAGGCAAGGAATTTCTAGTATGTGCATATCCAAAGGTCGCAACTTATGTGGGCGGTGACGCAAGCAAGGCAAGTAGCTTTGTTTGCAAGTAAATTTAGGTGAAAATTTGATACCAGCAAAATTTTATAGATATGTTTTTGCATTTATAATGTCAGCATTTATGGCGTTTTTT
>CAUUIN010000091.1:0-5477 GCA_963545295.1 uncultured Campylobacter sp. | reverse complement strand
CAAAATAAAATGATAGCAAAGGCGAGCGGTGTGACAAATGCTATAAGCGTCGTTGGCGAGGTCGTTGGCGAGACGATGTATTATGGCCCTGGAGCTGGCGGCGACGCAACAGCAAGCGCAGTTATCAGCGATCTTATTGACATCGCAAGAGATAGCAAGTCGCCGATGCTTGGATACAAAGCGCCATTTGAGTTAAACACCTTAGAGCTTCTTGATCGCGACAGGATAAAGACGAAGTACTACTTTAGGCTAAAAGTCGAAGACAAAATGGGCGTATTAGCAAAGATAACAAATTTGATGAGCGAAAACAATCTCTCGATAGACAGCTTGCTACAAAAGCCAAAAGATGAGAGCGAGTATGCTGTGCTATTTTTCACGACGCACACGAGCTTGGAGGCTGATGCGAAGCGAACTATGGAGCTTTTAAAAGAGCAAGAGTATATAAAAGAAGAGCCATTTATGATGAGGATCGAGGAGTAGCTTGGGGCTAAAAGAGTATCTCTTTGGCAAGAGCTCTGAAGATAGGGCGTGCGAATTTTTGCGTGAGCTTGGCTTTGTCATTTTAGAGAGAAATTTTCACTCTAAATTTGGCGAGATCGACATCATAGCGATAAGTAGTGATAAAATTTTACACTTTATAGAAGTAAAAGCAACTAGCGGAGAATACGAGGCCGAGTATAGGCTAAACAAGGCAAAATATATGAAAATTTTAAAAACTATAAATTTTTATATGATGAAAAATGAGCCAAACAGAGACTTTCAGCTTGACCTACTTGTTGTAAAAAATGAAAATTTTGAGCTGATAGAAAATATTAGTTTATAATAAAATTTATTATTTAGCTAAAATTTAAATTTGATTTTGTATAATTGCCACAACTTGAAAATAAGGAGAACAAATGGGAAAATACATCGAACTCACAAAAGAAAATTTTGATGTAACAAAAGAAGGCGTTGCTCTAGTAGATTTCTGGGCTCCATGGTGCGGACCTTGCCGTATGCTAGCTCCAGTGATCGAAGAGCTTGCTGAAGACTTCGACGGCAAAGCAAAAATCTGCAAGGTAAATACTGATGAAGTGCAAGATCTTGCTGTTGAGTTTGGCATCAGATCGATCCCAACATTGCTATTTTTCAAAAATGGCGAGCTAGTTGAGCAAATGGTCGGTGCACAGTCAAAACAAGCCCTAACTGACAAACTAAATTCGCTCCTTTAATGAGCGAAAAAAGAAGAGGAAGTCTGCTTCCTCTTACCTATATATTTGGTTCATTTTTTGGTGCAGCTATGATAGCGGCTGCATTTGCATATAGCAACTATCGTTTTTCACAATATAAATTTGTTGATTTTGCGAAGCTAGTTTTTTACGAAAAAAGCGAAATTTTCGCTCCAAAAGAGCCAAAATACACGCTTTTAATCTTCAGTTCAAATCAATCAAAATTAGACGAAATTTTACCAACCAAAAATGAAACAGTTGTGGCGATCGATATCTTTCAAAAAAGATATGAGTCAAACTCAACACTAAAATACATAAGCTCAGATATAAATACAGTTTTAGAGCTGATGCGAAATTTAAGCATCACAAAGCTACCAAGCAGTGTTGAGATAGTTCATCAAAGGGGCGAAATTTATAAACAAAATTCGTCCATAAAAGTTTTAGAATAAAGGAAATTTATGCTTGATTTAGCGATCATCGGAGGCGGTCCAGCTGGACTAAGTGCCGGACTTTACGCCACTAGAGGCGGACTAAAAAATGTTGTAATGTTTGAAAAAGGCGAGCCTGGCGGTCAGATCACCTCAAGCTCAGAGATAGAAAATTACCCAGGTCAAAAAGTCCCTGGCGAAAGCGGCTTTGACTTTATGAGCACTTGGTGGAAGCAGTGCAGTGCGTTTGGGCTAGTTCACAAGTGGGTAAATGTCGTTGGCGTTAGAAAAAATAGCGACGGCAGCTTTGAAATTTTGCTTGAGGGTGGCAAAAGCGAGCAAGCAAAGGCTGTCATCGTAGCTACAGGATCTACTCCAAGACGCGCTGGCTTTAAAGGCGAGGACGAGTTCTTTGGCAAGGGCGTTAGCACATGCGCGACATGCGATGGCTTCTTTTACAAAAACAAAGAGGTGGCCGTCCTTGGCGGCGGCGACACGGCTGTTGAAGAGGCACTTTATCTAGCAAATATCTGCTCAAAAGTCTATCTAATCCATAGACGCGATGAGTTTAGAGCAGCGCCAACAACCGTTGAAAAAGCTAGAAAAAATGAGAAGATCGAGTTTATCACAAGTGCGACTGTAAAAGAGGCGCTTGGCGATAATATGGGTCTAACAAAGATCGTGCTTGATACTAAAAATGGCGAATGTGTGCTTGATGTGCCGGGCATTTTCACATTCGTCGGACTAAATGTAAATAACGAAATTTTAAAAGACGAAAACGGCAAATTTATCTGCGAAATGGCTGATGGCGGACAGGTCAAAACAAACCTCAAGATGCAAACTAGCCTAAAAGGGCTCTTTGTAGCAGGCGACATCAGAGAGGACGCTCCAAAACAAGTCATCGTAGCAGCAGGTGATGGCGCTGTGGCTGCACTTAGTGCTATGAGCTACATAGAAAGCTTGCATTAATACTAGGATTTAGCCAAATTTTTGGCTAAATTTCTCTTTCAAAACAAACCTTTTTAGCAAGATTTATATTTAAAAAATAGCTAAATATAGAAATTCTACTTTTGATAAATTTTGATCTACATTAAAATCTTAAATTTTAGTAGCATATCTGGGACTATTGCCATCAAAAGAGCATATGAAAATTTGTAATAAAATAATTAAAAAAATTGTGCGGAGTTTTTACTCGTGCTTTTTGATCGCATGGTTTTAAGCCTTATAAAATAAGACCAAAATATAGCGCGCTCGCCTTTTGGCATAAAATGATAAAGACGTGCATACTCTAGCTATTTTTGCGATCATAACAATTGCCACAATGCTAATTTTAATTAAATTCTAGCCACAAGTAGCTCTTTTCAAAAGCCATTTCGTAATCTCTCTATAATAAATTTTATGTTAAATTTCACCCAAAAATCAAAGGATAAATTTTGGTAAAAATAGGACTTTACGGCGCTAGTGGCAAGATGGCTCAAAGCATCATCTCTTGTTTAAAAGATGAGAAAAATGCCACTTTAAGCGTCGCTTTTAGCCAAAAAAATGAGGTTGAAAATTTAAGCAGTGAGCTTTTGACAAACGACTTTGCTAAATTTTTTGAAGCCTGCGACGTCATCATAGACTTTAGCCAAAAAGAGGCGACCGTAGCACTTCTAAACTACGCTAGGACCAACCCAAAACCACTAGTTATCGGTACAACAGGTCTTAGTGACGACGAGAAAAACTTGCTTCAACTTGCCTCAGGCACTATGCCAATACTCTACGCAACAAACATGAGTCTAGGCGTAGCAGTATTAAACCGCATAGCAAGGACAGCTTCAAAAGTTTTAAGAGAATTTGATATAGAGATCGTCGAGCAGCACCACAGACACAAAAAAGACGCTCCAAGTGGCACTGCGATGACTTTAGCAGGCTGTGTGGCAGAGGCAAGGGATCTAAATTTAAAAGATGTTTTAGTAACTGGCAGAGCTGGCATGGTGGGCGCAAGAAGCAAAGACGAGATCGCAGTTATGGCGCTTCGTGGAGGTGACGTGGTCGGACGTCACACGGTTGGCTTTTACAATGAGGGCGAATTTATCGAGCTAAACCACACGGCAACTAGCAGAGCGACTTTCTCTAAAGGTGCGATCAAGGCTGCTATCTGGCTAAAAGATCAAAGCAGCGGTCTATACTCAATAGACGATAGTTTGGGGCTTGATGATTAAATTTAGTCTTGATGACGCACAGAGTTACAAGCTAGAATTTGGCGATAAATTCTACATGCCAGAGCGTGAAAGGCTACAAAATTTAAGAGCTGATGAGTTTGATTTGAGATGATGAAATTTAGTTTTAGTCCATGTGGATTGTTATAAACAGTGCAAAAATGGCGAATGTATCGGCGCTTTGAACAACAAAGCACTTACAAAATGGTGCTTAGATACTAGCAATAAGATCAAATTTAACTACAAAGATGAAATTTAAAAGATAAAAAAGGATAAAAGATGTGTGCGATAGTTGGTATCATAAATTCTAAAGATGCGGCAAAAACGGCATATTACGCGTTATTTTCTATGCAACACCGCGGTCAAGAGGCAAGCGGTATCAGCGTTTGCGACGATGGCGAGATCTCTACCCACAAGGGCAGTGGCCTAGTCACCGAGGTCTTTAACGAGGAAATTTTAAGATCGCTAAAAGGCGACATGGCGATCGGCCACAACCGCTACGCAACGGCTGGCAAAAACTCAGGCCGTGACGCTCAGCCCATAGCCGCCAACTACTCTTTGGGTCAAATTTCGATCGTTCATAATGGAAATTTAGTCAATAAAGACGAGGTTAGAAGCGAGCTTATCGAAGATGGTGCGATATTTCAGACAAATATGGACACAGAAAACATCATCCACCTCATCGCACGAAACCACGACGAACACCTACAAAATCGCATCATCGCAGCACTTGACAAGATAAAAGGCGCTTACTGCTTACTCGTGCTCTCACGCCACAAGACCTTTGCCATAAGAGACCGCTGGGGCGTTAGGCCACTAAGCATTGGTAGGCTAAAGGACGGCGGATATATCGTAGCTAGCGAGACTTGCGCGTTTGACCTTGTTGGAGCTAGCTTTATAAGAGATGTTAGGCCTGGCGAGATGATAGTTTTTGAGCATGGCAAAAGCGAGTTTCAAAGCTTACAAATTTTCGAGCCAGAGCCTAGAATTTGCGCCTTTGAGTACATCTATTTTGCGCGCCCAGACAGCGTGATAGAGGGCAAAAGCGTCTATGAAGTGAGAAAAAAGATGGGCGAGGTGCTAGCTAGAAAGAGTAAGATTGAGGCTGACTTTGTGGTGCCTGTGCCAGATAGCGGCGTGCCAGCAGCGCTTGGATATGCAAACGAGAGCAAAATTCCATTTGAGCTAGCGATAACTAGAAACCACTATGTGGGCAGAACCTTTATCGAGCCAAGCCAAGAGATGAGAAATTTAAAGGTCAAGCTAAAGCTAAATCCGATGTCAAGCGTGCTAGCTGGCAAAAGCATCGTAGTGATCGATGATAGCATCGTTCGTGGCACCACTTCAAAAAAGGTGGTCGATCTTTTAAGGCACGCAGGAGCGAAAGAAATTCACTTCAGAGTTGCATGCCCTGAGCTCAAGTATCCTGAGCGATATGGCATCGACACGCCAAGCTTTGAGGAGCTAATAAGTGCTAAAAAAAGCGTCGAAGAGGTCAGAGAGTACATCGGAGCTGATAGCTTGGAGTTTTTAAGCATCGACGAGCTTAAAGAGAGTATCGGCAACGAGAGAAAATACTCACTTGTAAGCTTTGATGGCGACTACTTCATAAAATGAAAAATTTAGTAGTTTTGCTGTTT
>CAUUIN010000090.1:0-5526 GCA_963545295.1 uncultured Campylobacter sp. | reverse complement strand
TGATAAAGAGAGTCGATACTGCTAGATGAAACGAAATCATTTTTAGGAATAGTGGCTTGGCTGATCGAATTTATATTTGGAGTGTTAGGCAAGAAATTTGCAAAGCCTTCGCTTTTTGTATGTTTTTGGTAGTGCTGTTTTGTTAAGATGGAGTTATAAGAGATTTTCATAGCTTACTCCTTGAAATTTAGCTTCAAAGAGTAAGCAAAAGTTGTGCCGAAAATTTAAGCGAGATAAATTTATGTTTGCTCGCTTTGAAATAAAATTTTACCTATGGGCAAAAATAAAAGCAAATTTATAGAAAGCATCTTGTAAAATAAATCAATCCTGAAAAAATGTACCGCTTTTTATAAAAACTGTACCATACTTTTAGGAAATTTTAAAGAAAGGGAAACTGCAAAAAGGGCAGTTAAAGTATCGATAAGTAGGACATCTATGGTGTCACGGGGGAGACTTGAACTCCCGACCTCCGGCTTATGAGACCAGCGCTCTAACCAGCTGAGCTACCGTGACAACTTAAAATAAGTTTTGGATTATACAACCTAGGAACTTATTTTTAGCTAAAATTTATCTCACACAAATTTATAGATATAAAAAGAAAATTTGACTGCAAGGGCAGCCAAATTTAATTAGGCTTTTTTAGTGAAAAATCCAACGTAAATAGCGTAGATAAAGCCTAGCGCTACAGCATACGGAGCAAAAGGTGTGATGCCAGTTCCTGAGCTTGCAAGCACGAAGTTATGACTTATAGCAGCACCTGCTCCCATGCCTAAAATAAATACGGCTGAGCTTAAATTTCCAGCTCCCATTTGCACTAGGTGTTTGCCAGGGCAGCCATAACTTAGGCTAAAGCAAAGACCAGCGAGCGTCATACCAAGAAAATTCCAAAGCATATCGTTATGAGCGATAGGCTGAGCTTCAAAGCCAAATTTGTATTGATTTAGCACCAAATTTGTTATGCTTGCGCAGACGATGATAGAGATGACGCCATAAAACATCGAAAAGTCACGCTCAAAAATTTTGCTTATTGCTCCTACTGAGCAAAATTTACTTCTTTGCATAAATGCACCGATGATGATGGCACAAATAAGTGAGATAAATAAATTTGCATGCTGTGAGCCTGGACCTTTTTCTGAGCTAAATAATGCGCCATTTTCACCAAGCTTTAGACCAAAGATAAGTGCTATCAAAAGCAAAATCGCAATGATAGTTGGCAAAAGTCCTATTGCCTTTACTGTGGTTTCAGCTTCAGGCAAAACGTAGCCATTTTTCTTAAAAGCTCGACCTACAAAGACACCAGCAAACAAGCCTACAAGCCCTGCAATAGCGGTCATATCTCCTCCTCCAAGACGCAAAAACGCCCTCCAAGGGCAGCCTAAAAATATAAGGCAGCCTATCATCGCAAACACGCCTAAGAAAAACCTAGAAAATGCCGCACTGCCAGATACTGGAGTGAAGTTTCTACTCCAAAGCATACTAGCTAAAAAGCCTCCGATGATAAGCCCTAAAATTTCAGGCCTTAGATACTGCACGACTTTAGCCTGATGAAAGCCAAGCGCACCCATGCTATCCCTCAAAAAGCAAGCCGCGCAAACGCCCATATTTGCTGGGTTGCCAAAATGAACAAGCACTGGGCCAAGTATGCCAAGGCTCGCACCTGCGATGATGTAAAGTAGTGTTTTGTTCATGTAAATTCCTGTGTGAAGGTAAAATCAAACTGATTTCTTAAACGACATTTTAATAATCATTAAATAAAACAAAGATTAATTTTTTTAAGAGCAAAGTGGATAAAATATGCAGAAATTTCATAAAAGGATAACAATGAAAGATTTTATGAGCTATGCAGATAGCCTGAAAATTCTAAAAGATACGATAAATTCGTGGGATAAGGTCGAAAAAGTAGCCATCACAGATGCGCTTGATAGAAATATCGCCTATGACGTAGTAGCCGCTGAAAACTACCCAGCAAAGCCAGTCTCAGCGATGGACGGCTATGCTTTTGCCTTTAAAGATGGATTAAGCGAGCTTGAACTCATCACCGATCTGCCAGCAGGTAGCGACAAAGGGCTAGTTATAGAGGGCAACAAATGCGTCAAAACCTTTACTGGCTCGCTAATGAGCGAAGGCACTGACACTCTTGTGCCTGTTGAAAATGTCGAGGTTAGTGGCTCAAAAATCATCATCAAAAAGAGCGTGCCAAAGGGCTTTGCTGTGCGTGAAGTAGGGGAGAGCTACAAAAAAGGCGAAATTTTAATCAAAAAAGGCACTCGTCTAAGCTACGCTGAGATCGCACTTCTTGCCGAGCTTGGCGTCTTTCACGTAAGCGTCTTTATCCGCCCAAGAGTGGCGATACTAGCAACTGGCAGCGAGATAAAAGACCTTGGCGAGCCACTAGAAAATCCAGCACAAATTCACAGCTCAAACCACGTAGGCATCGCTATGCAGATACGCAAAATGGGCGCAGAGCCGATCCTTTGCGAGATCGTAAGAGATAAGGCCGAGCTTGTCGAAAAAGCGATCATAAATGCACTAAAATCAGCCGATATCTTGGTCACGACTGGCGGTATCAGCATGGGAGACTATGATTTCGTAAAGGGTGCTTTAAATGAAAATTTTAGCCTCATCATCGAGGGTGCTGCGATAAAACCAGGTCGCCACATCAGAGTGGCAAAGTCAGGCGACAAATACATCTTTGCACTGCCGGGATTTCCATACTCGGCGATGGTTATGTGCGTGCTATATGTAAGAGTGCTTATAAACACTTGGTTTAGCCAAGAAGAGCCAAAGATCACGGCGATAATGGACGAAGACTACAAAAAACGCTCGCCATTTTTGGAATTTACAGCGGTAAATTTAGAAAACAGAGATGGCAAAATTTTTGTAAATTTAAACGGCAAAAAGCTAGGTAGCTCAGCGATCGTAAATAACCTAACAAACGAAGCAGCACTGCTTATCATCCCTAAAGAGACAGAATTTATCACAAAAGGTGAAGTGGTAGAAGTTTTAAAGATGCCTTGCTAAAGCGAGTGAAATTTAAATTTGCCAGAGTTGCTTTGGCAAATTTGGAGTAAAAAGCAGGGAGAGCTCCCTGCTGTGGTTATTTCTCTTCGTTTGTTTTGATGTAAGCGTAGTCAGAAATTTTAGTCCATTCTCTTGCTTTTTTGAGGAAAGCTCTTTGAGACTCGACAATCTCTTTAAATAGTGGATCTTTTGCGCTCTCTTCATCAAGTAGCTCGTTTGTAGCCTTTTTAAGAGCTGCGATGACCTCTGGTGGGAAAGATTTTACTTGGATGTCTGGATATTCAGCCTTCATCTTGTCCCAGTACTCGACATTTGAGTAAAATACCTTAGTATTTACATCTCTTGCCACCTCTGCAGCCGCTGCTTCAAAGATAGCTTTTAGATCATCTGGAAGTTTTTCGTATGATTTTTTGTTAAAGAAAAACTGAGTTTCGCCATTTGGCTCTTGCCAGCCTGTATAGTAAAATTTAGCCACTTTGTGAAAGCCAAGCGCCATATCGTAAGCTGGGCTAACCCACTCGACTGCATCGATCGTGCCCATCTCAAGTGCCATGTAAAGTTCGCCAGTTGGGATAGTGTTGATATTTGCGCCAAGTTTAGCGTAAATTTCACCGCCAAAGCCTGGAATTCTGATCTTTAAGCCTTTGATATCATCAACTGACTTGATCTCTTTTTTAAACCAGCCGCCCATTTGCATGCCAGTGTTACCAGCTCTAAAAATTTTGATGTTATATGGGTCAAAAACTTTTGCCTCTAGCTCTTTGCCACCGCCAAATTCATACCAAGCTGTTTGCTCGTCGGTATTCATCATAAATGGTGTCGCTGTAAAGAACATAGTCTTAGGGTCTTTGCCTTTGTAGTAGTAGCTAGCTGTGTAGCCGATGTCGTATTGACCGCTCTTTGCAAAGTCAAGCATCGCAAAAGGCGACTTGTGCTTTGATGGGTAGTCGATCCTGATCTCGATGCGGCCGTTACTCATCTTTTCGACCTTCTCTTTTAGCTCTTTTGGCACATCACCAAGCACTGGCATAGTGCTCTCCCATGAGCTTGCAAGCTTTAGCTTATAGACTTTGTCATCTCCTATGGCAGCGCAAGCAAGAGCTGCTAGGCCAAGAGACGCTAATAAAAATTTATTCATACTCTCTCCTTTAAAAATTTTGCCTATTATACAAAAAATTTACATTATTAAATTGTGTTATAATCGCAAAAATCAAATTTACAGGGCAAAAAATGATAAAAAAGACGAAGATTGTAGCGACTTTAGGGCCAGCAAGTGACAACGAAGAGACGATGGAAGCGATGGTTAAAGCAGGTGTTAATGTCTTTCGTTTAAATTTTAGCCACGGAACACACGAATACCACAAATCAAACATCGACAAGATAAGAAATATCGAAAAAAGACTAAACAAACGCATCGGCATCTTGCAAGATATCTGCGGTCCAAAGATCAGGGTTGGCAAGCTTAGTGAGCCATTTTACTTAAAAGCTGGCGATGAGCTAAGCATATACGCAGAGGATATCGTGGGCGAGAAGATCGAAAAGGGCGTTTATAGAGTGAGCCTAAATCAGCCTCAAATTTTACCTATGCTAAAGGCTGGCGAGTACGTCTATCTCTACGATGGCTCGATCAGAGCAAGAGTTGTAGGAGAAGGCAAAGAGGTGGTAAAGACCATCATCGAAAATGACGGAATTTTAAACTCAAACAAAGGGGTAAATTTCCCAAATACGACCCTTGGTATCGAGATCATCACGCCAAAAGATAAAGAGGATATGGAATTTGGCGCAAAACAAGGCGTAAATTTTGTCGCCATTAGCTTCGTGCAAGACGCAAATGACGTGATAAAAGCGAGAAATATCTTAAAAGAATTTGGTTCACGTGCGGCTATCTTATCTAAGATCGAGAAATTTGACGCGGTCGAAAACATAGACGATATCATCGCAAAGAGCGACGGTATCATGGTAGCTCGTGGCGATCTTGGCATAGAAGTGCCATTTTATAAGGTGCCAACCATACAAAAGCTCATCATCAAAAAGGCAAATGCAGCCAGCAAACCAGTCATCACAGCAACTCAGATGATGCTAAGCATGGCTGAGCATGAAACTGCCACAAGAGCGGAGATCAGCGACGTGGCAAACGCCGTGTTAGACGGCACTGACGCTGTTATGCTAAGCGAGGAGAGTGCGATCGGCAAAAACCCAGTCGCAGTCGTAGAGGCGATGAGTAAGACGATCATACAGACACAAAGCATCTATCCTTACAATAAATTTGATGAATTTGACTTTTTTGACGAGACAGACATGGTCGCAAATAGCGCAGCTTCGCTAGCTGTGCGTATCAAGGCAAATGCGATACTCTCTATCACAGGCTCAGGTAAATCAGCCATAAAGCTAGCTAGAAACCGCACAAATATCGACATCATCGCTATCGCACACGACGAGCAGACGGCTCACATGCTTACCCTTGCTTGGGGCGTGACGCCAGCGCTTGTGCTTGAAAAGACAAAG
>CAUUIN010000089.1:0-5557 GCA_963545295.1 uncultured Campylobacter sp. | reverse complement strand
GTTTCATTTACGCCAAGCGCTTCTTTGATCGTTTGTATGCGGTTCATTAAAACGGCTCCTTGTTTTCGATATACGCCACGTTTTGATTTGCTATGGCGTTCGTTTCTCTTGTGCTTTCGATGTAGTAGCTTACGTCACCACCAAAGCGTCTTACGTCCTCTACGCTTAGGCTTAAGCTATTTTGTGCTTTGTAGGTTGGCTTTGGTTTAAACACCCCTTGCCACTCATTACGCATTGCTTCTCTTAGGCACTCATTGACGTCTATGCCCTCGCTTGCCCATTTAGCCCACTCGCTAAATTTCATCTCGATACCCTTAGAGCTTAATTTTTCTCGTCGCTCTTTCTTGTAGGCTAGATATTCTTGCCAAAGGTTTGGATCAATGAAGTCAGGTAGTGAAACGCCCTTAGGGGGTAGGGGGTTATTATTAGCTTGTAATTTTAATAGCTTGTAATTTTCTTGGTTTGTATTATTATTACGCGCGCATACATTATATGGCGGTTCAAAAATTTCTACATCGCCGTTAAAATTTTCTTTAACGGCGTTTAGATTTTCTTTATCGGCGGTTAAAGGATTTTTTAACGGCGGTTGTTCCTCGTTATTTAGGGCAAGTAGCTTGATTTTTCTATTTGTTACCACTGCTCCAAATTTTTGTAGCTCAGTTTCAATGTAACCATATTTTTTTAATTTAGAAATAGCGCCTGAAACCCAAACTGCAGTTTTATTTAGTTTGCTTGCTAGGTATTCATTATTGGCGTAGCAGTAGCCTTCTTTTGCCGAGAGTGAAGAGATTAAAAGCAAGAGCCTAAGCTCGTTTTGTATCCTTTCATCAAATAGCCAAGAATTAAAGCAAATTGCATATCCATTTTGCAAATTATCACTCATCTTAGCCCCTTCCAAATTTCAATAAATGTGTCAAGTATCGCCATAACACAAAGAGCCACCAAAAGATATAATGGAGTATTCATTACGCTATCCTTTCGGTGGGCTTTAATATTGATGTGCTACACCCACTTATTACGTCTTTTTTTGATCCGATTTCGATTAAATAGCCGCGCGCGACTAGTTCATTGACACGTCCGCAGACGCTATTTATTGCTACGTTATACCAACGTGCTATCTCTTGTCTTGTCGCACCCTCTTTGTGCTGGCAAAACATCTCATATACGGCTCTACGTTTGCCGCTTAGCTCAGGTTTTAGTTTGTTATATGCCTCTAGGCTATTCGTTGCTACCATTTAGCATCCTTTCTCCTGCTTTTCTACCTCTAAAATGTATGCATTTAGCTTGTCGCCCCAAGCATAAAAGGGGTGTCCCAACTCTTGCAAAGCTGCGTATCTTACATCCCCATTAGGTTTCTTGTTGTTTGACCCACACGCGTATGTATTGCAAGTCCCAGCCGACTTGTAAAATTTACCAAGCCACTTTCTAATCTTTTTTCTATATTCTGTCTGTTTCATAACCTTATATTACTATCTGTTATATAAAATATAACTTAAGGTTATTTGATTTTTAATGATTTTAGTTATAAAATATTACGCAAAGTTATATCTTGCGAAAGGGGTAAAAAATGAAAGAGTTTAAAGATAAATTGTCAGATTTACTAAAAGAAAAAGGTATAAATACTATACAATTTGCCGATATTTTAGGCATTTCACAGCCTTTAGTTAGCCAGTGGTTAGCTGGAGAAAAGAAGACAAAAAAATATTTATTGCCACTGGCTAAATTTTCAGGCTATCCGATCGCTTATTGGCTAGACGATACCATAGAAAAACCTACAGAAGCCCATAAATATACAGATAATATCTCTTCTAACAGTACCAAAACTGTGTATATCCCTTTCTATAAAGATGGGGTAGTTTCTGCAGGTCGTGGCGCTGAAAACGACGATTTTGGCGAACCTGAATTATTGCCTTTTAATCCAAACGATTTAAAACTTATGTTTAACGTTAGCCCTCACGCAAAGTTAGGCATTGTCCCTTGTTTCGGCAACTCAATGGAGCCGACTATTAAAGAAAGTGACTTGGTTGTTTTTTGTGATGATATAAACCAAATAGAGGGCGCTATTTATGTTTGCAAATATGAAAACGAAATATTTATAAAAAGAATAAAAAAACGTCCTACATTGGCGTTAATAAGCGACAATAAGGACTACGAGCCAATAATTATCGAGGAAGAGTTAAATGTTGAAATTTTAGGGCGTGTTGTTGGTTGTTATGCAATAAACTCTAAACGAATTTAAAAGTCCATTGCGAAATCTATAAAGGGCTAACGTTTGAGGATTATGGGATAAAATAGACGCGTAGTCGGTAGTTACTCCACAAATTCAAAGAGGTTTTAGGGGGAAAGCTTGATCTGAAAAAATGGGTATCGTATCGAGCCTGCTTTTAAAAAAATCAAGATTTCAGCATAATATAGTATATTTTTTGCTAAAATATGTACAAAAATGGTTATTTTTTGATATAATTCACGATTTTTTTAACAGTTCTTTTAAAATTTTATACTTTTAACCCATAAATTAGACACGAAATGTCTTAAAAATTTAATATAATTTCATTGATTTTTTATCGAAAGGAGCAAAAAAATGAAAGCGATGGATTTGGCAGCGCATGTAATCAACAGATGTATTGATTTAGATATGCCGGTTAGCAATTTAAAGCTTCAAAAAATGCTTTACTTTTTAGATATAAATTTCTTAATCAATTTTGATAAAAAATTAATTGATGAAGATTTTGAAGCTTGGCAATATGGGCCAGTTCTAAAAGAAGTTTATGACAAATACTCTTTTTTCGCGGCCAGCTCGATAAGAATCAGACAAGAGCCGGAAAACGATTTGCCCAAAGAGTATAAAAATTCAATTATAAACAATATCGATCATTTAGCAAAAATAGATGCGTGGGCATTAGTAGAGTATAGTCATAGAGATAACACTCCGTGGAGTAAAGTATATCGCAATGGGGCAGGCAATCATCAAAAAATTTCAAATGAGCTACTAAGAGAATATGCGCAAAACATAAAAAATGAGAAAGAATAATCGTAAAAACTCCGATGTTGTTGAGGCATCGGAGGTTTTTATAAAACAAAAAGACGTTGTCCCTCCCGAGCTCCCTAAAAAAGATGATGATCCGATAAAAATTTTTTTAGAAAAACTATGCGATATAAAAATAAATAATAGCACATTACAAGAAGATCTATTGAGGATTTATAGTGACAAAGAGTTTCGGCATAGCTATTCCGACGTAACGATGTATTTATTTAATATAACCGGGACCGATTATTCACAATTGGATACTATGGTAAGCCGCATAAAAGTAATTCTTGAAGAAATCTCTGATAATTCTGATGTTGAAACAAGAAAGCGTATTTTTAAGCTGTATGATCACTTAAATTTAGAATTAGTTAGGCTAAAATACCTACTTCCTAAGATACAAGATACCAACGCAAAAATACAAGAAGCGGAGAACAAAGTCAATGATCTTACAAAGCAAACAAACGATATAAAGAAAAATGCCGAGGATATGCAAAAGAATTATATTACTATCCTAGGCATATTTGCCTCTATCGTCCTCGCGTTTGTGAGTAGCCTTGCCTTTTCTACCTCCGTTTTACAAAACATAGATAAAGCAAGTATTTATAGACTAATTGCAGTTATATCACTAATTGCTATTTTTATAGTCAATATTCTCAATTTTTTATTTTCGTTTATTAAACAGATACATTATGGAAAAGACGATAAAAGCTCCAAGTTTAAGCCGTTAAATTTATTTAATATTGTCATGTTACTTATTATATTCCTTACTGGCGTAGCATGGTATTTTTGCCACCCATATGAGCACAAAGCAACCACTAATAGTACGACTACTATTAATATTAACGCCTCTGATCTCGCTAACTGCCGAGCAAAGTAAAGTCATAAAAATATCTGACGGCGACACTATCGTCGTATTAAACGACAAAGAGCAAACAAAAGTAAGGCTATACGGCATTGACGCTCCAGAGAAAAAGCAAAACTACGGACAAAAATCAAGGCAATTTTTAGCCAGCCTTATCGCAGGACAAATGGTAGAAATAGAGCCAAAAGGCAAAGATAGATACAAACGCACGCTAGGCATTGTCCATTACAAAGGGCAGGATATAAACGCTCAAATGGTGCTAAATGGCTATGCTTGGGCTTATGTAAAATACTCGAGAATATATGTGGATCACGAAAAAATAGCACGTGAGAAAAAGCGAGGGGTTTGGCAGAGCAGCGATCCTACTCCGCCGTGGGAGTGGCGAAAACACTAATAAGATAAAGCTTTATATTTAGAACATCCGTCTTGGTTGCCATAATCGCAAGCAAGCCCAAAATATTCTTTTGCTTTTAAAATGTCAAACCTAACTCCAAGACCTTCTTTATACGCTATGCCCGCTATAAGACAAGATGCATCATCTTTATATTTTTTACACAAAAGTTCACTGATTTTTGTAGCCGTTAGGTAATCCTCGTCTTTTATGAGTAGGTGTTGTTTTAAAAGGCACAAGCAAGCATCATTTATTTTATCGTCTGGGATAAAAGGCTGTGTTTTGCTTGCGTCGTATTTGCTAGGGCAAGCACTAATTGTATAAACCATTAATATAGCGTCACGAAGATCACTTTGCGTTTTATATTGCTCTTTTGTAAAATATCCACCATCATACAACGCCTTTGCTGCTTTTTCCGTATCTTCCGCTATTGCAACAATCTTATAGTTTATAAAATTTTTTTTAGTATTTTCTTGTTTTTTAGCTTCTGCTATATAAAACCCAGCAATAGTGTCTAATACATAAAATAAGTTAATTTTCGATATATTTTTATTCTCAAAATTTTGTTTTAGAACATTTTTATAGAGATATATACATGCAGGGATCGCCGTCGAGTTATTTTCCTCACATTCCTTGGCTGCGATATTCCACATTTCATCATCCATGGCGTTTTTATGAGTTGCTTTGAATATTGATATTTGTTGAAATTCATACTCTTGGAGCTTATATTGATAATCCTCACAAACCTTACTATAAGAAAAAACAACACCAAAACATAAAGCCAACAAAACTCTAAATACTTGCATTACAACTCCTTATGTTTTAACAATTATATAACAATTAATCAAAAAAAGTATATAACTTTAAGTAATATTTTAAATAACATTAAGTTATATTTAATATAACCTTTGGTAATATTCTCTCATCAAAACAAGAAAACGTTTTGTAGGCTTCAAAGCAAAGCTTGACAGAGTGAGCCTCCTGCGAGTTGCGGGTTAATCACGTTTCAATCTGAAGCGTCAGTGATAGGACGAAAATCTATCACTCGGTACCAGCCCTGATTTAGGATAGTTTTTCACAGGGTCTTAAATACAACGAAAAACACCACTTTTTCTAATAAAAACCTTGCTTGCTTAGGGTAGGCGAAAGCCTGCCAACAATTTTTCATAAAAAACATTTTCCTTTAAAAGTTGCTTGTAAAAGCTAAATTAATTTTTAACGTTTTCAGACGGCGGTGGCGAGCAAGGTTTCTATTAGAAAAAGGAGCTAGAGATGA
>CAUUIN010000088.1:0-5733 GCA_963545295.1 uncultured Campylobacter sp. | reverse complement strand
AAGCGAAAATAAACAGGCAAAAATAGCAATGAATTTAAGCTTTCTCATACCCTTTCCTTTCTTTTAAGATTTTTAGCGCTAAAATTTAATGGAAAAACTAATTTTTTTTATTAAATTTAATTTTATGAAAATTATAGCCCTCTTGCCATTAAACTTTTATTAATCTTAAAAAAGTGTGCCAAAAGGCACACTAAAATTAGATGTTTTCTCCAGCGATCATGCCAAATACTATACAATCAGTGATCGCAACAGTGCCTAAACGGCTAGCCCCGTGCGTACCACCAGTGATCTCGCCAGCTGCGTATAGGCCTGGTATCGGCTTGCCAGTCTTGCTTGATATGACTTGTGCTTTTGTGTTGATCTTTAGTCCGCCCATTGTGTGGTGAGGCTTTGGAGATAGGCGGATGACATAAAATGGACCAGCTTCGTTGATCTCAAAAAGTGCGCTCTCTTGTTTGCCAAATTCATCTTTTTTGGCTTTTACACCTTCGTTATATTTTTTGACCGTCTCTTTTAGCGCGTCAGCTGGGACACCGTATTTGCTAGCGATCTCATCAAGGCTAGCGCACTCGCCAACTAGCTTGCCGCTGCTCATGCCTTTACTAACGACCTCTTCGCTAAGATCTTTAAACGCCATTTTTGTATCGGCAAATGTGATAGGGAATTTATCAGGGTCTGCTCTTAAAATTTTAAACTCAGCGTCAGCTCTTGTTTTGCGGTCGGCAAGCTCGTTCATAAAGCGTTTGCCATTTCTTACATCAACTGCGATGCCATATTTAAATGTGCCTTGTTGAGTTAGGATCGGAGCTGTGCCAAAGCCTTTTTCATCTGGGCTTGCCCATGGGCCAAACTGGATCCAATCAACTTGCACTGGATATGCGCCAAGCTCAAATGCCTTTAAAAGTACGCCAGCTGTTGCACCTGCGTGGTTTGTGCTATCGACGTTATCTGGGATGCGCGGGTCTTGAAGTTTTCTAAATGTTTTATCCCTGCAAAAGCCGCCAGCAGCAAGCACAACGCCCTTGTTTGCTTTTATGGTCTTTTTAGTACCGCTTGTGTTCTCTAAGTCGTCGTTGTAAAGCTTGTCGTCAAATTTATACTCTTCTCTTACTGCCACACCTACCACTTTGCCGCTCTCATCGACAACAAAGTCGTCAAATTTAGTTCTTCTTACTAGTTTGCAGCCATCTGTCTTTTCAAATTTCTCAAGCATAGGCTGGATGTAGCCTGAACCGCTATCGTTTGTCGTAAGCATCGATCTAGCCACGCTGTGACCGCCAAAGTGAGCGCAGTGATCCATCTTAAACTGCACGCCACAATCCACTAGGAAGTTAAATGCCTCCATAGCGCGGTTAGCTAGGGTTTCAAGTAGTTCTGGGTGGTTTAGTCCAAGTCCTGCTTTTAAGCAGTCTTCGATAAATAACTCTTTGCTATCTTTTATACCAGTTTTTGCCTGCACTGGATTTACAGGAACTGCCATACCGCCGCCATTTATGACAGAGTTGCCGCCGATCCTTCCCATTTTTTCTATGATTAAAACTTTGTTCCCTCTTTTAGCTGCGCTAAGGCCAGCTGCAAGCCCAGCAAATCCAGAGCCGATGATGACAACGTCGTACTCTTCGTCAAATTTAACATCTTTTGCGTCTATAGCAGAAGCTTGCGCATTTACCGCACCTAAAGCCAAAGCACCAGCACCTGCAACACTCATCTTAAGCATTTCACGTCTTGAAATTTGCTTCATAAGATCTCCTTTTGGATAAAATTTGTCTTGCTGTGAGAATTATACAAGGATAGTATGATAATAATATGAGAAATGATAAAAAATATATTGCCTTTTTTAGGATAATAAAAGAAAATTTGTTAATAAAAATTAATATTACCTTGAATATATAAATTTATCTTTTAGTAATAAAGTTTATATAAGGTATAAGTTTATTATTGAGAGAAAATGTAATTAAGCTAAATAAAATGGAAAATAAAATATAATCCCAAATCTTTGGTCCCGTAGCTCAGTTGGTAGAGCACTACCTTGACATGGTAGTGGTCGATGGTTCGAGTCCATTCGGGGCCACCATCTCTACATTTTATATCAATTTATACTCATTTATTTTTATTTATAGAAGCCCTAAATTTAGCTTCTAAAAAGCATTTTTCAATTTATATTAATTTATAAATATTTATACTTATTTACAATAAAAGTGTATAACAAAATGTATAACCAAGGGATAAACATGCCTAAAATTTTAAACATCTCGCAGGTAAAAAAACTAACCCACGATGGCAAAAAGCTTAAAAACCACTCTATTGATAGCACTTGCTCGCTTTACCTTACTTGTTTTGACAATGGCACTAAAATTTATAAGATGCGCACAAAGAGTGGCTATATAACGATAGGGCGGTATGAGGATATAAGCTTAGCAGAAGCAAGGGATATGGCAAAGAGCATGCGAAAAGAAAAGCTTGGCTTAGTAGTAAAGAGCAAAGCCCTTGGCGAGTGCTTTTATGAGTGGCTAGACATAAAGATACCTCCTGTTGATGACGAAAGGACAAGGCAGAAACGTCGCAAGCAGATAAATAGGGTAAATAAGCACATTTTAAAGCCACTTGGTAGCAAAAATATCAGTGAGATAACAAAGCAGGATATTTTGGATGCAACTAAGGGTTTGAGCTTAGAGAGTGCAAAGAAAATTTTAACAACGCTAAGATATGTTTTTAAATTTGCCAGGGGAAATGGTTTTATAAAAGATATTAGCTTTTTGCTTGAAATAATAGAGGATAAAAGGGATATTTTTGTAAATAAAAAGGTCGAGCATAGAAAGGGCATAACAAGCGAGCTTAGGTTAAAAGAAATAATCACTTGCGTTCATGAAGCAAAGATAAATCAAGTGGTTAAAAATATGTTTTTCTTTAACCTTTTAACCGCACAGCGTCCCCATCAGATAAGAGAGCTTACGTGGGATAGGGTGGATTTGCAAAAAGGGCTTATCTACTTTTATGAAGAGCAAAACAAGACTGGGTTAAACGTGAGGCTGCCGCTATCAAAACAAGCGATTGAAATTTTAAATTTTCAGCGCGCTATCAATGACAACGGCAAGGCAGTTTTCAAATCCCCTTTTAACTCACGTGTTAGCGGTCAAGCCTTTTGTGATGCTGTGCTTTTAAAGACGCTAAAAAGCATCGGCATAAACGACCTTCACGCGCACGGTTTTCGCGCTACTTTTGCTACCTTTGCGATCCGCGCAAATGAGGGCAACAAAGCGATGTTCGAAAAAAGAGTGATAGATGAGATATTGCTTCACACGGTAGGCAGTGACGTAGATAAGGCTTATTTTAGGGATTTTAACACGAGCGAGCAACTTCGTGTTTTACAATGGTGGGATAATTTTTTATTTGAGCTTTGCGGTTTTAAATTTTGCCAAATCAGCCTCTAACCAATCAAGCGGATAGCGGATAGCGCCGTTCATCTCGATGTATCTGGGGACAAATTCATACTTGTTTTTGTTTTTTGGCATACGCATAAGGGCTAAAATATTGCTGTTTTTAGAATAACCCAAAAACTCCGTAGCCTCTTTTTGATTTAATAGCCTTTGGTTCATTTTTTCTCCTTTATATAATTTTTTAAATCTCGCAGAGCTTGCCGCAAAAAGCGGACGTCGCATTTAAAAAGCAAAGATTGTATTTGCTCGACTAGGTTTGATTTTTCGTTGCGCTTCTCACAAAACGCCTCTAGGCTTGCAAGAGCTGATAGATGTTTTTCACGTTCTGGGCTACTCATTTAGCTTTTCTCTCCTTTTCTAAACTAGGCTTAGCTATCCAAGCCCGTAATTATCTTAGTAGTTTTTATAACCATATCTTTTACGAATTGCTTAGGATTTCTTCGAAATCGCTTAAATCTAACCAAAGCAAGGATAGGTAAAGCTATGATTAGCATATATAGAAAGAAAAGACCTCCGCCTATGTAATTTAGTGCTTTGCTTAAACACTTAAAACTTATAATAATTACTGACCCTATAACGGCTATACAACCTGCTATAACAAAATCAAATGTATCCATTGTTTCTCATTTTTCTTAATTTAATAAATCTTTGTTTTCGTAAGTGTTACCTAGAACTTCTACTTTAGAAATATCACAAGACATAAATGTGAAGTAATCCCCCATAGTAGTTTCAACTAGATAGCAAGCATTAGGCTCATAGTAGATAACTTCGCCCCTACGTGTTTCTCCTGTTTGAGTTGTAATAATTCTTACTATATCTTTCTCATATATCCTATTGCTATTAACATCTTTAATGCCTATATATTGCATAACATCAAAGAAGTCAGGGCAATCTAACATCCCTCCAAAAGATGTTACATAATCAACAGGATAGCCATCGTAAGTAGCTTCTGCGTCATATACCATTTTCTTTTCTTCTTTATCCCAAACCCTATATCTTGGTCTCATTTAGTTAATCCTTTCTTTAATGCATCTAAAACTAGCCAAGAGATGTCAAGGTTCTCATTATCTATAGCTTCATTAACTTTCTTAGTTACTCTTTCTAAAGCTATTTCCTTAATCTTTTCTCTTAGCATTGCCTCATTCTCTTTCATAACGTCCATAATCAGATTATTGAGATATTTCACTCTTTGGTATCGTAAAGGGTATATTTGTTTCTCATAAGAATCTACGTTTAAGTCGTAGCCAAACATAGCTGATTCTGAGATATAATCCATGCTTTTAGCTACTTTCAGACATTCGTCTCGGATTTCTTTAAGTAACTCAGGTTCACTGTTAAACACCTTATCTAAGAACTCACCACTCAAAGACATATAGCAAGCATTAGTAAAGAACCCTTTAAAAGAGTTCGTATTAGTAACATTGTCTTGTACATACCTAGATATTCTAGTTCTAACTTCCTCTTTACAGATTTCTGTTATCTCATCATTAGAGAGATAGTCCATTATATTAATTTCCATATAGCAACTCCTTATTTTCGTAGATATTACCTATGACCTTACAAGTATTAGCTAAGTTATGGTCTAATTCTTCAGGCATAGCATTATCAAAAGCTACATCAAAACCTGCTCGTAAATGAGACCAGGTTACTTCTCCTAAGTTTCCATTAGAGAATTGGAGAATGTCTCCCTCGTAAATTTCTTTACCATTCTTGTCTTTTAAATTGGTGTATTGCATAACATCGTAAAAGTCAGGGCAATCCAATACTGCACCAAAAGATGGCATAGATACTTTGTAACCATCATAAGTATGCTCTACTCCATAAAGCATTTCTTCTACTTGTGTATCCCATGCTCTAAATTTAATCTCTCTCATTACTGCTCCTTTCAAATATTCTCAATATAAAAATAAGCCAACGCTTGGCTATCCTCTGCCTCTTTGCGGTATTTTGTGTCGCAGCTCTTGTTTGAGATATACGCTATTTTCTCTTTGTTTTTCGCATAAAAATCGGCTAGTATCGGCGCTAATCTTTGCCCCTTGCGTTCATTTGGTGCTAACCTCAAATAAAGCAGGTCGCAGGCAAGTTGTGGAGCGGTTGTGCTAAAGTTTTGCTTAGCGATACATGCTTTATTGTCAAGGGCATTTATTTGAGTATCAATCCGCTTTCTAAATTCACGGTAATACTCAACGATCGGCGCCATTGTCGCCAATAGCTCGTCAATAAATTTACTCGCCTTTTTGTTTATAAATAGCCCTAGCTTCTCGGTGCTATCCATTTTGAGAAACGAATACGCCAT
>CAUUIN010000087.1:0-5983 GCA_963545295.1 uncultured Campylobacter sp. | reverse complement strand
TTGCTCTTTTACGGTCGTGTCTGAGATCGCTGCCTCGTGGTAGATGACGTCTGGGTGAAAGTTTTTTATCTTTTCAAGCGTGATACGATCGTTAATGTCGCCAGCGTAAATTTCACCCTTAAAGCCAAGTAAATTTTTAAAATGACCAAAGCTTTTTAGGTTGCCATTGCTAAATGTCTCGTCGTTTCTAAATTTATCTACAACAAGCACGTGAGCATCTTTATAATTTTCGTCAAAATAGTGTGCCAAGGCTGAGCCGATAAAGCCAGCGCCGCCAGTTATAACTATCTTTTTTCCGTTTAAATTCATAGTGATTTTTCCTTTTTTAGCTTATTTAAAACATCTCTTACATCTTTAAAATTTATCCCATCAAGCAAGAAATTTCTACCAACACCTGCCCTTTTGCCAGCCTCGACATCGCTTGGCTTATCGCCTATCATGAGCGAGTTTTCAAGATCTAAATTAAACTCTTTGCAAGCATCAAGTATCATTTTTGGATTTGGCTTTCTGCAGATGCATTTTTGCTCTGGGGCATGCGGACAGAAATAGACTTTAGTGATAAAAATTTGCTCTTTTTTAAAGCTTTCTAGCATAAATTTATTTAGAGCGTCAAACTGCTCTTGCGTGTAGTAGCCCCTACCGATACCTGATTGGTTTGTCACGACAAAGAGCTTGTAGCCAGCCTGAGCAAAATCTCTTAAAGCATCAAAAATGCCATCAATAAATTTGAAGTCTTTTATCTCGCAAACGTATCCAGCGTCCTCATTTATGACGCCGTCTCGGTCTAAAAAAAGTGCTTTGTTGGCTGTTTCTTTTATCATTTGGTGATTATAGCCAAAATATTTTAACCCACCCCTTGCAAATTTACATTTTTGTATTATAATGCCGGCACGTTTTTTAAAAAAGGATGACAAATGAAAAAACTACTAATCGTTTCAAGTGTTGCAGCACTACTTTCAACTGCTGCTTTCGCTGCAGATGGCGCTACTATCTATAAAAAATGCGTTGCCTGTCATGGCGCTAAAGCTGAAAAAGTTTTCAATAACAAAGTTCCAGCTTTAACATCGCTTGACGCAGCAGCTATCCAAGAAGCTCTAAAAGGCTACAAAACAGGAGCAAATAAATTTGGTCTTGGTGCTATGATGAAACCTATCGCTACTCCAATGAGCGATGAAGATGCAAAAGCAGTAGCTGAATACATCCAAACTTTAAAATAATCACAGGGGCGCTCGCCCCTTTCTATAAATTTAAACTCACACCAAATTTCAAAAGCTCTTTTGGCAGATAATCATCTAAATTACCGATCGTGTCACTATCTATCTCTATTAAATTTAGATCATATTTTTTATAAAGCTCTATCTTTTTCTCTTTTCTTTTTAGATATGCCTCATCATCTTCTAAGCCCCAAAACTCAATATAGATCTTGCCTTTTGGTATGTAAAAATCACAATAGATATCTTCTTTTAGTGGCACTCTTTTTTCATAGGCATAGACTATGCCCTCAGCAAAAAGCCAGTTTGCAATGACTAGCTCGGCCCTGCTTCTTACATAGTGGCCGTCATTTGTTCGGTACTCTGCTTTAAATTTCTCTCTAAAGTCTTCTTTCTGCTCTTTTTCAAGAGCTTTTTCGCCACTTTTTGTGATCTCGTCTATAAAATTTTCGTTATAAACTATCCTCTCATCCCACCTAACGCTCGCCCTGCCCATATAGTAGTTTTGCATGCCACCATAGTATTTGCCGATATCGGTTACGCTGTAACCATTGTCACATTTTTTATAAAGCCTAAATTTAGCAAAGCTAAATTTACATCTTTTGCGTTTTTGTCAAATTTCTTTGCTATCTCTTTTGCGGTAAATGTATCAGCTATGTTTCTTTGACTAAATTTCGTATAAGTTTTTTGATATAGCCTTCGTCTAATAAATTTCGTCATCAAATTTACTAGCACAACAAATATTATAATAGGTAGCGCAAAGCTAAAAAATGCCGGCAACATGATAGATAGTAAATTTGTAGTATCGAAGGCTTGCATTTTAGCTTTCCTTGCTGCGTGGGGAGATCAAATTTTGTTTTTAGATGATAAACTCTGGCTCAAATTTAGAGCCATTTACCCTGACAACCCTTGCTGGTATGCCAACTACGGTTGCGTTTGCAGGGACATTTTTTAGCACGACCGAATTTGCACCGATCTTGGCATTTTCACCGATCGTTATGGCGCCAAGTATCTTTGAGCCAGCAGCGATAGTCACGCCATTTTTAATGGTTGGATGGCGTTTGCCACACTCTTTGCCAGTGCCACCAAGTGTGACTTGATGATACATCATCACATCATCGCCGACCTCAGCCGTCTCGCCGATAACCACGCCCATGCCGTGATCTATGAAAAATCTCCTACCAATCTTTGCCCCCGGGTGGATCTCGATGCCTGTTAGAAATCTTGCGATCTGTGAGATGAGTCTAGCTAGAAAAAACCACTTTTTTTCATATAAAAAATGAGAAATTTTATGAAACAAAACCGCATGGATGCCAGGAGTGTTTATAAGTATCGCCAAAAAGCAACAACTATGCACCGATGGGTCTTTTTCACGGACGGTTTGGACTAGCTCTTTTAGACTCTCCCACATATTTTTACGCTCCGTAAAGCTCTGTACTTAGGTATCTCTCACCGTTATCTGGAGCTATGAAAAGTACTTTTTTGCCAGCGCCAAGTCTTTTAGCCACTCTTTTTGCAACCACGTAAGAAGCGCCACCACTTATACCTATCATCAAGCCATCGCTTTTTGCGATTGCTCTAGCTGCATTTAGCGCATCATCATTGCTTACTTTTTCTACTTCGCTAACTAAACTTATATCCATTGTATTTGGTAAAAATCCAGCCCCAATGCCTTGAATTTTATGCGGTCCTGGGTTGCCACCACTCAAAACTGGTGATGCCTCAGGCTCTACTGCGATTATCTTAGTGTCATAGCCTTTTTCTTTTAGAACCTTTGCCACGCCACTTATCGTGCCGCCAGTGCCAACGCCCGCTACAAAGGCATCAAGCTTGCTAAAATCAGCCACGATCTCAGCTGCCGTTGTTAATTCGTGAGCTTGTGGGTTGTATTTGTTTTCAAACTGGCTTAGCATTACGTGATTTGGCTGAGAAGCTAGCTCAGTAGCTCTTGCAATCGCTGCTTTCATGCCACCAGCTGCAGGAGTTAGCTCAAGATGAGCGCCATAAGCTGCAACGATCTTGCGTCTTTCGATACTCATGCTCTCAGGCATGCAAAGGATCACTTTGAAGCCAAGTGCAGCACCACACATAGCTACGCCTATGCCTGTATTGCCGCTTGTTGGCTCAACGATAGTGTCACCATGTTTTAGCGTGCCATCAGCTAGCATTTTAGTGATCATATTAAACGCGATCCTATCTTTTACAGAGCCGCCTGGGTTAAAAAACTCTAATTTTACGTAAATTTCAGCCTCATCGGCACCTGTTTTAACCTTTACGATAGGTGTATTACCGATCGTTTTTACGATGTTATCGTAGATCATCACTCCTCCTAAAATAAATTTCTCGTAAATTTAGCATAGATTTTAAAATAAAACATAAAAAGTCCTAATTATCGCTAAATTTAAAAGAAAAATTTAATTTTTAATGCTATCAAGCACCTTTTGCCCACTTTGGCTTAAAATTTTACCTTTGAAATTTTCCTTACAAAACTCCAAAATAAGCGCATGATAGAGTTTTAAAATCTCAACCTCATCAAATTTCTCGCTATCAAGAAATTTATAAATTTCATCATAATCAAGTGAGCTAAACCACTCAGCCGCCTCATCGTAGCTCTCAAAAATGTAGTCAAAATACGTCATTATCCTAAGCGCATAAGCATCAACGACCATGTAAGGCTTGCCGCAAGCATATGCAAGTATCGCGTCGCAACTCTCAGCGCCAACACCTTTTACACTTATAAGCCACTCGCGGCCTACGTTTTCTTTGAAATTTTCAAAGTCACCAAATTCATTTTTTATAGCTAGGCAAAGCGTCTTTAGCCGTTTTGCCTTTGTGTTATAAAAGCCACTTGGCTTTATAAGTGTAGCAAGCTCGCTGTTTTCAAGCGCGCAAATGCCTTGCAAGCTATCTTTGCTGGCATTTTTTAGATTATCTAGCGCTTTTTCTACATTTTTCCAGTTGGTATTTTGTACTAAAATAGCTCCTAAAACAACCTCAAAAGTGCCCTCGCCTGGCCATTTTAGCTCGTCTAAATTTCTCTTTTTGTGATTTAGCAGAGCTAAAAATAGATCAGTTGATCTCATTTTAAATTTTCTTTAAAAGTTAGATAAAACTGCTTTGCAGTCCTGCCACTTCTACTAGCTCTAAGGGTGGCGAAATTTTTAGCAAGTGTGTGAAGCTCGTCTTTGTTGCCAGTGTAGTCTTTAAAGTAAAAATCAACCATTTTTAAGTACTCGTCGTAGTTGCCTTGATAAAAGCTAACCCAAAGACCAAAGCGATCTGAGAGAGAAATTTTCTCCTGAGCTGCGTCGCTGTAGTGAATTTCGCCGTCTATTAGCTCTGAGTTTTCATTTTCACTTTTAAACTCGCTTATTAGATGTCTGCGGTTTGATGTAGCGTATAAAAGCACGTTTTTTGGCGGCTTTTGGATCGAGCCATCCATGATAGGCTTTAGATATTTATACTCGTTGTTACCATTTTCAAAGCTTAGGTCGTCGCAGAAAATGATAAATTTAAACTCGCTCTTTCTGATCTCATCGATGATGTCACCAAGGTATTTTAGATCCTCACAACCAATCTCAATGATGCGAAGCCCCTCTTTATAAAATTTAGTAAAAACTGCCCTTACAAGGCTTGACTTGCCACATCCTCTCTCGCCCCAAAGAAGCACGTGGTTTGCCTCCTCACCCGCTATAAAATTTCTAGTATTTTTTAGCAAAATTTCTTTTTGTTTCTCTAGTCCATAAAGTGAGTCGATATCGACAAAATCGATATCCTCAACTGGCTTTAACATCCCTTTTGTGCTTTTATAAATCGCTGCGTACTTCATACCCCAATCTATCATCTCTTATCCTTTCTTAGATAGACCAAAATTTCAGCCAAAACATCGTCGTCGTCCTTGCTGCGTGACTTTAGCCTGATCTTCTCGTCGTTATTTTTTGTTATTAGTATATTTTGCTCGCTGTTTGAGATCGTCTTTATGCCAGCTTTTAGAGCTAAAATTTTGATGATGATGAGGTCTAAAAACTGCTTTGTAAAAGTATCTATCTTGCCAAATCTATCCTCAAGCTCGCTTTGTATCTCATAGACCTCGCCAACCTCTTTGCACTTGCTAAGCCGTCTATAAATTTCAAGTCTTAGCCTATCTTCTCTTATAAATTCTTGATTTAAAAAGGCACTCACGCTAAGCTTTAGATCGATCTTGTCAAGCTTTGCGGAGTCTTGATTAAGAAGCTTGTTGATCTCATCTTCTAGCATTTTTAGGTATAGCGAGTAGCCGATAGCCTCGATGTGACCGCTTTGCGCCTCGCCGATGATGTTGCCACCACCCCTTATCTCAAGGTCGTGATAAGCTAGCACCGAGCCAGCGCCCAAAAATGAGTTACCCTCAAGTGCGACAAGTCGTTTTAGCGCGTCTTTGCTAATGGCGTTTTTATCTTCTACCAAAAAGTAGCAGTAGGCCTGCTTGTCGCTTCTACCCACGCGTCCGCGCAGCTGGTGCAGGTCGGCCATGCCAAATTTATTGGCATTTTCTACGATTATGGTATTTGCATTTGGCAAATGAATGCCGCTTTCAACGATGCTGGTGCAAAGTAGTAGGTCATACTCGCCCCGCTCAAATTTCATCATCTCATCTTCAGCAACTTTTGCATTTATCTTTGAGTGAAGTATCAAAATTCTAAGCTTTGGCAAAATTTTTCTTAGCTCATTTGCCGTCTGCTCGATGTCTGCGATATGGTTGTGGATGTAAAATGTCTGCCCGCCACGTCTTA
>CAUUIN010000086.1:0-6035 GCA_963545295.1 uncultured Campylobacter sp. | reverse complement strand
GACTGCCTGCTTTGGACTAAATTTAGCCTCACTAGCTGTTAAAAAGATAGTTGGACAGTAAGTCTAAATTTACTCTCCTAACAAAATTTCAAATTTGAGTTGGCATTTTTGGCTATAAATTTAATGGCCACCTCTACAAGATACGAATTTCAATCCAAGATGAGCAAATTTTAAAATTTCATGAACGAGTAATTTCGGCTCTAAAATTTGAGCTAAGCTGAAAGCGAAGCCAATTTTAGTAGTCAATTCTTAGGGGTGTATAGGATTTTAAAATTTATAAAACGAGGTTATAGAAATTTAAAGTTTTTATCAAAAATAAGACAAAGTGAGCTTAAATTTTGCTTTGCTGACTCACAAATGCAGGATAGACACGAAATCAGCCCTTTTATCTCTCTTTAGACCTCATGTCTGCTTGCAGTTACGAGACGAAGCCCTAGTAAACCCATCGTACCTTAGAAGTGATGCTTTAATGCTGGCGCACCGCAAAACATAACAAATTCCTATTTTAAAATATAGCTTTAAAAATTACAAATCCTGAAATTTAGTAAGTAGTTTAAATAAATAAAAATTTAAAATAGACATAAAGTTTACATATTTGTCTGATCATATTGCTGTTTTGTATAACCAAATGCAATTTATTATTTAAAATTTATCTCGACTTTTTTATATTTTATAAGTAGCTCATTTATCTGATTTTGAAATTTTTCCCATCTTGCCTCTCTACCATGCTTGGCATAGAGCTTCTTGGCATGAGAGATCAAAATTTCGCTTTTATCTCTTATTAAAAGATATTCATAGAGCTGATTTATCGCTGCAAGGTCGTTTTGTTTGAGCATTAGATCTATTAAATTTTGCTCCGAGCTGTTTTGCTCAAAGAATTTAAAAACAAAGTCAAGATCACTTACTAAATTTTCATAAATTTGAGCCACGTCACTATCTGGCTCTAGCTCGTAGTATGCAGGAGCAATTTTAGAGATCTCATGTACTCTAGCCCTAAAATGACACTCATACTCTTTTGGCTTGCTAAGTACTTCTTTACCAAGAGTAGCCTCTATAAATGAGCCATAAATGCCACAATTTATATAAAATCTTGTATGCACAGAGTCGTTGCCACTACTCTTTTGAAAATTTACAATGTAGATAAAATTTGAAGCATTTTTGTAGAAATTTAAAGCGCTCTTGCTAAAGCCATTATCCTTAAATAGCGGCTTTAGCAAAGCTACAAGCTCGTCAAATTTCTCTTTCATAAATTTAACGTGCCAAATGTGTGGTTATTTATTTGCGCGCTCGATGTACTCGCCACGAACTGTATCAACGCGGATGACCTCGCCTTCTAGTACGTGAAATGGTATCTGAACTACCGCGCCACTCTCAAGAGTAGCAGGCTTTTTGCCGCCTTGTGTATCGCCCTTAAAATTTGGTGGTGTCTCAACTATCTTTAGCTCAACTACTTGTGGTACTTCAACGCCGATAGCATTGCCATTGTGAAATAAAATTTCAACCATCATGCCATCGATCATCCATTTTTTAACATCGCCCACATCCTCGTCGCTGATCGCAACTTGCTCGTAAGTAGTCGTGTCCATAAACTGGCAAAACTCGCCATCATCATAGAGATACTGCATCTCTTTTTCTTCGAGATGTGGTTGCTCGCACTTATCGCCTGCGTGAAAAGTCTTTTCAAGCACCTTTCCATCGACAAAAGATTTGATCTTTGCACGAACAAAAGCTGCACCTTTGCCCGGTTTTACGTGTTGATATTCTACGATCTTATAAGGAACGCCGTCGATCTCGATCTTTAGTCCCTTTTTTAGATCGCCCATTGAATATGAAGCCATTTTTTATCCTTTCAAAATTTGTTATATAACTGCGTATTGAGCCCAAACGCAAGCTTCAAGTGCGTTTAATCTCTCTAGCGTTTCTGTTTTTATATGTTCATCAACCAAGATGACCGCAAGCGCCATGCCGTGCTCATCTCTACCTAGACGGAAGTCAGCGATGTTTATCTTCTCGTCAGCTAAAATTTTACTGATCTGAGCGATAACACCTGGTACATCGTGGTTTTTAAAGATGATCATCTTGCCTTTTGGCTTAAAGTCAGTCTTAAAGCCATTTACTGTCACGATGCGTTGCTGATTTTCACCAAAGACTGTACCGCCAACGCTTACGATGCCATTTTCAGTAGTGATACGAACTGTGATCTTGTTTTTAAAGATACTATCTCCACCAGCACTTGTCTCAGTAACTATACCTTTTTCGTCACATAAAAATTTAGCATTTACGTAGTTTATCGCATCGCCAAGACTCTCTTTTAAAGCGCCAACTATTGCAAAAGTTAGCATTGAATTTGCATATTCGCCGATTTGTCCGTGAGTTTCTATACGTATAGCTTTGATAGCACTTTTGTTTATCTGAGCCGCAAGAAATGCCATCTTGCTTGTAAGATCGATATAAGGCTCAACAAATGGAGGCAGGTCTTCTGTTTTTATAGGTAAATTTAAGGCGTTTGGATAGCTTATGCCACGTGCTGCTAATATAGCCTGCTCAACAGCCTCAACTGCGATGTTTCGCTGCGACTCAAGGGTATTTGCCCCAAGGTGCGGTGTGACGCTTACATTATTTAGATCAAGAAGCGGATGGCTTGTCGCTGGCTCTTTTGTAAAAACATCGATGCCAGCAAATGCTATCTTGCCACTTTTTAGCCCCTCATAAAGCGCTTCTTCATTATAAAGACCACCTCTAGCGCAATTTATAAGCCTTACGCCATCTTTCATCTTTGCTATCTCTTTAGCGCCGATCATATCGGTTGTCTCTTTTGTCTTTGGCGTATGGATCGTGATGAAGTCACATGCTAAGATGTCATCAAAATTTTTAGTATAAGTGCCACCCATATCGATGACCTTAGATGGATCGATATATGGATCGTAGGCAATGATATCCATGCCAAAAGCTTTTGCACGAGCTGCCACTCTTGAGCCGATGTTACCAAAGCCGATCACGCCAAGCTTTTTCTTAAACAGCTCAACTCCGTACCACTTCTCACGCTTCCAAATTCTATCTAGCTTTAGGTCGTTGTGAGCGTACTCGAGCGACCTTGCAGCCGCTAGCATGTGAGCCATGGTTAGCTCGACTGCTGCGATAGTGTTTGCAGTAGGGACATTCATGGCTATGATGCCTCTTCTTGAGCAGCCATCTATATCAACGTTATCCACGCCAACACCAGCTCTAACGACAGCTTTTAGCTTTTTGCCAGAATTTAAAAAGTCCTCATTTACCTCAGTCGAGCTTCTAGTGATCGCCACATCGGCCTCACCTAAAATTTTTAAAAGCTCGTCTTTTGGGGTATTAACTGCGTCTATTATATTTATATCTTGCTCTTTTTTTAAAAGCTCAAAACCTACTGGGTGTATCGCGTCGCAAACAATGATAGTTTTCATAATTTTACCTCTCTTACACTTGAGTGGATGTCGTAAACTCTTAGCTGCAGTATGATATTTTGAAGCAGCTTTGAGTCTTGAGTATTTAAAAAGATCTGGCTTTTGGCGCCGTCCTTTACAACAGTGAAATCAACCTCGCTATTTCGCAAAGTCTGCATCAAGCAAAACATAGAGTAGATGTCGTTTTTATCTATCATAAGTTCATATGCTGTGATCTTTGGCTTTTCTATCTTAGGTCGGTTGTATTCTATAAAAATTTCATTTACAGGCAATACGTAATCTTTTTTCTTAATAGTTGCCAGCTCGTTGATCCAGTTTTCACTACTGGCTGTGTTTTTGGTTATATTTTGCTCGTTTGTTATATTGTTTTCTGGGATCTGGCTGAAATTTACACTTGCAAATTTAACAAGATAAATTCCAACCAAACCCAATATCACAAAGAGCAGAACAACTACTAATAAAAGTGTGCGTCTGCCCATTTATACTAGCGTAATTGTTCTTTTATGATGTCGCCAAGTGTTACTTTATCGTCGTTGTCGTTGATCTCATTTAACACTTCACGCTCTTTTTGTTTTGCTAAACGGCGTATGCTTAGGCGAATTCTATTTTTCTTCTCATCGATAAATGCTATAGCAGCTTCGATCTCGTCGCCGATCTTTAGCGTGCTAGCATCTACGCTACCTAGATCTTCTTTGCGGATTAACGCATCGACGTTATCGCCAAGCTCAACAAATACGCCAAAGTCTTTAATGTCACGGATCGTTCCTTTGACGATGTCACCTACACTAAATTTATTAGCAAATGCCTGAACTGGGCTTTGTTTTAGATCTTTTAGGCTTAAAGAAATTTTTTGCTCAGCGCTGTCTATTTTGATGATTTTTACCTCAAGCTCATCGCCAGCCTTGAACATATCTTTGCATTTGTCGTTTCTATCCCAAGATGCATCTTCGTTGTGCAATAAGCCCTCAACGCAGCCTACTCTAACAAATGCACCAAAATTTGTGATAGTTGTTATAATGCCTTTTACTACATCGCCCTCTTTAAATTTAGCTTTAAATTCATCAAATGGCTTTGGAAGTAAATTTTTAAGGCTCACTCTTAATCGGTGTCCTTTTGCGTCTATCTCGATAACCTCAACATCAATCTCTTGGCCTTCGCTGATGTGATCTTTTGGATTTTTAATATTTTTATCCCATGAAATTTCAGATATATGTAAAAATCCTTCAATATCATTTCCAAGATCGACAAATGCGCCATAAGGCTCGATGTTGCTAACTGTTACTTTTATAGTGTCACCAACTTCTAGGCCGTCGCTTATGATCTCTTCCCAAGGATCTGGAGTAGCTGCCTTGATAGATAGAGATAGGTGGCGTTTTTCGTTGTCATAGCTAATAACTTTAACTAAAACTTTATCACCTTCTTTGTATAAAGAGCTAGGATTTACTGGGCCTTTATAGCTTATCTCGCTGTAGTGAACAAGACCGTCTACACCGCCAACATCAACAAACATACCATAAGTTGTGATTTTCTTAACTGTACCCTCTATAACACTATCGTTTTCTACTATGCTTGATAGGGCTTCTTTGCGTTTTTTGCGGTCGTCATCTAAAATTTTCTTTCTTGAGACAACTATGCTATTTTCTTCTTTATCGACTTTTATAACTCTTACTTTGTATGATTTTCCAACTACGCCCTCAGCGTTTTTAAATCCGCTGTGGGTTCTTGGTAAGAAAAATTCTACGCCATTTGCGTCTTGAGTGATAAAACCACCTTTATTTTTTCCAACTACTTTTACGTCGATTTCGCCAGAATTTTCAGGATCGTAAGCTTCGATGAAAGCTTTAACTTTCTCTTTTCTAAGTGCTTTTTTGTGCGACACTATAGGTCTTCCATTTCTTGATCCAGTTATTACAACTTTGATCGTATCGCCAACTTTATGCGTCAGGTTGCCGTTTGCGTCAGTGATCTCAGAAACATTTAAAATGCCTTCTGATTTTTTACCCACATCGACTAAAACCTCGTCGCCATTGATACTGACGATCTTTGCGTCACTATCTTCTTCAGTCTTTTTAAAAGACTCCTCTAACATCGCAGCAAAATCGATATCTTCGATATCTTCGTCTTTTGCTTTTCCTAATTGAACACTTTTGTTCACAGCCATCTTGATCCTTTAAATTTTATTATGCCAGTATCGACAAATTGGCTTATTATAGTTAATTGTGGCTTTAGCTAGGATAAATTTTATACTTTTTTGATTCTATCAACGACTTTTTGTATGATCCAGTCAGGCGTGCTAGCACCCGCACTTATACCACACAAATTTTTGCCATCAAACCATGATCCCTCAAGCTCTTCTTCGCTTTCAATGAGATAGCTATCTTCGCAGAAATTTTTAGAGATTAGGTAGAGCTGTTTTGTATTTGAGCTGTTTTTTCCGCCGATTATTATCATCACGTCAGCCCTTTTTGCTAAATTTTTAGCAGCCTCTTGGTTTTCAAATGTCGCGTTACAAATCGTGTTAAAAACGCGCAGTTCTTTTACATGAAGCATGAGGTAGTTTGCTATCTGCATAAATTTCTCAACTTTTCTAGTCGTTTG
>CAUUIN010000085.1:0-6071 GCA_963545295.1 uncultured Campylobacter sp. | reverse complement strand
TTGGCTTTTTGATGGCTGTGGGGCAAATCTTAGGAGCATATTTTGGCTCAAATTTAGTCATCAAAAAAGAGGTCAAATTTATTAGAACGATGTTTTTGATAGTTGTCGCAGCGACCATTTGCAAACTGCTTTTTGACTACTTCAAAGCTTAAAATTAAAAATGTTTTAACAATAATTTTGTTACAATCACGCAAAATTCTAAATCTAAGGTAAATCAATGAAAGATTTGTTTCTATTCTCAAATTTGCTAAACCACTCACATGCCTTTGCCTATGCGTTTCACTTTTGCCTTGTAGCTTTGATCATCCTTATCGTTGCTTGCATTGCAAGGAGCAAGATGCAGCTAGTGCCAAGAGGTCTTCAAAACATAGTTGAGGCTTATTTAGAGGGCGTTATCTCTATGGGTAGAGATACTTTAGGTAGCGAAAAGCTAGCTAGAAAATACCTCCCGCTTGTCGCAACTATCGGCTTTATCGTATTTTTCTCAAATGTCATCGGTATCATCCCTGGCTTTGAGTCACCAAGCTCAAGCTTAAATTTAACTCTAGTTTTGGCTTTGGTTGTATTTGTTTATTACAACTTTGAGGGCATTAGAGAAAATGGCTTTTTCAAATACTTTGGACACTTCATGGGACCAAACAAATTTCTAGCTCCGATAATGTTTCCAGTCGAAGTCATCTCACATCTTTCACGTGTAGTTTCGCTTTCATTTCGTCTTTTTGGTAACATCAAAGGCGACGACTTGTTCTTGCTTGCGATGCTTACACTTGCACCTTGGTTTGCTCCACTTCCAGCCTTTGCACTTCTAACGCTTATGGCTGTTTTGCAAACATTTATCTTTATGATGCTAACTTACGTTTATCTAGCTGGTGCAGTTGCTATTAGCGAGCACGAGCATTAAAATTTAAAGCCATATTTTTATATGGCTTTTCTCTTTTTAAATTTCTACTATCTATCAAATTTAACTTTCAAGCAACATCTCAAAATAAAAAAATAAAGTATAAAATTTAGTGAAGAATTAAGCAGTAAAAATGTGCGCCATTTCTAGCGCACATAAATTTATTTTCTGTGGTCGTATTTCCAGCCCATTTTTTCAAGTTTTTCAACGATCTCGACAACGTAGTCAGTCACACAATCAAGCATCTTTTGACCTTTTTCTAGGCTAGCTTTTGTGCTATCTCCTGTAGCACCTGTCTCTGTTACCTCTTTTATGTCCCAGATGATGGTGCTAAACTCGCCAAAGCCGATCACATCGTGAGGCACTTGTGACTTTGCATATTCTAAATTTACAAGCTCAGGCTTAACCGCCATAGTTATAGAAGTCTCGCCCTCTCCGCCGTGACCTAGTCCATCCCAGACGTCAAATGTACCTTTTAGTCTAGCTCCTGTGATGTTCCACCAAGCAGGGATAAAGACTAAAACAGCGTCTTTGTGTCTATCTTTTACCTTTCTAGCAGCGATCTCTAGGGCAGGGATGTTGCCGTCGTGGCCATTTAGGATGATGATATGTTTTATGCCATTGTTTATAAGGCTTTCAAAAATGTCTTCAGCTATGGCTATAGTGGTTTCAAATCTAAGAGTTACCGACATAGGAAATTGGTTGTAGTGGATAGATGTACCAAAAGGCACGCCTGGCACAACGATGGTCTTTCCAAGTCTTAGAGCTGCTCTTTTTGCGATCTCTTCAGGCACAAAAAGGTCAGGGCCAAGTGGCAGGTGCCAGCCATGGCTCTCGCAGCTACCAAAGGTCGTGATCGCACTATCTATCTCGTGCGCTTCAAATTTTTGTTTTAGCTCTCTTGCGCTAAATTCGTTCAAAACTACCTTTTTCATCTCATCTCCTTGTTAAAAAATTTATAAAATATCGGATAGATAATAATCGTAATAACCAGTGCCACAAGACCTGATGGCAGGTCAAATGGAAGCGGCAAATAGTACTGGAAGATAAATCCAAGCAAAGCGCCTATGATAAATGAAATAATGCCAGCCATGTGATAGTCTGGCTCGCTATTAAATTTAGCGATGTCGTACTTTCCTTTTTTGATGATGTAATAATCAGCTATTAACGGACCAGCAAGAGGCGGGGCAAATGTACCAAGTATCGTGATAAATGACGCAAAAAACATTTGATAAAAGGCAAACGAGCCAAGGACTGTGCCTACTATGCCAGCTATTAGCACTAGTTTTTTTCTATTTATGTTTAAATTTATACTTGAGAGCACTGGGCCAGTATATAGTGAGTTGCAGTAGAGCTCGGCGTTATTTGTTGTCCAAAGCGACGCTGTCCAAGCGATGACACCGATGATAGCTAAAAGGGTTGACTTTGTTAGCATCCACTCTACGTAGTTAAACTGACCAACGCTTACTGCGCCGATGTAGCCAACTACGTTTAGAAGAGGGTTTGTTAGTATAAAGCAAGCTATAACACCAGCGATGACTGCTTTTACTGACTTGTTAAATCTAAAAAGATCAACACCCATAACAGCTCCTGCTATCCAGCTACCAACGACAGCCGTGATCGCATTTCCAAGCCCAAGACCTTGTATATTTTTAGTCTTTTCTAAAAAGGCCGCAGCTCCACCGCCCTCTGCTAACATCTCGTAGCCAACATAGACTGCGATGATCAAGATAATAGGGCTTATCGGGATCGCGATGGCTTCTATGGCCTTTATGCCAACATAAGCAGTGATGGTAAAGATGATGCCAAAGATAAAGCAAGCAAGAAAGACCTCAAGCGTGATCGGAGTGATATCTTTGTAGCCAAAATTTGCTGGGTCAAAGACGATGACGCCACTTGGGTTGCCTATAAATGAACCCCAAATTTGACCGACCATGCCAGTTATGCTGGCAAACCAGCCAAGTGTTAGCAGTGCCATGATGATCATTGGCAAATTTGCACCTTTTATGCCGTAAGAGTACCTAGAAACTAGAGCTAGGCTCATACCAGTTTTTTGAGCCATTATGCCAAGTAGCGCAGTGATGATACTTAGCGAGCCCATACCTAAAATGATCGCCCAAATGGCAGTTTGAGGTGAGACGCCAGGCTTTCCGCCAAAACCGGCTAGAACGCCACCTATGAAAAGTCCAGTAACGACGTAGCCAAAACCAACCCAGACCATTATCTGGTTAAATGTTGGGCGTCGCTCAGACATCGGAACTGGAGATAGCATGCGTTCGCTATCTTCTAAAACAACATTTTCTTTGTCGCTCATACAAGCTCCTTTCATAAAATTTTCTCTTTTTTTATTATAGCTATATTATTTTTTTCTTACGAAAAATATTTAATTTTAAATTTGAAATTTCCACTTTTATGTTACGAATTGTTAGTCTTTTAAATTTCTTTGAAAGCTCTTCTTTAGATATTTTAAAAGAAAGTATCGCTAAAATACGCACTAAAAATTTGCATAAATTTAAAGGTAAAAATATGTTTGAAGTCGTTATCGGTTTAGAAGTTCATACTCAGCTTAATACAAAAACTAAAATTTTCTGCTCTTGCTCGACTAGCTTTGGCGACGAGGCAAACACACACGTTTGTCCGACCTGCCTAGCTCTACCAGGAGCCTTGCCTGTGCTAAACAAAGAGGCCGTCAAAAAGGCGATCAGCTTTGGTACAGCGATAAACGCTAAGATAAATAAAAAATCAGTATTTAATAGAAAAAACTATTTTTACCCAGATCTTCCAAAGGCATATCAAATTTCGCAGTTTGAGATACCTATCGTAGAAGGTGGCGAGCTCATCATCGATGTAAATGGCACTAAAAAACGCATCGGCGTAACTAGAGCGCACCTTGAAGAGGACGCAGGCAAAAACATACACGAAGAAAATGAGAGCCTAGTTGATCTAAACAGAGCTGGCACGCCGCTTCTTGAGATAGTTAGCGAGCCAGATCTAAGAAGTAGCGACGAGGCGGTTGCTTATCTTAAAAAACTGCACTCGATCCTTCGCTTTTTAAACATCAGCGACGCAAATATGCAAGAGGGCAGTTTTCGCTGTGACGCAAACGTCTCTATCCGTCCAAAGGGTGACACCAAGCTTTACACAAGGGTTGAGATAAAAAACCTAAACTCATTTAAATTTATCCAAAAAGCGATTGACTACGAGGTAGAGCGCCAAAGTGCAGCTTGGGAGGATGGCAAATACGATGAAGAGGTCTATCAAGAAACAAGGCTCTTTGACACGACAAATTTAGTGACAAGATCGATGCGTGGTAAGGAGGATAGCGCGGAGTATAGGTACTTCCCTGATCCTGACTTGCTCCCTGTTGAAGTGCCAGAAGAGATGTATAACGAAGCGATAAAGATCCCTGAGCTTGCCGAGCAAAAGGTCGCAAGATATGTCAGCGAGCTAGGAGTAAAAGAGAGTGATGCTTTAAATTTAACCCAAAGCGTTGAGATGGCTAGATATTTTGAGGAGCTAATCGCTGCTGGAATTTCTCCAAAGCTAGCTACTACGTGGCTCATAGTCGAGCTTCTTGGTCGCTTAAATAACGGCGTAACAATCGAGACAAGTCCAGTTAGCAGCGCTAAGATGATAAATTTACTAAAACGCATAGAGGACGGCACGATAAGCGGCAAGGCTGCAAAAGAGGTGCTAGACTACCTAATGGAAAATGACGCGGACGTTGATAGCGTCATCGAAAAGCTTGGCCTAAAACAAGTGAGCGATGACTCAGCTATCATCGCGATCATAGATCAAATTTTAGCTACAAACGCCGACAAAGTAGAAGAGTATAAAAACGGCAAAGAGAAGATGTTTGGCTTCTTTGTTGGTCAGGTGATGAAAGAGGGCAAAGGTGCCTTTAACCCAGGCAAGGTCAATGAGCTTTTAAAGGCAAAAATAGGCTAAGAAGGGCTAAAATGAGCATAGCAGTCATCGGAGCTGGCAAGTGGGGTAGTGCGCTTTTTCACGCATTTAGTGAGAATAACGAGTGTGTCATCAGCTCAAGAACGCCAAGAGATATATCAAATTTTGTAAGCTTAGAAGAGGCTTTGGAGTGCGAATATCTAGTCTGCACGATCCCAACTCAAGCTACAAATTTATGGCTAAAGCAAAACTATAAAAACAAAGATCAAAAGATCTTAGTCGCCAGCAAGGGCATAGACACGGCAAATCTTAAATTTCTAAATGAAATTTACGAGGATTTTGTGGATAGTGAAAATTTAGCCTTTCTCTCTGGGCCGACCTTTGCAAAAGAGATCATGCAAAAGCTGCCTTGCGCCTTGGTGGTAAATTCTAAAAACCAAAATTTAGCTTTAAAATTTGCCTCATTTTTCCCAAGCTATATGAAAGCCTACACATCTGATGATGTGATCGGCGCTGAGGTGTGTGGGGCTTATAAAAACGTGATCGCCATAGCTGGCGGTATCTGCGACGGACTTGGTCTTGGCAACAACGCAAGGGCAAGCCTCATTTCGCGCGGGCTTGTCGAGATGGCTAGATTTGGCAAATTTTTTGGCGCAAAAGATGAGACATTTATGGGGCTTAGCGGCGCAGGGGATCTTTTCTTAACCGCTTCATCGATACTTTCACGCAACTACCGCGTAGGTCTTGGTATCGCAAGGCACGAGAGGTTGGAGAAAATTTTAAACGAGCTTGGCGAAGTGGCCGAGGGTGTCGATACGGCAAGGGCTATTAGCAAGATCGCTAAAGAAAAGGGCATATATGTGCCAATAGCCAGCGAGGTTGAAAATATGTTAAATGGCAAAGACGTTTTTGAGAGCGTAAAATCGCTTTTGGGAAGAAGATGAGAGCTTTTAAATTTATACTTTTTGTGGCTATTTTTGCTCTCGGACTAAACGGCGCAGAGGTGAGCCTAAGAGCCAAGGTCTCGCAGATGATAATGGTTGGCTTTAACGGTGCTAGCATAAAAGACGCTGCGTTTCGCGCGATGTTAAGCGACGCTGGATACGAGAGATTTGGCGGTGTGATGCTACTTGGCAGAAATATCACTAGCAAAGCCCAGCTAAAAGCGAGCATAAAGGCGATCAAAGAGAAAAGCCCTAAAATTTTTATCGCTATCGACGAAGAGGGTGGCAACGTAAGCCGCATGAAGGATAAGAGCTTTGATGGC
>CAUUIN010000084.1:0-6085 GCA_963545295.1 uncultured Campylobacter sp. | reverse complement strand
AGCATAGATAAAGATGGCAAAATTTACAGGGTTGAGTTTTACAAAAGCGAAAATGGCAAAGAGAAATTTGCTGGCATGATACTAGCGGAGTTTAGATGATACTTGGCATAGAAAGCAGCTGCGATGATAGCTCTGTTGCGCTCATAGATGAGCGCACTCTGGAGCAAATTTATTATAAAAAGATCTCTCAAGAAGAGGAGCACGCTATCTTTGGTGGCGTGGTGCCTGAGCTTGCAGCTAGGCTCCATACAAAGGCACTGCCAGCGCTTTTAAATGATATCTTGCCAAATTTAAAAGATATAAACGCCGTCGCCGTGACAAACGAGCCAGGGCTAAGTGTGAGCCTAATAGGCGGTGTCAGCATGGCAAAAGCGCTAAGTATCGCCCTAAATATCCCACTAATTGCCATAAATCACCTTGTTGGACACATCTACTCGCTTTTTTTGAAGAGTGAAGCCACATTTCCGCTTGGCGTGTTGCTAGTTAGTGGCGGACATACGATGATACTAGAAATTGACAAAAGTGGCGAGATTTTTGAGCTTGCAAGCACAAGCGATGATAGCTTTGGTGAGAGCTTTGATAAGGTGGCAAAGATGCTTGACCTTGGCTATCCAGGAGGTGCCGTGGTGCAGCAAAATGCACTTTTGTGTGAGGATAAAGATAGGTTTAAATTTACTATCCCACTTCTTCATGACAAACGCTTAGAGTATAGCTTTTCAGGGCTTAAAAACCAAGTGAGAGTTGAAATTTCAAAGCTTGAAACTATCACTCAAAAAGATATAGCAGATATCTGCTACGCCTTTGAAAATACAGCCTGTGAACACATCTTAAATAAGCTTGAAAAGGTTTACAAACTAAGAAATTTTAAGCGTTTTGGCGTGGTTGGTGGAGCGAGTGCAAATTTAAATTTACGCAAAAGGCTTGAAGTACTTTGTCAAAAAAATGAGTGCAAACTACTGCTGGCCCCGCTTGAGTTTTGCTCTGACAATGCGCTGATGATAGCAAGAGCTGGACGTGAAAAATACCTAAAAAAAGAGTTTATCTCGCATGATAAGCTTACTATAAATCCAAGAGTTAGCTTTAAGAAATTTGAAATTTAAAATTAGAGTAAATTTGATGGTGGCTAAAGCTAGCCACCTTTCTTAAATTTAAAGCCTTGTTTTCATCTTTTCAAATTCATCTTTTATCACTTGTTCGTGTGGCTCGCTAGTCATTTTATTTATCGCATCACCCCAGATACTGACCATGATGATGGCTAGGCTTGAGGCTAAAATGCCTGGTAAAATTTCATAAACATAGGCATTTAGCCCTGATGTTATCCAAAATATTACGGTTGCACCGCCAGCTATCATGCCAGCAAGTGCTCCAAGTGCGCTCATACGTTTCCAGTAAAGGCTAAAAAGTAGCACCGGTCCAAAGCTCGCGCCAAATCCAGCCCAAGCGTTACCAACGACGTTTAAGACATTATCTGTTGATATAAAGGCAAGTAGTGTGGCGACTAGCGCTACGACTACGACCGCATAGCGGCTGATCGCTGTTTGCGTGCTTTGACTCACCTCTTTTTTATAAAAGGCAAAGATGAAGTCCTTTGTGACCGAGCTTGATGTGACTAAAAGCTGGCTTGAGATGGTGCTCATGATGGCTGAAAGCACGGCTGAGATGATGATACCTATAAAAAATGGTGGGAAAAGTAGCTCACCAAGTTTTAAAAACACGGTTTCAGGGTCGCTTAGTCCGCCTCTTTGGCTAAAATAAACAAAGCCAATAAGTCCGCTCATAATTGCACCTAGTAGGCCTATGCTCATCCAGCCAATGCCAATCCTTCTTGCCTTGGCAAGCTCTTTTGAGTCACGTATCGCCATAAATCTAACGATGATGTGTGGCTGTCCAAAGTAGCCAAAGCCCCAAGCTAAAAGACCTAAAATACCCCAAAAAGTCTGATCTCTAAAAGGGTTTAGGTGATTTGCATCAAGCCTGCTTATCTCTTTTATCAAATTTGTATCGCTTGGCAGGTCTAAATTTAGATATGCCACGACTGGGATGGAGACTAGGACACAAAACATCAAAAGTCCCTGAAATGCGTCGGTTATACTAACGGCCTTAAATCCACCAAAAAACGTGTAAAAGACCACGATACAAAGCGTAAAGATCGCGCCATATTTAAAGCCTATGCCAAAAAAGCTCTCAAAAGTCTTGCCTCCAGCGATGATGCCGCTACTTACGTAAAGCGTGAAAAATATCAAAATGATAAGGCCAGATATGATCCTTAAAATTTTTGTCCTATCTTTAAAGCGGTTTTCCAAAAAATCAGGTATCGTGATGCTGTCACTCGCAACCTCAGTATAGACCCTAAGTCTTTTTGCTAGAAATAAGTAGTTGCAGTACGCTCCCACGATAAGGCCAGCTATCATCCAGACATTTACCACACCAGTTGCGTATAAGGCCCCGGGCACACCAAGTAGCATCCAACCACTCATATCAGAAGCGCCAGCACTAAGTGCGGTGACGACTGGACCCATTTGACGGTTATCTAGCAGATACTCGTTCATACTTGCATTTTTATTGTAGAAATATCGTCCGATAAAGAGCAAGAAACCAAAATAGATGGCGATGGCTAAATAAGACCCAAAGCTCATAAATTTCCTTTCAAATAAAATATAATTCATATATTATTACAAAAAAATTTAAATTTCAATGGGATAATTGCAACCTTAAAAATTTTTAAGCAAAATGATATTTTTTTTTTCGTATCATTTAAGGCTACATTTTAAAGAAAGGACGAAGTTGAACGCTCAAAATTTAGCCAAATTTCTATTTTTTATAATAATTGTCTCGCTTGGAACATATTTTTTCTATCCAAGAGATCTTAGCGAAGCGCAAGAGATCGCATACATCAAAAGTTATGGAGTAACGCTAGGCCTTACGATAGGCGGTATTGCTATAGGTATAACACTTGGATTTATTTTAGCTTTTATTAAATTTTTAGATATCAAGGTTTTAAATTTTGTCATAGATGAATATATCGACATCTTGCGTGGAACTCCTGTAATACTTCAACTTCTAATATTTTCAGTGGTTATTTTTGCCACTTGGAGTGATAACTTCTATGTCGCTGTGATCGCACTTGGTCTAAATAGCTCGGCATACGTCGCTGAGATCGTAAGAAGCGGCATAAATAGCGTCGATAAAGGCCAAATGGAAGCTGCTCGTGCGATGGGGCTAAACTACTACGTTTCGATGCGTGAGATAGTCTTTCCGCAAGCTACTAAAAATATCTTGCCAGCGCTTGCAAATGAATTTATATCGCTTTTTAAAGAGACTTCAGTCGTTGGCTATATAAGCGTCGTTGATATCACGATGCAAAGTAAGAGCCTTCAAGCGGTCTTTTACAGCCCAGAGCCAGTCATTTTTACGGGCATTGTCTATTACGTGAGCGTTAAATTTTTCACCCTTTTGGTGAAACTACTTGAGAGGAGACTAAATCGCCATGATTGAGATTAAAAATTTAAACAAAAGCTATGGCGATTTGCGTGTTTTAAATGACATCAGTGTTGATATTAAAAAAGGTGAAGTTATAGCAATAATTGGTCCAAGTGGCGGTGGAAAAAGTACATTTTTGCGTTGCATAAACCGCCTTGAAGAGCCAGATAGCGGACATATCAAGATAAACGGCGAGGATATCTTAGACAAAAAATCAGACATAAATAAAATTCGCCAAAAAGTGAGTATGGTTTTTCAGCACTTTAACCTTTTTGCAAATAAAAACGTCTTACAAAATTTAACTCTAGCTCCGATAAAAGCTGGAATTTTAGATAAAGAGAGTGCTGAGAGAAGGGCAGATGAGCTGTTAAAGAGCGTTGGGCTAAGCGATAAGAAATTTGCCTACCCGCACAAGCTCTCAGGCGGTCAAAAGCAGCGTATTGCGATCGCTAGAAGCCTAGCTATGGATCCAGAGGTGATACTATTTGACGAGCCAACAAGCGCGCTTGATCCTGAGATGATCGGCGAGGTGCTTGATATCATGAAAGATGTTGCGGCAAAGGGCATAACAATGCTTGTGGTGACTCACGAGATGGGCTTTGCAAGAAATGTGGCAAATAGAATTTTCTTTATGGATAAAGGCAAGATAGCAGTCGATGACACGCCAAAAAATGTCTTTACAAACCCGCAGCACGAGCGTCTGCGAGAGTTTTTAGGTAAAATTTTAAATCACTAATAAAGGAGAAAAATGAAAAATTTTTTAAAAGTTCTAGCGTTAGGGCTAGTAGTATTTTTTATAGGTTGTGGTGATGATAGTGGCAAAAAAACCGCTACAAATGCGCCAGAAGCTAGCAAAGAGGTAGTTTATAAGGTCGGATCAAGCGCTGATTACCCTCCGTTTGAGTATCTTGATGATAAAAATCAGATCGTTGGTTTTGAGATCGATCTTTTAAATGAGATCACTAAAAAAACTGGGATCAAATTTGATGTAGCAAATATAAGTTTTGATGGGCTAATACCTGCTTTAAAAACTAGCAAGATAGATATCGCGATAAGCGGTATGAGCGCTACAGATGAGAGAAGAAAGTCGGTTGATTTTACTAAGCCATATTATTTTTCAGAGAATTTATTTATCCGCAAAAAAGGCTCAGATGTAAATAAAGATAACCTTAAAGATAAGAAAATTTCAGCTCAAGTTGGCACAATCCAAGAAGAGGCAGCTAAAAAGATCACAACTCAGTCAATCCCAGCTGAAAATGTAGCATCAGCTATAATGTCACTAAATGCCGGTAAAATCGATGTTGTGCTTACTGATAGCCCAATAGGTATTGAGTTTTTAAAACAAAATCCAGACTTAGAGGAGTTTTTAAGACTTCCTGACGGCACAGAGGGCTTTGCGATGGCATTTGATAAGGGCAAGCACACTGATCTTATCAAAAAGATAGATGTTGCGATCGAAGAGCTTCAAAAATCTGGCGAATTTGACAAAATGCTCGCTAAATACGGCCTTAAGAAATAACTTCCAATACAAATTTGCAAGAGGCAAAATGCTTCTTGCAAAAAATCTTACGAATTTCTAATTTTTAAATTTTAAGCAAATATAAAGTCAATATAGTACAATTACTCTTTTAATTTAAGGAGAATAAAATGAAATCACTCAGGATGAGAACAGCGCTTGTCTTAAGCGTTATGATCTTGATTTGTGTCAGTGTAGTTGGCCTTGTGACATATAACATGGCTAAGAATTTATATACCGACAGGGTCGAAAGTAAAGAATTCCCACTTGCTATCAATGAAGTCGGTTATAAAATAGAATCTTACATCGATAAGATAATTGACGCTTCTTATCAGATAACTCAAAATAGCTTTTTAATAGACTGGGTCAAAAATGGCGAGGATGAGCACGGCAGAAAGGTCTTGTTTGACTATTTTCAGACTCTTGCTAAAAATTTAAAGCTAGATACGATAATGTTTGGCTCGGACAAGACACTCAATTACTACGTCGAAGATAAAATTTTAAAGGTTATTAACCCAGAAAATGACAAGTGGTACTACGCCTTAAAAGATGGCAGCAACCCAAGCCTAATCGACATCAACAAGGCTGAAGACGGTAGCGGCAAGATAATGATGTATATAAATTACAAAGTTCAAAAAGATGATAAATTTTATGGCATCGCAGCGACTGGCGTAAATTTAAGTGAGATAGTAAATTTTGTCCAATCACAAAAAATAGGTCGTGGCGGTAAATTTCTGCTGATCGATGACAAGGGCGACATAAAAATCGGCAAGGATGTAAGTGGCAATCTAAAAGATATAGTCGGCGAAGCAAATCTTAAAAAGCTAATCAACGAAAATGGTGGCTACATATCGCTAGATAAAGATGGTAGAAATTTACTAATTGGCTCAAAATATATCAAAAGTATGGGCTGGTATCTGATCGGCGAGCTTGACAAAGATGAGCTTTTAGAGGATCTAAACTCACTTGCTTATGCATCTGTTGGAGTGCTTGTGGTGGTGCTTATTTTAGGACTATTGCTCTCACTTTACCTATCTTCATATCTCCTAAAAATCATCCTCAAACTAAAAACAGGACTACTATCTTTCT
>CAUUIN010000083.1:0-6106 GCA_963545295.1 uncultured Campylobacter sp. | reverse complement strand
AAAATTAGCAAATTTCTCTTGAAGCAAAGAAGAAATTTATCTCATTTACAGCGTTTTCTAGGCTGTCGCTTCCATGAACTGCGTTTGCGTCAATGCTATCAGCAAAATCAGCTCTGATAGTGCCAGGAGCTGCTTCTTTTGGGTTAGTTGCACCCATTAGCTCGCGGTTTTTAGCAATTGCATTTTCGCCTTCTAAAACCATAACTACAACTGGTCCGCTTACCATAAAATCAACTAGATCGTTAAAGAAAGGTCTATCTTTATGAACAGCATAAAATGCTTTTGCATCGCATTTGCTAAGTTTGATCTTCTTTGCAGCAGCGATTCTTAAGCCATTGCTTTCAAATCTATCTATGATCTTTCCAACAACATTTTTCTTAACAGCGTCAGGCTTAATAATAGAAAGTGTTCTTTGCATAAATTTTCCTTAAAATTTAGGTTATTTAAATGAAGTTGGCAATTATATCAAATAAAGCTTAAAAATAAAATAGGCTCAAATTTGAGCCTAAATTTTGTAAATTTATTGGATAACTGGAGTGCTGCCAGTGCGAGCGTCAGCACCGATTTGATCACGTGAAGGTTGTCCTGCTACTACGGCATCCCAAACGATGCAGCCATCAGTTGGACAGGCAGATGCACAGGCTGGCTCGTCGTTGTAACCTACGCACTCAACGCATTTGTTTGAATAAACATAGTATGTATCTGCTCCAGTTGGGTTGTCGCTATCATCAACAATAGCTGAAACCGGGCATTCATCGATGCATGAACCACAGCTTATGCATATATCGGTTATTTTTACAGACATTTTTTCTCCTTAAAATAAAATTTTGGCGTAGAATATCAAAAAAAACTGAAAATGATATAAATATACTCTTAAATTTTCATAACATGCTTAATTTCTCTAAACTGCTTTATAAAGTTTTTATCACTTTTAGACTAAATTTACAGATTAAAATTTTAAAAAGGTCGTATAAATTTAATGAATGATACTATAAAAATAACTGGTGCAAGAGAGCACAATCTTAAAAATTTAAACCTTGAAATTCCTAAGAATAAATTAGTAGTTTTTACCGGTCTTAGTGGCAGTGGCAAGAGCACGCTAGCCTTTGACACGCTCTATGCCGAGGGCCAAAGAAGGTATATGGAGAGCCTTAGCAGCTACGCTAGGCAGTTTTTAGACCGCGTGGGCAAGCCTGATGTTGATAAGATCGAGGGGCTAACGCCTGCTATCGCGATAGATCAAAAGACCACCTCTAAAAATCCTCGCTCAACGGTTGGCACGATCACTGAAATTTATGATTATCTAAGGCTTTTATATGCAAGAGTGGGCGTGCAGCACTGCCATAAATGTGGCAAACCTATCTCAAAAATGAGTGCGAGCGACATCATAAATGAAATTTCAAAGCTCCCACTTGGTGCAAAGGTTATCATCTATGCGCCGTTAGTGCGTGAGAAAAAGGGCACATGGGCGGACTTGATTGAAAATTTACGCCAAAAAGGCTTTGTTAGAGCGCAGATAGATGGCGTGGTGGTGAGGTTTGATGAAGAGATCGAGCTTGCAAAAACGAAAAAACACACGATAAAAGTCATCGTTGATAGGATCGCCATCGACGAGCAAAATCACGAACGCCTTGCAAGCGACGTGGAAAAGGCGCTAAATGAGAGTTTTGGCGAGGTCGAGATAGAGATCGCAAATGCTGATGAACTGGGCTTAAAAGAGAGTTTTATACATTACAGCGAGCACATGGCTTGTTTTGATTGTAAAATTTCATTTACGCCGCTTGAACCGCTAAGCTTTAGCTTTAACTCGCCAAAGGGCGCTTGCGAGCACTGCGATGGACTTAGCATAAGATATAGCCTAGATATGAGTAAGATCATCGACGAGGAAAAGTCGATAGAAAATGGCGCGATTAAGCTACTTTATGGCTACAACATGAGCTATTACTATAAATTTTTACTTGCTTTTTGTGAGCAAAATGGTATCGATATCAAAAAGCCATACTATGAGCTTAGTGAAGATGAAAAAAGGCTAGTTTTATATGGAAATGTAAAGGATGTTGAGTTCTTTTGGAAGCGAAACAAGCTACTTAGAAAATTTGACGGAGTAGTTAAAATTTCACACGGGCTTTTGAAGGATTATAAGGACTTTGATGAGTATATGAGCGAGAAAATTTGCGACGCTTGTAATGGCCACAGACTAAAGCCTCAAAGTCTAGCGGTTAAGGTCGCTGGCCTTGGGCTTGGTGAAATTTTAGATATGAGCATAGAAAACTGCACCGCTTTTTTCTCAAACGAGAAAAATTTTGCCTACCTTAGCGACTACGACAAGGCGATCGCAAAGCCTATCTTAAAAGAGATCAATGAGCGACTTTTCTTTTTATATGACGTGGGACTTGGCTACTTGTCGCTTGGGCGTGATGCTAGGACGATCAGCGGCGGTGAGGCGCAGCGCATCAGGATCGCGAGCCAGATTGGAAGTGGGTTAAGTGGCGTCATGTATGTATTGGATGAGCCAAGTATTGGACTTCACGAGCGAGATACGATAAAACTCATAAAGACGCTTAGAAATTTGCAAGCCAAAGGCAACTCCGTAATAGTCGTCGAGCATGATAAAAAGACGATAGAGGAGGCGGACTATATCGTGGATATCGGCCCTGGAGCTGGTAAATTTGGTGGTAATGTGGTCTTTGCTGGCACGGCAAAAGAACTTTTAAACTCAGACACACAGACTGCTTTATATATAAATGGTAAGAAAAAGATCGACTATCAAAAAAACAGGAAAGCTGAAAAGTGGCTTGAAATTTCAAATGTAAATATCAATAACATCTCAAATTTAACCGCTAAATTTCCGCTTAGAAACCTTGTGGGCATCACTGGCGTTTCAGGATCTGGCAAGAGCTCTCTAGTGCTTCAGACCTTACTCCCAGAGGCGCAGGAGCAGCTAAATAGAGCTAAAAAGGTGAAAAAGATAGCTGGGGTAAATTTAAGTGGACTTGAGAATTTAGACAAGGTAATCTATCTTGATCAAAGCCCGATCGGCCGCACTCCACGCTCAAATCCAGCGACTTATACTGGTGTGATGGACGAGATAAGAAATTTATTTGCGCAGACTAAAGAGGCTAAGCTTAGGGGCTATAAAATAGGGCGCTTTAGCTTCAACGTCAAGGGTGGGCGCTGCGAGAAGTGCCAGGGCGAGGGCGAGATCACGATCGAGATGCACTTTTTGCCTGATATAAACGTGGTTTGCGACGTTTGTAATGGTGCTAGATACAACGCTCAAACCTTGGAAATTTTATATAAAGGCAAAAACATCGCCGAAGTGCTAAATATGAGCATAGATGAGGCGGTTGAGTTTTTTAAGGCTGTGCCAAAGATCGCTTCAAAGCTCACCACGCTACAAGACGTGGGGCTTGGCTACATCACGCTTGGACAAAATGCAGTCACACTTAGTGGTGGCGAGGCGCAGCGCGTAAAGCTAGCAAAAGAGCTTAGCAGAAGCGATACTGGAAATACCCTTTATATCCTTGATGAGCCAACGACAGGGCTTCATTTTGCTGACGTCGATAGGCTAGTAAAGGTGCTAAATCACCTAGTTGATCTTGGAAATTCAGTCTTTGTGATCGAGCATAACATGGATGTCATCAAAAACTGCGACTATATCGTAGATATGGGACCAGAGGGCGGCGCAAAAGGCGGTAAAGTAATAGCGTGCGGTAGTGTCAAAGAGGTAGCTAAAAACTACAAAAAAACTGGCAGCTACACAGGGGAATTTCTAGCGCACGAGCTTGAAGAGATGAAGAAAAAATAAGACCAGCTTTTATGCTAATATTATGAAAAAATTAAGGGATAAATTTTGAAAATATTGCTTTATAACGTGACAACTGCACTAAAAATTGGTGGTGTTGAGACATTTTACTACTCAGTAGCAAAGGAGCTTATCAAAGAACACGAGGTGACTATTTGTACTGGTAGAGGTAAATTTATACCAGCATTTTTAAAAGATAGCGGAATTGATCTAAAGATGTTTGGTTTTTGCCCTAGGGAAAAGGTCATAAAAATAAGCAATAGATTTAGAAAATTTATTGAAAGAGTTAGTTTTTATTTTAATGCTAGAAAATTTTTAGAGTCTGAAAAATTTGAGATTTTAGTTGTGCATAAACCATTTGATTTTTTTGTTGCATGGGCTTTAAAGAAGCGTGACAAGAATTTAAAAGCTGTTTTTGTAAGTGGCGGTGAGGATTTTTACTTTTTTGATAAATTTTTTATCAAATTTATAGATAAGATCATTAGTGTTAGCGATGCAAATGCAGAGATTTTAAGAGAAAGATATTGCAGAGAGGTTAAAGTAGTTTATAATGGCGTAGATAAAGAGAAATTTTACCCAGATGCATCACTAAAAGAGAAGACAAGAGAGAAATTTGGGGTAAGAAGTGATGAGATTTTGATAGGTAGTGTTGGTAGAGTAGTTGGCTGGAAAGGCTTTGGTATGATGGTTAAAAATATAGACAAGATCAAAAACGCTAAATTTATGTTAGTTGGCGATGGTGAAAATTTACAAAGTCTAAAAGAGCTAGCAGCTAAGCTTAACTTAGATCAAAAGATCATTTTTGTCGGTGCCATCGGGCATGATGAGCTAAATGGGTACTATAACGCTTGCGATGTTTATTTGCAGCCAAGTATCGGGCATGAGGCTTTTGGTATAACTGTCATTGAGGCATTAGCCGCTAATAAGCCTTGCGTGGTTAGCATAAATGGCGGTATGAAAGAGATCATAAAAGATGGAGTAAATGGATATAAATTTAAAATTTCTGATGAGAGTGACATGATCGAGAAGATAAATTTAACGCTAGAAAATATAAGAAATTTAAAGCCAAGAGATAGCATAAAAGGTATGTATGAGTGGTCAAAATTTGCACTGGAACTAGTTGAATTATGAAAAAAGTAGCTTATGTAAGTAACTTTTACGCTATACCTCCGTTAAAGGGTGCAGCTGTGCAAACTTGGACAAACGAAGTGGCAAAGAGACTTTGGTTTTATGAACCACACACTATTTGTGTAGATGATGAGTTTTTGCCTTTAAAGGAGTATAGAGATGGTGTTTATCACCATAGAATTCGTCTTTCAAAGATTTATAAAAGAATTTTTCAAAAGATATTAGGCTGGGATATCTACTCTTATAATGATAGAGTTTTCAATGAGGTAAAAAAAATAAATCCTGATATTGTGCATTTTCAAAACTATCACAATGGTGTAGAGAAGTTAGTAAAAAAGATAAAAACTTGGAATAAAGATGTAAAAGTAATCCTTCATCTGCATAATTTTTATGATTTTAAAAATAAAAATTTTGATAAGCTCGATGCTATTGTAGCTTGTAGCGATTTTCTTATGAAGAATTTTGAATGTCTACCTAATGCAAAAATATATAAAGTGATAAAAAATGGTGTAGATATAGATAAATTTAAAAAAATAAATTTAAAAAAAGATGAAAAAAATATTATTGGTTTTGTAGGAAGAATAGTTAGTCAAAAAAATGTTGAATACATAATTGAGCTAGCAAGAGAATTTAAAAATTTACCTGAGTACAATTTTAAAATAATAGGTGAAATAATTAAAAGAAAAGATAATTATGAATACTATAAAAGTCTTGTTAAAAAGATAAAAGAATACAACCTAAACAATATAGAATTTCTTGATAATATCTCACCAGATAAAGTTCACGCCGCATATAATGATTTTGACTTTACAATCATTCCTTTAAATGACAAAGAGTCATTTTGTATGGTTGGCATAGAGGCCATGAGCTGTGAGAGTTTTGTTATAGCAAGATCAGGTGGTGGCAGTAAGGAATATATGGTGGATGGTGAAAATTGTAAGCTTTTTGAGTTTGAAAATTTTGCTAAAGAGGTAAAAGAATATATATTAAATTTAAAATACCCAGAAAAACATAGAATAATCTCAAGTGCTAGAAAAATGTGTGAAGAAAATTTTTCTTGGAATAAAATAGCTGAAGATACACAAAAATTTTATAAAGAGATATTGAATGACACTTCAAAATAGATCAAATTTAGTATTTTTTTTAAAAAAAGCAATTATATTGTTTTTGTCT
>CAUUIN010000082.1:0-6231 GCA_963545295.1 uncultured Campylobacter sp. | reverse complement strand
AGTGAGCGCTCTTGTTTTAGTCCGTGCTCTTCAAATTTATTATTTATCATGCCAAGCGGTAGTGGCGTAGCGTAGATAGGAAATTTAAACTCTTTGTAAAAGTAAGGCACCGCGCCGATGTGATCCTCGTGTGCGTGAGTGATGATGACGCCTTTTATCTTATCTTTTATCTTTCTAACGTAGTCAAAGTCTGGGATTAATATATCCACGCCGTGCATGCTCTCGCTTGGAAAGCTCATGCCGATATCAACGATGATGGCGCTAGTCTCTGTTTCAAAGACGGTCATATTGCCGCCGATCTCGCCAAGACCGCCAAGAGGCGTTATGCGAATTTTATGCTCGCTTGAATTTAGATATTTTAGTGGCTCAAGTCTTAGCTCGTGAGTGGCTTTGTTTGCCTCCATCGCGCTTGCGATGTCTTGTTGCCACTGCTCGTTACCATTTAGCTTTGCAGGTAAATTTTTCTTTGGTTTTTTAGCCTTTTTAGGCTTTTCTTTTTGCTCTTTTTGCTCGTTTTTAGCTTCAGCTTTTGGCTCTTGTTTTGGCTTTTGCTGTTTTTGCTCTTTTGGTTTATTGTTTTCGCCGTTTTTATTTTGATTTTTGTTGTTTTTTTGCTTTTTTGGGTGAGGATTTTGACTCTTTGGCTCGGCGTGCGCTTCATTTTCAGCTTGCTCTGCCGCAAAGAAGTTGTCTATCACGCTTTTGCTTGCTAGTGAGGTTTGTTCGGTAGTTTCGCCCTCTTGTTTTGGCTTGTTTTTTGGTCTAAATCTTCGTCTTTTGTTGTTTTTGCTTTGGTTAGTTACAACTTTCTCTTCGTTTTTGTCGTTCATTATCTTCCTTTAATCTTTCAAATACTTTTAGATAAGAATCGACATCTAGCTCGTGTGGACGTAAATTTTGAGCTAAGCCTAGGTCTTCAAAAGTTTCTTCTAACGCCTTTTTCTCGAAATTTGTGGATAAATTTTTCAAAAGCGTCTTTCTTGGCGAAGCAAACGCAGCTCTTAAAAATGCTTTAAAAGCCTCGTATTGTTTTGCATCTTTGAAAATCCCGTCTTTGCCAAAAATCTTTTTTGTTTTTTGTAGTTTGATGACTGATGATGTGACCTTTGGAGGTGGATTAAAAAGCTTTGCATCCACGTCAAACAAAAGCTCACACCTGCCTTGAAGCGATGCAAGGATCGATAAAGCGCTAAATTCTTTATCCCTGCTCTTTGCACTAAATTTAAGAGCAACCTCTTTTTGTATCATCACGATAAGGCCAAGGCATTTTTCGTCATCTATCGCATTTAGGATCATCTTTGTGGCAACGTAATAGGGCAAATTTGCGACTAAAAAGTAGTTCTCGCTACTTAGTCCGCCATCTTGCTGCCACTGCTCTAATGCATCTTTACAAAAAAGTTTTAATTGTCCATTTTGGATCTCATTTGCAAATTTGACCTTTAAAATTTGAAACAGCTCACAATCTATCTCAAAAGAGGTCGTCTTATAAATTTGCAAAAGTCTAAATGTCAAATCACCTAAGCCAGGCCCAATTTCAACGACGTTTGCTACGTCATTGGGTATCGCTTGGATGATCTTATCTAGTGTCGCTTTGTCTTGTAAAAAATTCTGTCCAAAGTGCTTTTTTGCCTTTATCATAGCCGCGATATTAGCCAAAGATTACTTATACTATGATTACAAGTTTAGTTTAATCATATATAAAATGGACTATAATCGCTAAATAACAACAAAATAAGGCGCAAATTTGAGTAGGGCAAATACCTTAAAATACTTTTTATTATCACAATATTTAGAGCCAAAAACATTAGATGAGCCAAAAAAGACAAATAGTAAATTTAAAAAATCAATGGACCTTGAGATCGCAAATTTCGATGAGAAATTTATGCAAATTTTAAGAGCATTTGATAGGTTGCTTTTAAAAAATGGTGTAGAAATTTCGATTTATGGCGGCATTTTTGAGACTGACTTGCTTGCCCTTGCGATATCAAAGCTAGCTAACGTTAAATTTGAAAAAGAGCAAATTTTAGATGAGCTGCGCTCTGAGCAAACTAGCTTTGAAAAGGCATTTTGTTATAAATTTAAACTTTCAGGCGATCTAACGCTTTGCAAAAATGAGCAAAGTTTTGCTTTAAAAGATGCAAATTTAGATGATGAGCTAAGCCCATTTTTCACGCCAAGCTCATCAAATGACCTTTTCATCCCAACGGCTCCTTGGGCGATGGTGCGCTTAAACCACCTAAAAGAGATCAGCCAAAGCGACTTTAGCAAAGAGTGTGAACATATCAAGGATAAAATTTCTATTCACAAAGAGAAAATGCCTTTAAGTGAGTATGTAAAAGCAGTCCATGAGGAGCTAAAAAGCTCGCTAAAGACGCCTTTTTGTAAAGACGTGATCAGGCTTGAGGTAAGGATCGCTGATCCAAATTTTAAAGATATGGACGGCCTTTTAAATAGCTTTTTTATAGATGATATAAATTTGCTTATCAAATTTTACGAGTCAGGCAGGACGCACGAGCTAACCGATCAGTTTTTGAATGAGGGCAGTGAGAATAAATTTGAGAGGCTTGATGTTAGAGATGAGTTAAATCAAAGAGCGGTGAGAGACTTTTTTAAAGCTGAGCGATACCCTAGATCGGCTTTTGCGAGTGATTTTGCCCTAAATTTCTCACAGCAAATGGCACTAAATAACATCATAGATAAATTTAAAGATGGGAGCGGTGGAATTTATAGCGTAAATGGCGCTCCTGGTACTGGCAAAACGACGCTTTTAAAGGACGTGATGGCTGAAGTGGTGACGCTTAGGGCGATGAAGCTTGCGCAAATGAGCAGGCACGATATCTTTGAGCCAGTTTATGACAGCGATGAAAAGGCGCTTTATTTTAGGCTAAATGACGAGCTTCAGGGCTATGAGATGGTCGTTAGCTCTTGTAACAACGGCGCGGTTGAAATTTTGAGTAAGGAGCTAAGTCAGGAAAAGAGCATAGGTGATTATGCGGGCGAGATTGATTATTTTAAATTTATAGCCACGAGGCTGCTCTCGGCTGATGAAAAGAGTAAATTTGGCGAGAAGTCCTTTATCTCAAAGCCAGCTTGGGGGCTTTTTTGCGTGGCGCTTGGCTCAAAGCAAAACAAGTCAAATTTTGTTTTTAATGCAATTAATGGCGTAAAGATCGAGCCAACTCACAGCCAGTTTGACGAGATCGCAAAGGAATACGGCGAGTTTTTAGAGCAAGATGGCTTTTTGATGGGGCTTGGCAAGTACCTTGCAGTGGGCGATGGGATTGATGATTTTGACGAGGCAAAGGAGAAATTTAACCTTGCACTTCACGAGGTAAATTTACTTTTTAGTGAGATCAGGATCAAAGAAGAGGAGCTAAAAAGCCTAAAAAGCGAGCTAACTGACGTCGATAGGAGGCTTGAGAGCTACAACTCGGCTAAGCAGATAGAAGAGCTCTTATCTCCGCTTGAGAGCGAATTTGCTAGCGTTAGTGACGAGCTTGAAGATAAAAAGGCTGAATTTAGCGAGCTAACAAGGCTTGTTAGTCAAAATGAGGCGTTGCAGGAGTATCTAAGCACGCCTGAGAAGCCGCCATTTTTTCTCTTTCAGCAAATTTTTAATACCGAGGCATTTGAAAAGTATAACGACGAGGCGCTAAAGGTTGGTGAGATAAACCGCCAGATAGCTGAGCAAAATTTAAAAGCTAGCAAGCAAAATGGCGAGAGCAAAGAGAAAAATGAGGCAAGGCTAAATGAACTAAAAGACGAGATAGCAGGGCTTGAGAGCAGGGGAGCTGAGCTAAAAACTAAGATAAATCTTTACAAAAGACTGCAAGATGACTTTGCTAGACGCCAAAAGATACTTGGCAGGAGCGAGGAGCTAGATAGCTTTCTAAACGGTAGCTTTAGCAAGAGTAACGACGAAATGCAAAAGAGTATGCCGTTTATGATGGAGTTTGGCGTAGATCAGAAATTTCACAAGACAAAGCTTTTTAGAGCTAGGATAGAGCTTTTTAAAGAGGCGCTAAATTTGCACAAAGCTGCCATTTTTGCTTGCAAAGAGGCTGTTAGGACAAATTTACGCGCCATTAGCGTTATCTTTAACGATGAGAAGATGGCTGAGAAAAATGGACTTGATGCAAAACATAGACGTGAGATCATCAAAGGATTATTTTTGCTAACGCCAGTTGTTAGCTCGACTTTTGCCTCGTTTAATAACACCTTCAAAGACCTTTTAAATGGCGATATAGGCATGCTTTTGTTAGACGAAGCAGGGCAGGCAAATTTAACTAACGCGTTAGGCGCACTACTTCGCTCAAAGATGGCTGTTGTGGTCGGCGATTCGCTTCAGCTTGAGCCAGTTGTAACGTTGCCTGTTAGTTTAAATAACGCGATACTTAGCTACTGTGAGGCAAAAGAGGAGTTTAACTTGCTTAAGTCCTCTGTGCAACTAAGAGCCGACAAGGCGCAAAAGATCGGTACATATATAAAAGGTAGTGGCGAGAGTATCTGGGTTGGCTCGCCACTCATTGTGCATAGAAGGTGCGCTAACCCTATGTTTGAAATCTCAAACGAGACTACATATGACGATATGATGATACTTGGTCGAGATGGAGCTAGCAAATTTACAAACACTAACGTGCAAACAAAGTGGATAGATGTTAGAAGTGAAGAGTGGATAGGCAACTACAACAAAGCCGAGGGCGAGGTGGTTAAAGCGCTTTTAGGGGGCGAGCTAGCCAGCTATAAAAATAACATCAGGATCATAACGCCATTTAAAGATGTTTGTAGAAATTTAAAAGGTGCTGGCACTATCCACACTATGCAGGGCAAAGAGGCTGATGTTATTGTCTTTGTGTTAGGCGGTGCGACAAAGGGTGCTAGAGCGTGGGCTGCTAGTAAGCCAAACCTGCTAAACGTGGCACTAACAAGGGCAAAAGAGGTTATTTATGTAGTTGGAAACCGAGAAAATTGGTCTGGTTTGCCATATTTTGAGGTGGCAGCTAGAAAGATAGACAAAGGATAAATTTGAATCATTTTGCAAAACGCATAATCCCATGCCTCGACGTAAAAGACGGCAGGGTCGTAAAAGGTGTAAATTTTGTTGGGCTTGTCGATGCTGGAGACCCAGTCGAGATAGCTAAAAGATACAACGACGAGGGCGCCGACGAGCTTTGTTTTTTGGATATCACAGCCTCTCACCTTGGTCGTGATACGATAGTTGATGTAGTAAAAAAGGTCGCAAGCAAGCTTTTTATACCCCTAACCGTTGGCGGTGGCATACGCACGATCGATGATATCTCGCGCCTTTTAAATGCGGGCTGCGACAAGGTGAGCCTAAACTCATCGGCGATAAAAGATCCAAATTTGATCGACGAAGCGGCTAAGAAATTTGGCTCGCAATGTGTTGTCGTAGCGATCGACGCTAAAAAGATTGAAAATGGTTATAGCGTTTTTATAAATGGCGGCAGGATCGATACGAAAAAAGACGCCTTTACTTGGGCAAAAGAGGTTGAGTCGCGCGGAGCAGGGGAGATATTGCTAACGTCTATGGATAATGACGGTGTCAAACAGGGTTTTAGTCTGGAGCTAACAAAGATCTTTAGCGCGCTTTCTATACCGACTATCGCAAGTGGTGGCGCAGGAAAAATGGAGCATTTTAAAGATGCCTTTGAGGCTGGAGCTGATGCGTGCCTTGCTGCTTCGATATTTCACTTTGGCGAGATCGAGATAAAAAAACTAAAAGAGTATCTCAAGGCAAATGGCATTGAGGTAAGGCTCTAATGCTGATAATCTCCGCAGGAAAAAACGAATTTTTTGACTTTGCTCTGCCAATGGGCGTTGGGCTAGTTGATATGGCGATAAATTTGACAAAGTTTTTGCAAAAAAGATTGTGCATTGGTACTGATGAAAAGAGTATAAATTTAAAGAATATCGATCCACACTACCTTGCAAAGATCGGGGCTAAATTTGCAAACTCATCAAATCCTGAGCTACAAAATTTGAGCCAAAATTTATCAAAAAATCCTGAGCGAAATTTATACCAGATGCCTGAAAAGATAGTTTTTGTTGGCTCGGCAGGTCTTTACAAAGATGGTGAAATTTTGCAAATTTATGAAAGCTCAGTTGGGGCAAATGTCGAAATTTCTAGCATAGAAAATAAGTCTTATTCGCCTATTGAGTGTGAAATTTCTTCTATCGTTTCACGTGGAACTATCAAAACAAATTCATCAA
>CAUUIN010000081.1:0-6433 GCA_963545295.1 uncultured Campylobacter sp. | reverse complement strand
TAACTTTGAAGAGGGTGGTCACTACTCAAATATTACTGATGATTATAGAAATTTAACAGACTCAAATAGAGCCTTTGACTCTTTTAATAGCCCAATCGGCGGTTATGCAGATAATAATGGCGATAGCGATAATGTTGCGACACAAAACCCAACAAACCCAACAAACCCAGTAACACCTGTAACTCCAACTACACCAATAAACCCTATAACTCCAGCTACATCTGTGGCACTAAACGTATCACTTGAGGGTAGCGGCGAGGCAAGAGAAGCAACTCCAAACGAGTATCTAGTTTATAACCTAGGCCTATCAGCTGCTACAAGCTCAACTACACCTACTGATCTAACGCTAAATTTAAGTGGTGCAAGTGCAGGCAGAGACTACTCAAATGTTATGGAGTACTCAACTGATGGCGGACATAGCTGGACTACGATACAAAATGGTGGCACGATAAGTGGCGTTTCGCCAAGCGATATCACAAACATTAAAGTTAGGGTGCAAGTGATAGATGACTACGGTCAAACAGCTGGCAACCAAAACGAGGGCACAAGCAGCGAAGATCTAGGTGCAAATATCGCTCCTGGCATAAAAGACTACGGCGTTTATAAAGAGGGTGTAACTCTTAGCGTGACTACAAACAACGCTGCTATAACATCTGGCGAGGCTGAGGGCAAGATCATCGATAATGATGATAATATAAATATCACAGAAACTATAGATGCAAATAGCATCATAGATCCAGATTTATTAGCTGATATATCAACTATGAAAACTATCATAGACACAAAAGATGGTGATGATACTTTAACATTAAAAACAGATGCAGTAATCTCAGATACAAAAGGCGTAGAATATACTGGCGACGCTACTATCAAAATGGGCGACGGCGATGATGTATTTAATGTAGAGAACAACTCTGTCATAGATAGTTCTAAGATAGACCTTGGTAATGCTGGTGGAGAGAAAAATCAAGATACCCTAAATATCGACGGCGCGCTAATAATGAACACAAGAATCACAAGCCACGATGGCAATGATGTATTTACTATAAAAGATAGTGTCGGCTCACATCTTGGCTCAACAAATTTAGACAACGTTATATTAAAAACGGGTGCTGGCAACGACACTGTAAGTTTTGAAAAAGGTGCAAATTTGGTTACTCAACATTTAAGCAATGTCAAGGTGGATACAGGTAGCGGAAACGACACTGTAAATATAGCAAATAAGATGTTTGGATATGATAGTGCAATAGGCGCTACTACTACCATTGGTACTGAGTATGCAGGAAGCAGGACTGATAGCTTTGTAAAAACAGGTGAGGGTGATGATACTATAAATGTAACTGGAGCAAGTATCAGTAGAGTTGATATCGATACAGGTGACTCAGACACAGGCGATATGCTAAATTTTATAAGCGCAGGCATATATAACTCTGAAATAAAAAGCGGCAATGGTAATGATAAGATCGTGCTTCAAGATGTCAAAGCAGATGTCATGGATATCTACACAGGTGAGGGCGACGATAGCCTAACTATCAAAGGCGAGACTAATATCACAAATAGTGCAAACCCAAGCAAACCGATCACATATACTATAAGCTCACCAGCTCACGTGGCAAATCCAGGAGCTAACCAAGCTGGAATTTACTCAAACTACATAGAGATGGGCAAAGGTCGCGATACACTAACTATCGAAAGAGGCGCTGAAATTTCAAACACTAAGATAAACACTAGCTCAGCTGATGCTGGAGTAAGTGACGATAGAGATAGCGTAAATGTTACTGGCGCTAAATTTAACAATGCTGCCATTGAGACTGGATATGGTGATGATGAGATAAATTTAAAAGATGTCACTATGATCTCAAATGATGGACAAAGCACATATATCGGTGCAGGTGGCGGAAATGACGTCATTAATGTCTCTGGAAATAGCTCATTTGACAAGGCTATCATCTATACAAACGGCGGAGATGACCATGTAAATGTCGATGGTGACGTCTCTATGGTAAATTCAAACATTATGCTTGAAAATGGCAACGTAACTCTAAATGTCGCAAAGGCTAGTGGTCTAGTTGATACAAACATAGAGGGCGCAGGCGTTGGAAATGCTGGCGTAAAAACCGTGACTATCGATAACGCTGAGCTTAGTAGAGTTACTATAAATACTGCAGATGATGGCGATAGCGTGACTATCGGAGCTGGTACTCATGACAACACTGATGTTAGGATTTTCACTCAAGGTGGAGACGATACGATAAATATCAACTCTGATCTAACTGGCACATCAAATATAAATTTAAGTCCAGCTGCAGGCGAAATAGCTCACAATGATGACAAATCAAACATCAACTCAGGCAAAGGCAACGACACTATCAATATAGCTAATAACGTAACACTAACTAACACTTATCTTTCAGGTGGCGACGGCGACGACTTGGTAGATCTTGGCAAGGGTGTAAGCCTAAATGGTACTGCTATAAATGGAGGCGACGGCATAGATACGCTAAAGATCCACGACAACTCGTTTAATACAACAAATGCCGGCAAGATAAGTGGCTTTGAGGTGCTTGATATGTCTGAAGCCAATGAAGATTTTACATTTCACCATGCTTCAGATATATCAAATTTTATAAAAAATGTAGGCGGTGAAGGTGCGACATCACTAATCGTAAAAGGTGTATCAGGTGTTGGCAAATTTATAGAAGGCTCATCTGAAGTGGCAAACGCTTCGACAGATGATAGCAACGGAAACCATATATATACTGTAAATGATGGCGGTCAGACATTTATACTTACCATACAAAAAGATATTATTATAGATACCTCAATGTAAATTTAGACCCTTCTTGGGTCTAAACACTTTTTTGCTCATTTATAAAATTTCTATCTTAAAATGCCTAAATTTAGGCATTTCTTTTGATAATCAATATAATTTATATTTCAATGCGATTTAAAAACGCTTATTAAAATCCAAAAGTCAATTTTTCAAGAAAGGATAAATATGAGCGTAGAAGTAGCCGAGAAAGAGGGGTTAAATTTAAGTGGTGGTGTGAGCCAAAATGATCCTCACGTAAGGATCATAGAGGAGATAAAGTCACTTGAGATACTTGATCCTGAGACGTTTTTTGCTGAGTTAAACAGAAAAAGGGCGGCAGATGCAAGACCAAAAGCGCAGGATCAAATTCTAAACATCGCAGATGCAACCACGAGTGCAAACGATGTGCGTTTTGACAATGGCAACGACATAGTCGATATGACAAGATCTATCGTAAATGACGCCAAGATAGACGCAGGAGATGGCGACAATAAGCTAAGAATTCACGACAATATCGAGGTTAGAGGGCTTAGATTTGACGCTGGGGCTGGTAACGATGAGGTAGAGATAAGAAACAATGTCGGCATAAAAGATCATACGCTTTTATATACAAATGACGGCGATGATAGCGTGAAAATTTATGGTGCGACGATGGAAAATGCCGTCATTCATACAGGTTTGGATAACGACGTTATAGATATCCAAAGATCTGAGATCAAAAACGGCGCTGATATAAGCCTTGGCGGAGGAAATGACACTATAAATACCGACTGGGTTGGTTTTTTTGGCGAAACGAAAATTTCTCTTTCAAGTTTTACTAATCCAAACGAAGTAGATACGCTAAATATGGACAACACTATCTTTAACGGTCACACCACTATAGAGGCAAATGACGGCGAAAAGACCACTATGAATATAAAAGTGTGTGGCGGAGACGGCGAGATAGATATAAAAGGTTCGCACACAAATTTAGACCACACGCCGCTTTTTGATATGAATTTTCTTGGGCCAAAATTTATGGGTGATGTTAAATTTGACGGCAGAAATAACAAAGTCAATATGCACATCGACGACTCAGAATTTCATGGTAAAAATAACGAATTTTACTTCTCAGATAATCAAAATGATACTTTAAATGTGACATCAGCTATCATAAAAAATTCTAAATTTTATCTAGGTGGTGGAGATGATACGGTTAGTATAACTATGACAAGAACAGATATAGATAATAATACTCAAATATTTGGTGGCAAGGGATATGATACGCTTGTGCTTGATAATAATATCGACTTTTCAAAGGTCTCTGGCTTTGAAGAATTAAAAGTAACAAGCGGTGCTTATGTGACATTAAATGGCAATGATGTGGCTCATTTAAGTGATATTTTAGATAATGGCTCTAATGTAGTTAAATTTAGCGAGGCACATGGCACTGTAAAACTTAATGGATTTAGCGAAACTAGTGGAGCAGAAAATGGCTATCATAGATATGAAAGTGCCTATAATACGCACTTAGCAGACGGAAACGAGCATCAAGGCACAGTCTATATAGACATAAAAGAAGACATTCACGTCGATCTTTAAATTTAGATCCCTTTTTGGGATCTTACTTACATTTATCAAAAATTTAAATTTTAAAACCCACTGCAACAGCGCAATCTTAAAAATTAGCATCATATTTACATTACTTTATATTTAAAAGAAATATTTATAATGTGTCAAATTGACTTTAAAGGAGGCAGCGATGGCTGTTAAAGTAGGTGTTATTAAAAACATTCTTGGCTCCAAGGAAGTAGTAGTTATAGACAAAAATGGCAACGAAAGAGTTGTTGTCGCGGGAGATAGTTTGTACGAGGGCGACGTTGTTAAAGCAAACGGCGCGAAGGTAACTATCGCATCAAATGATGGCAAAGAGTTTGTGCTAAAAGATGGCGAAACTCTAAATTTAAATAACGATCTTAGCTCAGATAAAGAGGTAGCAGCTATACAAAAAGCCCTTTTAAAAGGTGAAAATTTAGCAAATTTAGAAGAGAGTGCTGCTGGCGGAAATAGTGGTGGCAGAGGCGGAGAGGGCGTGAGTCTTGGTGATGCAAGGTTTGAGCATGGGGGTCACGAAAGCTCTAATGTATCAGCTAGCTTTAGACCACTTTCGGATACTTTTGGTGCCGTAAAACTAACTAATCAAGAGGTAAAAGGCGGCGGTAGTGATGTTTTTGATGGTTCAGATAGTGGTATAAATTCTGCCCTTGCTCCTGTAGTCCCAGTTGAGCCAGTAGAGCCTAAACCTGAACCAACTCCAGAACCAACTCCAGAGCCAGAACCAAAACCAGAGCCTAAACCAGAACCTAAACCTGACGAGAGCAAAGATATAGTTAAAAATATCTCAGTTGAAAATAAGTCAGAATTTGGCTACGAAAAGAGCTCAGACCCAAGAAACTCAAATGATAAATCATACCTAGAGTACAACCTAAAAGGCGAAGTAGCGCAGGCTGATGCTGATAAAAAGGTAGATGTGACGCTTAAATTTGGTGGAGAGGCAACTGCGGGCAAAGACTATGAAAACGCAGAGTACTCGCTTGATGGTGGCAAAACTTGGCAAAAGCTAGATGATAGTGGCGTGATAAAAGATGTAAGAGCAGGCGATATAAATAATGTAAGCGTGCGTGTTGAAGTGGCAAACGATCACGATCAAAATGAAGGCACACTTGATACATCGGAGAAAATTTTCACAGATGCAGACAAAGGCGTAGAAAACAATGGCTACTTTAAAGAGAGCGTTTCGCTCGAAGTTAGCATAGGTGGCTTAAAAGCATCAAATAGTGAAAAGATCGTAGATAATGATCATAATATCACTGTAAATAACCAGTTTCACAATGACAAATCTTTTGACGTTACGTTTAAAGACAATGGCGACAATACGCTAAATTTCAAAGACGCAACCGTAAGCCACAAAGCTGGCGATGTAGCTAGCGCAATAGTCTTTGGCGATGGCAGCTATCTTAATGAGGGTAAAGATATCATTAATGCCGATAACTCAAATTTAAACTGGTTAAATATCAACACCCAAGGCGGAGATGACACCATAAATATAAATGGTGGAAGACACGAGAGACTTCACGTCGAAACTGGCGCAGACAATGACACTGTAAATTTAAATGGCGGAACTTACATAGGCTCTAAGCCTTATCAAAGTGGCTTCTCGCTTGATAGTGGAAACGATGTATTAAATTTAAATGGTACAAAAGATGATCATGTAAAAATGACAGATATGTACCTAAGAACCGGCTCAGGCGATAGAGATGAGATAAATATCAAATATGCTGATATGGACTCAACATATAAAAATTCAGCCAACCACATCATCGCCGAATCAAAAAACAATATCGTAAATGTTGAAAACTCAAATTTAAAAGGTATCAACATAGGCACAGAGACCAACACAGGCACTGACGTAAGTAGAAACCCACTAAATTTTGATCTAAATTTAAAATCATCTACTCTTGATGATGTAAATCTTAACACTAGATACAAAACTCACGTAGTAGTGGAAGATACAAAGATAAATGGCAGCTACCCAGAAAATGCCACAAAGTGGAATTTCGCAGATACAGATGATACTTTAGA
>CAUUIN010000080.1:0-6665 GCA_963545295.1 uncultured Campylobacter sp. | reverse complement strand
TCATTTGCTCTACTGCAGCTGCAGATTCTTGTAAGCTATTTGCTTGGGTGTTTGCACCTTGTGTAAGCTCTTTCATGGCCTCAGCTAGAGTTGTAGCCTTCTCTTCAAGCATCTGAGCATCATTTAAATTTGAGTTTAGCATAGAGCAAACTACCTCGCCCATGTTTGATACCCCAAGTATCATAGCCTTTAGGTCGGCTTCAAGCTCATCGTTTATCTCAACCTTTGCTGTAAAGTCGTTTTTAGTATATGAGCTAAGGACATTTGTTATGCCTTTTAAATTTGCAGAGATAGATGTAAAGAATTTATTTAGTAGCTCTTTTAGTTCATTTAGTGATGGGTTGTTTGGAGTTGAGCATATCTTTGCTCCAAGGTTTCCTTTAATCATTAAATTTGCTACTTGGTTTAGCTCATCTATCATAGTGCTATCTTTTTTGATGCCAGCTACGACTTTGTCGATGTTTTCATTTATCGCTTTACTCATCTCGCCAAATTCATCATTTGATCTTACCTCTAGCTTGCTTGGTGCTTTTGCTTCGTAAGTTACAAATTTAAATACATCATCAAGCTTAGACTGGATGGTTTTTATAGGGTTAAGAGACTTTTTAAGTAAAAAATAGACAAATGCTGAGAGGATCACGATAAATAGCACTGCTAGGATTAGCTGGATCTTTAGCAGGGGCATAGTATTTGACGTAAATACATCTTTTTGTATAGCAGTCACCGCTAGCCATCCGCGGTCATTTAGCTCTAAAAAGTCAGCATATCTATCCTCACCTTTTGTATTTTTATAGGCGATGAGACCATTTTTATCAAATTCTTTATTTTTATATCTATTTACTAGAGCTATCGTAGTTGGATTATCTTTGCCAACCAACTCTTTGTCTGGGTGAATGATGATCTTGCCATCTTTATCTATCACGTAAGCATAGCTATAATCAGTCTTGCTAATTTCTGTGATGTCTTTGCTAAGTTCTTCAATGCTAACATTAGTTGCTGCAACGCCTATGTTTTTTATAGGCGCCACAAAGCTTATAACCATTTGCTTTAAAGAAGCTGATATATAAGGATCGGTAAATGTTACACCATTTTTTTCTTTAGCTAGTTTAAACCAGTCTCTTGTTCTTGGATCGTAGCCATCTTTTGGGGTTTGATTATTGCCATTTGATCTAAGCATCGCACCATCTTTATCATAACCAGCATAAATAAGGACTGTCTCTTTGTTTGCTACAGCTTTTGCTTGCACCAATGCGTTAGCAACGCCTTCTCTGTCATCGTCTAGTTTAGATAAAACAGAAGCCATCTTTTCTATTGTTTGAAAATTATTGTTAAAAAATGTATTTAGCGTTGATTTTACATCTTTTAAAATTTGACGTTGCATTTGTGTGACTAGCTCGATCGTTTTATTTTGAGCAGTGTAGTAACTAGCAACAGACATCGCTATAAACGATATACATAGAGCGACTATTAGCATTAGTGCTATTTTATTGGTGATTGACTTCACACGGATTCCTTTACATATGATTTACATTTTTTCTACATCGGCTAGTTTAAAAAGAATTGTATAGCTGTTTAAGAAGTTTTTCTTTAAAAGTAAGAAATTTTGATCTGCAAGATAAATTTATGGTCTATCTTTTATTAAATTTAAAAGATTTTCTCTGATATTTTCGTTAGTTAAATTTGAAATTTCGCTGTAGAAATTCCCCTCTTTATCTAGCAGATAGATAGCAGAGCTGTGAGCGACAGAGTAGCCCATAGCAGAGTTTTTAAGATGCACTTTTTGGTATTTTACACCATAGCTTTTAGCAACTTTTGGCAGATCGTTCATCTTTAGTCCGTCCGCGTCTTTGTAGAAATTTTTTGCCATTAGGGTTAAATTTTCAGGCGTGTCACGCTCAGGATCAAGAGTGATGAAAAGTAGCTCAAAGTCATCTCTTTTTAGCTTATTTAGCTCATCGCCCACAAGAGAGAGCGTAGTAGGGCAGACATCAGGGCAGTAAAGATAACCAAAATATATCGCTTTATACTTACCGTTATAGTTTTTAAGGCTCACTTCGCCATGCTCTGAAAGCGCCTTAAAATCATACTTGTTTGGCTTTATAAAAAGCATCGCAAGACCAGCACATATTAAGATTATTATTAAGCCCCAAAGTGTCTTTTTCATCATTTGCCCCTACATTTTTAGATCAAGATCGACATAAAATCCAGTCTCTTTTTCGCCATCAAGCAGCTTAAACCTATACCTCATAAGATCGACTACGCAAGCACTTAGTACGACTTGCGCTATTAGATTATCGCCTCTTTGATCAAGTCTTGCATTTATAGAACCCATGTTCATATTTATGCCCTCAATGGCAAGATTTGGATCTTTTAGTCCTAAATTTTTGCCATTAATGATCTTAAAGCTAAATGGCCTCATCGCAAAGATCGGTCTTGGCGAGATATCTATCTTTAGCTTAACGCCATTAAATTTCACCTCGCAAGCATCTTTGTTTAGATCGCATTTTAGTGGATCAAGCGATGTATTTACATCGGCAAATTCAGGCGGATCCTCTTTGCTGACCATAAATTTATGACCCATCCAAAAAGCGCCTGCTATGATAAAGATGAGTGAAAAAATGATTAGAATTTTTTTCATTATTTAAAGTTTTTGGTTACTCTGATATTATCAAGCTTGATGCTCTCGCCGTTGCTAAATTTTAGCTCCAAATCAACCTTGTCGCCATCTTTTAGGGGCTTGTTTAGATCCATAAGCATGATGTGAAGACCGCCAGGTGCTAGCTTTGTTTCGCCATTTTTTGGGATAACAGCGTCCTTGACTTGAACCATAGCCATCATGCCATTTTCCATCTTGTGAGTGTGGATCTCAGTGCTTTTACAAACGCTTGAATGAGCGCCAACTAGCTTTACATCGGCATTTGAAGCATTTTTGATATCCATGAAAATAGCGCTGTTATTTGTGCCAGGCTTTGTGTCTCTTGCTCTAACATTTTCTAGGCTTATGTCAGTCGCCATTAGCGTAGTAGCCGCAAGCAATGCACCAAAAACAAGTTTTTTCATATTTTTTCCTTTATGGTAAATTAATAATGGTTTTCAGATTATACATATAAAGAAACTAAAAATCCCTTTAAATTTTAAAAATTGAAATTTTTTAGGCTATAATTACGCACTAAATTTTACTTTTTGGGACACTTCACTTGAAAAAGATACTATTTTTCTTCATCGCGTTAGCGCCTTGTCTTTTTGCCCAAAATTACGAAGAAATTTACTTAAAAAATGGCCCATCTGCTGTCATAGAAGCCATTGAAAAGAACATTTTAAGTAAGGACTACTGGCTTGAAAAGCTCAAAGACAAGGACGTTAGATACGGATATTACGACAACGAGATACTACTAAGCGTGGTTGATAAGACTGATAAAGAGCTTGATGTTATCTCTTATAAGGATGGCGTTACAAAAAAACTTTTTAGCTCAAGTGTCATCGTTGGCAAAAACGGCGACAAACTGCTTGAGGGTGACCTAAAAACGCCAGTTGGTGTCTATCAGCTCACACGTAGATTTACACCAAATGATAGATATTTGGGACCTCTTGCCTTTTCTCTTTCATATCCAAATTTGCTTGATAAACTAGCAAAACGCAATGGCAGCGGCATCTGGATACATGGCTATCCGCTCGATGGTCAAAGGACAGATGAGCTAAAGACAAAAGGCTGCGTGGCTATGCAAAATGATATCTTGATGAAATTTGACGAAGTTATAGACCACAAAAAAACGCTCGCTTTTATCTATGAGGACAAGCGCCCAGAAGCAAGCGTGAACGATATAGCGGTGATCATCTCTGGAATTCTTAACTGGAAAAAGACTTGGAGCGAGAGTGACATCGATAGCTATTTGAAATTTTATGATAAAGATTTTGAGCGATATGACGGCATGAGCTTAGAAAATTTTAAAAATATGAAACGAGCGATCTTTTCTAAAAAAGAGAAAAAACATATCGCTTTTTCAAATTTTCTCATCACACCTTATCCAAACCTTAAAAACGACAAACTTTTTCGCGTGAGCTTTTATGAGGATTATGCTTCTGATACGCATAAATTTGCTGGACAAAAGACCCTTTACGTCAAGCTTTACGGCGATGAGATGAAAATTTTTATAGAGGAGTAGAAGTGGAAAAATCTCAAGAAGTAAAAGAAAAGATAGAGAAAATTTTAGAGGCGAGGTCTGCTTTTTTTGCTGAGCTAGACCGCCAAGTGCCAAAGAAAAATGGCACTGATGTTTTTGACTTTAGCAAGGTTAAAGAGGCAGATCTAAAAGAAATTTACGCTAAATTTTACGCATTTGACTACAACGTAAGAAAGCTCTTGCCTGACGTTTATAAAGCTTATAATGTGAATTTCAATGTCTGAGATACGCCTAAACAAAGCAGCTTACATCCACAATCTAACTAAAATTTGCGACAAAGCTGGCGGAAAAGAAAGAGTGATCGTCGTGCTAAAAGATAACGCTTATGGGCACGGCGCAAGGCTGATAGCTAGTGAGGCTAAGAAATTTGGTATAAAAAACTGCGCTGTAAAGAGCGAATTTGAAGCAAATGAGATCGCTGATATCTTTGAAAATATCTTGATCCTCTCGCACATCCCAACAGGCGAAGAGAGCGCTAAATTTACCTACGCTATAAACGACATAGACGCACTTTTAAAGATAAAAGAAAATACAAAAATCAACCTAGCCATTGACACTGGCATGCATAGAAACGGGCTTGATATAAGTGAGCTTGATTATGCATTTGAAATTTTAGCCAGAAGAAATTTAGAGCTTCTTGGCGCTTATACGCACTTTCGTGCAAGCGATGAGTTAAATGCTGATTATTTCGTGCAAAGAGAAAATTTTAACGCCGCAAAAGCGAAAATTTTAGCTCTTTGCGATGAGTTTGGCTTTAAAAAGCCGATTTTTCACTCTCACAACTCAGCTGCCCTTGAAAGAGCGAGCCAGATAGAAGATGAGATGGTGCGCGTAGGCATTGCTCAGTATGGATATGCTCAGTTTAACGGCTCTTTGGGGCTAGAGCCAGTGCTTTCACTTTGGGCAAAGCGCGTTAGCAGGCGGGTTTTAAAAAGTGGTCAAAGTGTGGGGTATGGGGCTAAATTTGTAGCTAAAGACGACATAAATGTCGCTACTTATGATCTTGGATATGGCGACGGACTACTAAGATACAACGGGCTAGGCGAGCTAAGACTTGCAAACGGCGAGATGGTGCTTGGTAAAATTTCGATGGATAGCTTTAGCTGTAAAGATAGCGGCGAGTGGGTCTGTGTCTTTGAAGATGCGAACGTTTGGGCAAAATTTTTTGGCACGATAAACTACGACATCTTGGTCAAACTCTCGCCAAATATCACTAGAAAATTTATATAAAGGTAATATGTGAAAAAGATCGTTTTATTAGCTCTTGCAAGCCTTGCTTTTGGTGTGCAAGAGAGTGAGTTTAAAGTTTATGAGCAGATACTAAATCAGCTTGACACAAAGCAGATCCCAGCCTTTGTCGTCCAAACTGCAAAGCCAAATTTACCAAGCAGGGTCGATGAGATGATCACGCTAAAAGATGTAAGTAGCGACGGGCTAAACATACATGGCGAGTTTGTCTTAAATGAAACTAAGACAAAGAAGCTAAAAGGCTACAATAAGGCTCAAATTTTGGCTTTAAAAAATGAATTTTACCAAAACGGAAAAGAGGCGCTTTGCAACTCAGGCATGGCAAGAGCTGCGCTAAATCGCGGCATCACGCTAAGTGGTAGCTACGGCTTTGAGGGCAGACATCTTTTTGATTTAAAGCTGGATAAGAGTAGTTGCGAGTAGCCATTTTTGCTCTGATTTTTTGCTCGCTAGCTCTGGCTCTGACGCCAGATATGGCAGCAAAAAATCACGCAATATATTACAAAAAAAAGCTCCCATTTATCTGTACGCCGACGCTAACACTTAACGATATCTTAAACGTGGGCGACACGCTCATCTATAGATACGCCGTCAAACATGCAAGAAAACAAGAGATCAAAAGGCTTGAAGAAAAAGAACTTTTGGAATTTATCGAGGCTATAAAAAAAGAGAATTTAAGAACCGCTTGTAAGGACAAAGAAATTTTAAATATGCTAAGCATCGGCGTTAGTTTGGATGAAATTTTCTACTCAGAAAACGGCGAATTAATCTTTGAATATACTATAAAAGATGAAGACTGCAAGAGACTGCAGTGAAATTTGAGGTTAAATTTTAGTTTTTGGGTTTTTAAATTTAAGCTGTCTTTGCAAATTTTAAAATCACATTTACACGCAAGAATTGACTACTAAAATTTGGCTTCGCTTGCAGCTTAGCTCAAATTTTAGAGCCGAAATTACTCGCTTATGAAATTTTAAAATTTACTTGATACTTATATGATTTGATAAAGCAAATTTACAAATTTTAAAATCTTACTCACTCTCCTTAGCAGGCTACTAAATCTAGGCTTCACCATGTTTAGCACTAGATTTAGAGCTGTGATATGCTCGTTCATAAATTTTAAAATTTGAACTAGGCTTTTTAAAATAAACTGCATGCAGTGCGAAGCACTGAAGCATGCACCTCTAACGTCGTCGGGGTTAGGGGATTGTTAAGGGGGAAGGGAGCGACTTCGTAATT
>CAUUIN010000079.1:0-6674 GCA_963545295.1 uncultured Campylobacter sp. | reverse complement strand
AAAATTTTATAGATATGTTTTTGCATTTATAATGTCAGCATTTATGGCGTTTTTTATGTCATTTGTGCTTGCGTATCTAAATCTTGGCTTTGTTGATGGCTTTGTGAAAATTTGGCTGATCGCTTATGTAAAAGCCTTTGTGGTGGCGTATCCTGTGCTTTTGCTAGTTTCGCCGTCTGTTGCAAAGATCACGCAAAACTTATGTAAAAAAGAGGGGTAAATTTAAAGTGTGGCTAGAGAGCCTAGCCACGCGGAGGTTTATTTTAAAAGACCTTGTTTTTTCATTTGATCCATTACTTGAGCAAACATCTCTTTAGCTTGTTTGCAAGTAGCGTCTTGTTGCTCTTTTGGTAAAGAAGCTAGTTGATCCATTGATTGTTTCTTTTGATCTTCATACATTTTTACTTGTTGCTCTTGACCAGCTTGTTTGTAAGCTTCGACCATTTTGTCGATGTCTGAGAAGTAAGACTTGCAAGTATCTGTAAGATCTGCAGCGTTTAGGCTTAGTGCAAAGCCAAGAGTAGCTAAAACTAAAAGTGATTTTTTCATCTCTTTCTCCTTGTGAAAATTTAAGGGGATTATATAACTTTTTTATTTTAAATAGATTTAAATTTATTAAATTTAGCCAAGACTGGCGCCTTGGCTAAATTTTTTGGCTTTTTAGCCTAAGAATTCGCGCTTGAAATACTCTTTTGGAGCTTTGCAAAGTGGGCAAGCGCCTGGAGCTTTTTTGCCTCTGTGAACGTGTCCGCACACCTCACAAACCCAGATATCTTCTTCATCGCTCTCAAAAAATCCCTCTTCATCAAGCATCTTTTTAAGCTCTAAATACTCTCTCTCATGCTCAACCTCAACCTTGCCGATCGCGTTAAATAGCCTCTCGACATCTCTTAACTCTTCTTCTTTTGCTATCTTTGCAAAGTCTGGATACATCGTTGTATGCTCGTAGTTTTCGCCAGCTGCAGCGTCAAGTAGGTTTTTATCCATCTTATCGATCGGATCGTTCATCATCTCGTGATATTTCTTAAACTCAGCCCTTGCGTGCCATTTCTCGTTTTCAGCTGCCTCGTAAAAGTGTCTAGCTATTGCGTGATAGCCTGCTTCTTTAGCTAGGTCGCCGTAAAGCTCGTACTTGTTTCTAGCTTGTGACTCGCCAGCAAATGCCTTCATCAAATTTACTGCTGTTAAATTTTCAGTTACGCATTTCATCTCTTCGCCGCAACAGGTTAGTGTGCCACCGCCAACTTTTTGAACCTCGATCTCGTTGCCGCATTTTTCGCATTTGTATGTTTCGTACTGTCTCATTTTGACTCCTATTTTGATAAAATTTGAGCGGATTATAACCAAATAATTAAAATATGTAAATAATAATTTTTATTGATAACGTATATTATTTTTATAAATATGAAGTTATAATAAGGCAAAAATTTAAAGGCGTAAGATGACTACAACGATTGATTTTAAAAATGCTGACTATGGGTTTATAGAGCTTATAAAAGAGATGGCTAGGCAGGCAAATGTGGAATTTGAGCAAAGAGACAAGGTCTCGAGGCTTGATAAAGCTATCAAAGAGATAGAAAATGGTGAAATAAAGAGATTTAAAACATTTGAAGAATTCAAAAAGAGCCTTGATGCTTGAGATAGAGTATTTAAAGAGTTTTAAAAAAGCTTTTAAAAAGCTAAATGAAAACGAGAAAATTAACTAAAGATATCATCTAGTAGCTAGCAAATAACGAGAAATTAGCGTCAAAATATAAAGATCACGCTCTATAAAGGCTTTAGAGAGTGCCACATTAAGCTAGACTTACTCCTGATATATAAAAAACAAAATGAAATTTTACTTCTTACATGCGTTGAGCAGGAAGCCACAGCGAGCTTTTTTACTAAATTTAACAAAAAACTAAATCAACAAATCAGAGATCATAAATTTAAAAAGGATAAATTTAAGCCAAAATTTATTCTAGCGTTAAATTTGCGGTTGAGCTTGGTTGTAGAATAACTCAAAATAAATCATCCAAAGGAGAATATCATGAGTTTTTTATCTAAATTTAGCAAGGCTATCTTTGCCGTTGCGGTAGCTGGAGCGATCAGCGCTAGTGCATTTAGCGAGGGCGAGGACTACGTCAAGCTTGAAAAGCCGCTAAGTGTCGGACAAAATACGCTAGTTAAGGTCTTTAGCTATGCTTGCCCGTTTTGCTACAAGTACGACAAGAGCGTCACTCCAAAGGTAGTTGAGAAAATCCCTGGCCTAAAATACGAGCCATTTCACCTAAAGACAAAGGGTGATTACGGCGAGGTTGCTAGCAAGGTTTTTGCTGTGCTTATCGTTATGGACGAGGCAAAGGGCGTTAGCTTATTTGATGAAAATTCGCTATTTAAAAAGGCTAAATTTGCCTACTATAAGGCTTATCATGACAAAAAAGAGCGTTGGGGCGAGGGCAAAGATGTTGAAGCATTTTTAAAGACTGGACTAGAAGCTGCTGGCGTTAGTAAAGCAGACTACGAAAAAGAGCTAGCTAATCCAAAAGTGGCTGAACTACTTAAAAAGTGGGATGAGAGCTACGATGTGGCTAAAATTCAAGGCGTGCCAGCATTTGTCGTAAATGGCAAATACCTCATCATGACAAAATCAATCAGCTCGCTTGACGGCATGGTAGCACTCATCGAAGAGCTTCTTAAAAAATAAGGCGCCACATGAGCTTTTTTAAAAAAATGGCTAAATTTCAAGACTCACGCATCTCTTGGGCGATCTTAGTCTTTGTAAGTGTTGCGCTTGTTGTTACCGCGCACTCGCTCTTTCAAAACTACGCTTATATGCCTCCTTGCGAGCAGTGCGTCTATATACGTTTTGCCTTTTTGTGTATGGCGCTTGGCGGCGTAATAGCCATGATAAATCCAAAAAATTTGCTTTTTGCCATCATCGGCTACGTTTTTGCCTTTTGGGGAGCGGTGCAGGGCATAATGTATAGCGTAAAACTAGCCAAAATTCACGAAGCAGTGCATGGTGACGATCCTTTTGGCGTGCAGGGCTGCTCTACTGAGCCACACTATCCATTTGGCCTGCCGCTTGAGAAGTGGGCGCCTGATTGGTTTATGCCAACGGGTGACTGCGGATATGACAGCCCTATGGTGCCTGATGGTGCGGTGCTAAGCGATCTGCAAAAGAGTATAGTGGATCTTTATGCAGACGGCTGGTATCTTGTGCCACCCTCTAAATTTATGTCGATGGCAGATTGCACACTGCTTGGCTTTGGCATTTGTTTTGTTGTGCTTGCACTTATGCTTGTTTCAAAGCTCCTATCTTTTAAGAAATAAATTTTTAGTTAGCCCTATTTTTGGGCTAACTTAGGATATACTGCGCGCATGGGTATTAATTTAAAATCACAAAATATTAAAATTTATGCGATCATCTTGTTAGCAAGCCTCTTTGTCGTGCTTCTTGGGCTAAATAGCTACAACAAGGCAAAAGAAAAGATCATAGAGCTATCTGATAAAAACAATATCGCAGTTAGTAAAAACATCGTTAGTAACTTTCAAATTTGGCTTGACGAGCGCTTAAATTCTCTTATAAGAGCGTCAAAATTTATCCAAAACTCTGGCATCATTGATGATGATCTTAGAGTGGCAAATTTCATAAAGCTCTTTAAAGAAAATGCAAAAGAATTTGATCTCATGCAGCTTTTAAGAGAGGATGGCGAGATCTTTGTAGATGGGCAAAAGATCTCAGAAGAGGTGATGTCAAAGCGTGAGCGAGCGGGGCTTATCTGGTATGTCGAGACAAAAAATACAAATGCCCCAAGCGTAAATTTCATACAAAATCACAAAATTTTAAAGGACTCTACTTTAAATTTATGCGTGCCAGTTGAAAAAGACGGGAAATTTAAAGCAGCACTTTGTGGCGTCGTGCGTATAGGCACTATCTTTGATAGCATCAAAAACTTTAACCTTGCGCCAAATTCTTACTCATTTTTAGTAACTCACAGCGGAGAGATCCTCACATCGATGGCCGATGCAACGCTTAAAAAAGAGATCGAGGAGAAATTTAAAGAGCTATTTTTAAAAGATGAGGACATCACTAGCCTAAAGATAGGGCAAAATTTGATCCAAATAGCCCAGATACCGATGATGAACTGGTTTATCGGAGCTGGCACAAACAATGAAGAAGAAATTTTAGCCATGACTAGGGAGGCGCTAAAAAACGCTCTAAATTTACTCTTTGCCTTTGTGGCACTTGCCTTTTTGGCAAACAGCCTGCACAACTTCATGTATAACAAGATAAAAAAGGTGCAAGATGAGTATGAGACCTTGTTAGCGCATAGAGCTAAGATGAGCGAGGCTGGAGAGCTGATAAGTGGTATAAGTCATCAATTTATCCAGCCGGTAAATTCGCTAAAACTGATGCTAAGCTCGGCGATAATGCTAAAAAAAGAGGGCAAGCTAAGCGATGAGGAGCTTTTAAATTTACTAGAAAAAGGGCAAGGCTCGATCGAGCTACTTTCAAAAACGATCGAAATTTTTAGAAATTTTTACAAAAGTGCTGAAAATGTGAGCGAATTTGACATCCAAACAAGCGTTAGAAATTTAATAACGCTTATGCACACAGAGCTTAGCCGTGCAAATGTTAGCGTGAAATTTAGCGGATTTGAAGAGATGAAAGTTTATCAGATAGAAAACATCATCCAGCAAATTTTACTAATCCTAATCCACAATGCAAAGGACTCACTCGTTGAGAGCTACAAAGATGAGCCGCTAAAACGCGTGATAGAGCTAAAATTTAGAAGCTTTGAAGATAAGTGCTACATCGGCGTTTATGACAATGGCGGCGGCGTGAGCTACGAGATGAGCAAGAAAATTTTTACATGGCTAAACACAACTAAAAAGCAAGGAAATGGCATAGGACTTTACTTTGCTAAAAAGCTCGCACGCGAGAAGCTAAATGGTGATATCACGCTTATTCACAACCTAAAGCCAACTATTTTTGAGCTAAGCTTTGAGAAGAATTTAAAGGGTTAAAAGATGCAAGAGGCACTAGAAATTTTAAAAAAAGTATCTATCTTAGTAGTAGAAGATGACGAGATGGCAAGGGAGCTGATCATCACAGGACTTAAGCCATACTGTGATCAGGTAGTTGGCGCAAAAGATGGGCAAGATGGGCTAGAGAAATTTAAAAAACATGGCTTTGACATCGTGATGAGCGACATTCACATGCCCGTGCTAAATGGCTTTGAGATGATGAATGAGATAAAAAAACTAAAGCCTCATCAGAAATTTATCGTCTTTACATCATACGACAGCGATGAAAATTTGATCAAGAGTTATGAGCAGGGCGCGACCTTATTTTTGAAAAAGCCTATCGATATAAAGGATCTTAGATCTATGCTAATAAGCCTAAGCTTCGAGCGAGATGAAAAGCTAGTGCGATTAAGCGATGAGGTGAGTATAAATTTAAAAAGAGAAAAAATTTATAAAAATGGCAGCGAGCTATACCTTAGTTTTTTGCAAAATAAGATATTTTGGCTATTTGCTTACAACCTAAATAAGCTCGTGACTTACGAGATGATAGAGGAGTTTGTCTATGATAGCACTGAGGTGAGCAAGGCTGCTATACAAAATGTCGTTTTGCGCCTAAAACGCGAGCTTGGCGTGAAATTTAAAAATATCAGCGAGAGTGGGTATATCTTAGTCGCTGAGTGCTAAAAACTACAAATTTAAAATAATGAAATTACTATTTTTACATAAGAGTGGCTTAAAATTAGTGATAAATTTATGTCACTATAGGCTAAAATTTATAGAAAAATAGATGAAAACTTACAAAATTTGATAGTCAAACTTAAGCAAATTTATGTCATAAGTGGGTATAAATTTATGGTAGTTATAAACAAAAAACATTTTGATATAAAAAAGCTAAATTTAGTGATATTAAGGCTAAATAAAGGCTTTTTAGATTAAGAATTTATACGCTTAAAATGAAAATAGTTCTGTGATATTTCTGGGTTATTTTATCAACTATTATGCTATTTTGATCAACAGAAACTTAAATTTTTCAATTTTGTGGCATTTTACAATCTAAAATTTCATACATTTATAAAAAATTTAAACATTATTAACCCCTAAACTCAGGCATTTCTTAAGGCTATTGTACCAAAGTACAATATAACTAAATTTTTTCTTGGATAAAATCTTGATGTAAATCAATAAAATTCTAAGGGAGGCACTAAGATGCAAAAGTTAGGCGTTATCAAAAACATCCTAGGTGGCGAAATCGTAGCCGTTGATAAAAGTGGCAATGAAAGAGTCTTGAAGGTGGGCGATAGCATTTTTGAAGGCGAAACGATAAAGGCTAATGGCTCTGCGAAAGCAGTGATCGCTGGAAATGACGGTAAAGAGGTTAGCTTACAAAATGGCGAGAGTCTGGGCCTAGACAAAGATGCAAACGCACTTAGTGACAACCCAGAGATAGCCTCTATCCAAAAAGCACTTCTTGATGGCGCAAACATCACAGATCTTGAAGAGACCGCAGCTGGTGGTAACCAAGGTGGCAATGCTGGTGGAGATGGTGTAAGTTTAGGTGCTGCTAGCTTTGAAGAGGGCGGCCACTACTCAAATATCAATGAAAATTATAGAAATTTACCTGATTCAAACAGAGTTTTTCAAACTCCAGAGAACTCAATCGG
>CAUUIN010000078.1:0-6916 GCA_963545295.1 uncultured Campylobacter sp. | reverse complement strand
ATGAGCGAAGTAGAAATTTTTGAAATTTTAAAGAAGGCTTTGATCGAGCTTTTTGAGATAGACGAGAGCAAGATAAAGCCTGAAACTAGGATATATGAGGACTTGCAGATAGATAGCATAGATGCTATTGATATGATTGATTACATCAAGCGCCAAACTGGCTATAGACTGATGCCAGAGGACTTTAAAAACGTAAAAACGCTTGATGATATCGTAAAAGCAGTAGCAAAGAAATTTGAAGCATAAGATAGTAAAAGTAGCGCTAGTTTTGGCAAGTATCGCCTATCCTTTGGTGCTATTTTTTTGGCAAAAGGGTGCCACATTTATTTTTTGCGTGCTCTGCGCTCTTTGGTGGGCGAGGGGATATTTTGAGAGTGGCAAAACAAGGCAAATTTGTTTAGCGGCTGGGCTATTTTTTGCCGTCTGCGCTATCTTTAGAAGCCTAAATTTAGCGCTTTTATATCCAAGTATCGTAAGTCTTGGCTTTTTGGCGGTGTTTTTTTATAGTCTAAAAGGCGAGGCGGTGATAACTAGGCTTGCTAGGCTAAAAGAGAAAAATATCGACGAAAAGGTCGTTAGCTACACAAGAGGGCTAACTAAAATTTGGTGCTACTTTTTCGTTTTTAACGCAGCTTTTGCCCTTGTTTTGGCGCAGTTTGAGGATAAAATTTACTGGAGCATTTACTGCTCATTTGTATCTTATATCTTGATGGGAGTTTTGTTTTTTGGCGAAATTTTATATCGTAAAATTTTTATTTTAAAGAGGGAAAATGGAGTTTGAAAAGAGCCTAAAGGCATTTAAATTTGTGGATATAAATAAGGATCTTTACGAGTATGTGGCTACTTTTGGGGCAAATTTAAAAGAGAAAAATTTAAGCGAGGTAGAAATTTATCTAAGCGAGAGCTTTGACTTTTGCGCCGCTTTTTTCGGAGCACTAGCTATTGGCGTAAAACCTATCTTGCTTGCAAAGCCGATCTTTAGCGAGGATAAATTTACTATTTGCGATGAAAATTTTGGTGATTTTTTAGACTTTAGTAGGAGCATGGAGCTAAAATTTGATCAAAATTCTACATTTTATCTTCAAACTTCAGGCTCAACAGGAAATAGCAAAAATATCCCCAAAAAACTTGGTGCGATGATAGATGAGGGGCTATTTTTAAAAGATGAGCTTGGAATTGGCGAGGGGGATAAATTTTTTGCTAGCGTCTCACACCAGCATATGTTTGGCCTTACATTTAAGATCTTTTTGCCGCTCATCTCTGGCGCAAAGTGCGTTAGCAAGGAGCTAAACTACCCAGAAGCGATCTTTGAGCTTGATCTTACAAATTTAAGCTTTGTAACAAGCCCAGTCCTGCTTCAAACGCTAGTTTCAAGTCCTAGAGCAGCTGAAATTTCAGGGCTAAAAAACATCATCTGCGCAGGCTCGGCGCTAAAGAGCGAGCTAAGAGCTAGCATAGCAAAACTAAGCAGTACGCGTATCATCGACATCTACGGCAGCACCGAAACTGGTGCGGTGGCTAGAAATTTAGGCGATGAGCTTTTACTTTTTAGCAAGGTAAAAGCAGGGCTTAGCGAGGACGAGGCGTTAAATGTGAGCTCGCCTTGGTGCGAATTTTTCCAAACTAGCGACTGGGCGCAGATAGATGGCAGCAGACTCACGCTAAAAGGCAGGATCGATAGGATCGTCAAGCTAAATGACAAAAGGGTCAATCTAATAAGCATCGAAAATAAGATGTTTGAAAGTGGGCTTTTAAAAGATTGCTACTGCGACACGCATCCTAAATTTAAGCGTCTAGCTGCGCTTTTGGAGCTTAGTGACGAAGGGGTGGGGCTCTTTAGAGATAGCGGTAAAAAGGGGATCGTAGCAAGGTTAAATGAGCTTTTAAGGCCTGAGTTTAAAAATAGTGTTAGATATTTTAAGATCGTTAGCTCGCTTTGCAAAAACCAACAGGGCAAGTTTTTAAAGGCAAATTTTAAAGCTCTTTTAGAGAAAAACGAGGAGCTTTCTTGGGAGAAAAGTAGCGAAGAGGGCGTTTATAAATTTAAAACAAAGCTTAGCCCAGCCCTTGGCATTTTTATGGAGCATTTTCCAAATTTACCGCTTTTACCTGGCTTTGTGCAGCTTGATTTTGTATTTAAATTTGCAAGAGAGCTTGGCGTAAAAATAGGCGATCAGTGCGTGGTGGAGAATTTGAAATTTTTAAAATTTGTAAGACCAAATGACGAGCTTTGCATAGAAATTTCACCAAAAGATGAGAAGATCTACTTTGAGATATTTTGTAACGGCACTAGAAGCAGTGTCGGCAGGATAAAGCTAGGCTTATGAAGACGCTCTTTCTCATACCATTTTACAACCATCCAGAGAAGATAAAAGCCCTTTGCGAGGCGCTTGCAAGATACAATCTACACATTTTAATAGTCGATGATGGCTCAAACGAGGCATCAAAAAAGGCTTTACAAAATTTAAGCGAATTTGACGTAGAAATTTTAACAAGAGAGCAAAACGGCGGCAAGGGAGCTGCGCTAAAAGATGGCTTTAGACACGCCATGCAAAATGGCTACACGCACGCATTTCAGATCGATGCTGACTTTCAGCACGACATAAGTGAGGTGGCTGAGTTTTTGGAGCTTAGCAGAAAGTACCCACGTGATATGATCTTAGCTGATCCAGTATATGGCGAGGACGCGCCAAAGTCAAGGTTTTATGGCAGAAAGATCACAAATTTTTGGGTCAAAGTAAATACTCTAAGCACCAACATCAAAGACGCGATGTGTGGCTTTAGAATTTATCCGCTAAAAGAGCTTGAGAGCGCAATCGAAAGAAGCAGCTCAAATAGGATGGAATTTGACATGGAGATCTTGGTAAATGCTGTAAGATCTGGCGTTGGGCTTTGGTGGATAAAGCTAAACGTGCATTACGAGGCTGGTGGCGTTTCTCACTTTAAAATGCTAAAAGATAACGAACTAATAAGCCTAATGCACGCTAGATATTTTCTAAATTTAGCCCCATTTTTGCTTGGCAAGATCACTGGCAAAGATAAGTACGTATGGTGGCAAAAGGGCGAGAGATCGAACGAATTTTTCCTGCGAGTTAGCCTATTTTTAACTAGAAATTTGCCTATATTTCTCATAAAACCTATTGTTATCATCGTCGTTTGCTTTTACTACATCTTTTCAAAAAACGAGAGAGAAAATATAAGAGAATTTCTTTTAAATGTAGAGAAATTTAGCGGTAAAAAGCCGACCACTGCCGTTTTTAGTAACTTTTACGACTTTGGCATAGCAATTTGTGATAAATTTCGTATCTGGCAAAATGGCGTGCTTGAAAGTGAGCTTGATTTTAACGAATTTAACAGTATAAAAGAGGAGTTTGAGGCCTCAAAGCGTGGTAGGATCGTGCTTACAAGTCATCTTGGAAATGTAGAAATTTGCAAGGCACTCTCGCTTAGATCGCCAAATTTTCGCATGATCATCTTGGTTTATAGTAAGGGTAGTGAGAATTTTTATAAAATTTTAGAGCAGATAAGCAAGGGGCAGATCAAACTAATAAGCGTTGAAAAGCTTGACGCGGCTGCTATGCTCGAGCTAAAAGAGGCGGTTGAAGATGGAGTAAATATCGGCATAATGGGCGATAGGACACCGCTTAATGGGGATAAATTTATAAGGCTTAGCTTTCTTGGCAAGGAGGCTAAATTTAACTACGGTCCATACTTGCTAGCTGGCATTTTGGGAGTAAAAATGAGTGCACTTTGGTGTATAAAAAAGGGCGATAAATTTGACATCAAACTAAGTGATATCGCAGATGAGATAAAACTAGGCCGCGACCGCAAGGCAAGCGTCCTGCCATACGTGCAAAGCTATGTAAGGCAGCTTGAAGAGCAAGCGTGCAAGAGCCCGTCGCAGTGGTTTAACTTTTTTGATTTTTGGAGATAAGAGTGGAAATTTCACACGTTAGCACATTTAAAGTGGCATTTTTTGATGTTGATAGTATGGAGGTGATGTGGCATGGCAACTACGTCAAGTACCTAGAAATGGCACGTTGTGAGCTACTTGACAAGCTAGGATACAACTACATCGCTATGAAAAAGGATGGTTTTGCCTTTCCTATCGTAAAGCTTGACGTAAAGTATGTACGACCAGCTTTTTTTAACGATGTAATAAAGGTCACAACAACGCTTAGCGAGTGCGAAACGTTTTTGAAATTTCACTACCTTATAGAAAATGAAAAAGACGAGAAAATAAGCGAGGCAAATACCGTGCAAGCTGTCATAGAGATGAAGAGCTTGCAAACTTGCTTTGAGATGCCAGACACCCTAAAAAAGGCGATCGAAGCCTACTGTAAAAAGGAGAAAAGATGAGAAAGATAGCTCTTTTTTTAGCCATTTTTATATCTTGCTTTGGCTATGAGCTGAGCGAACTTAAAAATATAGTAAAAACAGATGGAGTAAGTGGAAATTTCACGCAGACTAAGAGCCTTGCTGGCTTTAATAAAAGCATAAAAAGTACGGGTGAGTTTAAGCTGCAAAACGGCGGTCTTTACTGGGATACGCTTGAGCCCGTCACCTCAAAGGTTTTTATAAATAAAGATGGCATTTTTAAAAACGAAAATGGCAAGCTTGAAAAGACAACGGCAAATTTTGACGAAAAGCTCTTTTTGGCCATCATCAGCCTTGATGAGAGTGAGCTTAGAAAAGAATTTGACATAAAAACAAGCGGCAGCCTAAAAGAGTGGAGCATAGAGCTAGCGCCTAAAAATTTACTCTTTAAGCAAATTTTTAAATCCATAAAGATAAGTGGCGACGAGGCAGTAAAAAAGATCGAGCTTGATGAGGTAAGCGGCGATAAAACGATAAATGAGTTTAGTATAAAATGAAAAAACTAGCCACGATCTTGGCTTTTATCTTTGTTTTTTTGTGCTCGCTTGGATATTCGCTTGCGAGCCTAAAAAACGTCCAAACCGACATCTTTTCACTCATAAATTTTAAAGACGCCAAAGAGGCAAAGGTGCTAAAAGAGGTGCAAGATGAGATGGCGTCAAATTTTTTAGTGCTGGTAAATTCTAAAGAGCTAGCCAAAAACGTGCAAAGCTTAGCGCTTAAAAGCTCGCTTTTTAAGAGCTTTGAAGCCAACATTGACATAAATTTAAATGATATAAAAAGTGACATAAACCGCTCAAAGATCGCACTTTTAAGTAGGGCCGATTTGGAGCTTTTAAAAAATGATAAAAACGCCTTTTTTAAAAACCGCGCGGCAGAAATTTTTAACACTTTTAGCTTTAGGCTATTAAAGATAAATGATGATTTTTTCTCGCTCAGCAGTGGCTTTAGCCCTAAAAACGGCAATGTGAGCTTAAATTTAGCAGATCTCATGCTTGAGGTAAAAGACGCAGAGAATAGCTTTTTCTTGCTAAAAGGCGAGCTAAAAAGTGGCGCTTCTAGCGAGGAGCTTATCAAATTTTATAGCGAGCTAAATGCGCTAAAAGTTGGACAAAATGAGCTTTTTGTGCACTCAAGTGCTCTTTATCAGGCATTTTCAAAGCAAAAAAACGAGAGCGAGAGCCTTTATATGAGTGTGGTCTCACTTAGCCTCACTGCTATATTTTTGATGCTTGCTTTTAGAAATTTGCGAATTTTTTATGTGATATTTATCGCCGCGTTTGGCTTTAGCGTGGCATTTGCAGGCACTTTGCTCTGCTTAGATGAACTAAATATCCTGACTATTTTAATAAGCACGAGCCTAATCGGGCTCATGTTTGACTACATCCTACACTGGCTTAGCAAAAACGAGGGCGAGGAGATCAGGGCTAGTAGCATAAAAAGCATGCTAAAAATTTTCTTGCTAGGCCTTATTATCACGCTTAGTGGCTATCTTGCTTTTACATTTTCTGATCTTAGGCTGCTTAAAGAAGTGGCGCTCTTTTCGGCGTTTGCGCTCATAGCTGCTTTTTTGGCTAGCTACTTTTTCATGCCTTTGCTCTTTGAAGGGGTTAAATTTTATAGATCAAAGCTCTTTGATAGGTTTTTAACTAAATTTTGTAATCTCTCAGACTTGGTCGCAAGGCATTTTGGGGTTAAATTTCTAGCTATTTCGCTTATTTTATTAGCTATTTTTCTTGGTTTTGATCTTAAAAATTTATCCAAAAGTGAAAACGTAAAAGACTACTCAAACATGCCAAAGAGCCTGTTAGCGGACTCTTCTTACATCTTAAGTCTAACTGGCAACAACCAAAACACGATGATAGTGACAAGATCTAGTGGCGACATCTTAGAAGGTGAAAAAAGCCTTTTAGATGAGCTAAAAAAGAGAAATTTGATAAAAGATGAGAGCTCACTAAGCGATATATTTTTAAGTAAAAGTGAGCAGGATGAGCTAAAAGAGGCCTTTAAAAAGGCGCTTGATGATGAACAAATTTATAAAATTTATGAGAAATTTGGCTTTAGCAAAGATGAGATTAGAGATGAAATTTTAAAGGTTTTAAGCCAAAAAGAGCTTGGCGTGAGCGAAATTTTAGCTCTAAAATCGATGAAGGATTTTAAAAAATTTGTCCTTGATGAAAATAGAAGTGTGGCTTACGCGAGTGGCTTTGTGAAAGGGGCGCAAAGTGATGAGGTTTTAGAGCGCCACAACGCTTTTAGCCTAAATTTTGCTGAGTCGTTAAATGAGAGCCTGACGCATGCAAAAGAGCTAGCTTTAAAACTAAAAATCGGCGCTTTAGTGATCGCATTTTTACTGCTGTGGGTTTATTTTAGTGCTGCTATTTCGGCGCTTGTGATGGGTATCATCATCTTTGGCGTGCTTTTAACTCTTTTTATCTTTGCTATTTTTGGCGTAAATTTAAGCATATTTGGCGTCTTTGGACTCATCCTTGCAAGCGCTGTTGGGATTGATTATATGATATTTGCGCTAAATGAGAGC
>CAUUIN010000077.1:0-6948 GCA_963545295.1 uncultured Campylobacter sp. | reverse complement strand
CATAAATTTAAGATCGACTACAACGAAAATATCATCGTTAGAAACCTAAGCCTTGTTGGATATGCATTAAATTTTGGCTTTGACAAAGATGAAATTTTAAAAAAATCACCCTGCTTTGAAATTTGTAATAAATTTAAAAATGAAAGCGGCAAAAAACGCATTTTAATCGCTGCCTTTGCAAGTGAAGAGAGCAAAATTTATGACAAATTTAAAGATGTGATCGGGCTGCTTGATGGGTGTGAAATTTACCTTTGCTACGGGAGTGAGAGCGAAAAAACAAGGGCTGAGGCGATCATCTCGCACACACATGCAAAACTGCTTGAAAAGCTAAGCATTAAAGAGATGATAGATTTTATCGCAAGCTGCGATCTAGTAATCGGCAATGATAGCGGCCTAACGCACCTTGCATGGGCGATAAATAGGCCTTCCATCACGCTTTTTGGTAACCGCCCAAGCCACCGAAATGCTTTTGTGACGGATATAAACTTAGTCGTTGATATGGGCAAGGAGATAGATGCTAGAAGTATCGATAAAAACGACTTTTGCATAAGAGAAATTTACCCTGAAACGGTTGCAAATTTCGCAAAAAGGCTGTTAAATGGATAGGATATATCTTGCTGGCTTTTATACTTTAAAATTTCTTATATTTTTACTGCCTAGCTCACTTCAAAACCTGCTTGCTAAATTTTTAGCATTTGCCTTTATGAAGCTTAAAAAAAAGAGATTTCACATCGTGATGACAAATTTAAACCTTGCATTTGGCGAAACGAAAACCAAAGAAGAAAAGCTTGAGATCGCTAAAAAATGCTACTACAACTTTGCAAAATATCTTGGTATAAATTTTATCCTCAATCAAAACACAACAAAGCAAAAGATACTTGATCAAGTTGTTTTTAAAAATGAGCACTTTTTACTTGACGCGATGAAGTCTGGCCGCCCTATCATCGTCACAACTGCGCATTTTGGGCAGTGGGAGATATTTGGGCTTGCTGTTGCGGCTCGCTTTGGAGCATCATCGGCACTTGGCAGAAAGCTTGATAGTAGCGTCATGGATAAAATTTTAAGAGCCAACAGATCGCAATTTGACGTGGAGCTAATAGACAAAGATGGCGGCGCAAAAGATATCTTAAAAGCGCTAAAGGCTAGGCGAATAGTAGGAATTTTAGTCGATCAAAACACCGCGCCAAAAGACGGCATAAAGGTGCAGTTTTTTGGTAAAGATGTGCTTCACACGCCAGCTGCAAGCGTGCTAGCGCAAAAGACAAATGCTTTAATCATAAACGCATTTATCTACCAAAAAGGTGAAAATTTAAATGAAATTTGTTTTGAAGAGCCTATTGATATAAGCACGTTTGATAAAGAAGAGGCAGTGCAAAAAGCGACGCAAATGCAGTGTAGTGCGTGCGAAGAGATGGTTAGAGCAAGGCCAGAGGAGTACTTTTGGTTTCATCAAAGGTTTAAGAGATTTTACGAAAATGAGTATAAATGCTAAGCGTTGTCATTTTGACTTTTAACAGCGAAAAGTACCTAAAAGAGGTGCTTGAGAGCGCTAAATTTGCTGATGAGATCATCGTGGTTGATAGCGGCTCAAAAGATAGCACAAGGCAAATTTGTGATGGCTTTAGTAATGTGAAATTTCACGAGCAAGCTTGGCTGGGATTTGGCGCGCAAAAGCAAAAGGGCGTGGATCTAGCTAAAAATGAGTGGGTCTTTGTGCTTGATAGTGATGAAGTGATCACAGATGAGCTTAAAAACGAGATCATTAGCACGCTAAAAGAGCCTAAATTTATGGCCTACAACGTTGCTAGGCTAAATTTTTTCTTTGGCAAAGCGATAAAAAATATGGGGCTATATCCAGACTACACGGTGAGACTTTTTAATAAAAATTTTGCCAAATTTGATGGCAGAGCTGTGCATGAAAAGGTCGTTTTAAATGATGGCTCGCAAAGGCTTGGAGCGCTTAAAAACCACTTCTTGCACTACGCGTATGAGAGCATCGAGCAGTTTATAGCTAAGCAAAATCGCTACTCAAGCATGGGTGCAAAGAGAAATTTATTTAAGGCACTTACAAGCCCAGCTTGGACATTTTTTAAGCTTTTTGTGCTAAAAGGCGGCTTTAAAGAGGGCTTTGCTGGTTATGTTATAGCTAGACTTTACGCCCAGTACACATTTTGGAAATACATAAAATGAAAATACTTGTGATTAAATTTAGAAACATCGGCGACGTGCTTTTAACAACGCCACTCATTGAAAACCTGCACCACTACTACCCAGACGCAACCATCGACTTTGCCCTAAACAAAGGCACAGAAGCGATGATAGAAGGCAATCCTTACATAAATAAAATCCACATTTACGATAGGCAAAGTGCAAATTCTGGCTTTTTTAAAAAGCTAATGACCGAGCTAAAATTTATAAGAGCGATCAAAAAAGAGAAGTATGATATGGCGGTGCAGACAACCACTGGAGACCGCGGCGTCATCATTGCAAAGTACGCCAAGATCAAAAAGATAGTCGGCTTTTTAGGTAAGCATAAGGCGATAAATAAGCTCTTAAGCGTAAAGGCAAAATACTACGAAAATTTCTCTCACACGGTTGATCTAAATTTAAATGCACTAAGGGCTTTGGGATTTGAGCCGGTGAGTAAAAAAGTAAGCGTCTTTTCAGACGAGAGCGTGGAGCATCTAAATTTACCAAAGCGCTTTGTGCATGTGCATCTAACAAGCCGCTGGATGTTTAAATGCGCAAACGACGAGAGCATGGCAGAGCTCATCGACTACTGCGAAAACGAGCTTGGCGTAAAAGTCGTGCTAACAAGTGACAATAAAGAAAATGAGCTAAATAAGCTTGCAAGCGTGCTAAAAATTTGCAAAAGCGAGCCTATAAATTTAGGCGGTAAGCTAAACCTAAAACAAACGATAGCTCTTTCAAAGCTCTCAAGCCTCTTTATAGGCGTCGATACTGCCATTATGCATATAGCTGCAGCAAATGACGTGCCAGTGATCGCCTTTTTTGGCCCAAGCGGAGCTTTTGAGTGGGGACCATGGGATAATAGCTTGATGCAAAATGGCTACACAGCGCAAAATGGCATACAAAGCATGGGCAAACACATCGTCTTTCAAAAGGACTGGGACTTTGTACCTTGCGACAAAGAGGGCATAAAAGAGCATGGCGTTGAGAATACTTTAATGGACTTTAGTGATGAGATGCCACAGATAAAAGCAAAAATCAAGCAAAATTTAGGACTATAGCGATGAATATACTTCACACGCAGACGCTTTTTAACTGGGGTGGCGAGCAAAACAAGACACTAAATGAGATGCGTTTCATGCGTGAAATGGGTCATGAAGTAATGCTCTTTTGCAACCCAAATTCGCAGATCGAAAAGATAGCAAAAGAAGATGGATTTAAGGTCATCACACAAGAGATGAATAAGAAAAATTTTCACAAAAGCGTGCCAGCGCTTTGCGAAGCGATATGCTCAAACAATATAGATGTCGTGATCACGCATGGCTCAACTGATAGCTGGGTCGGTGCCATAGCTGGGTTAAAATACCGCAAAAAAGGCGTTAAATTTTATAAAGAAAGACACAACCTTTTTCCGATAAAAGGGCTTGTTTCTAAATTTATGCACAAAAAGCTTTTTGATAAAATTTTATACATCTCAGGTAGTGTCAAAGAGTATCTTTTAAGCATCGGCGTTAGCGAAGATAGGCTCTTTTTTATGCCAAGCACGGTTGATGTTGAAAAGATTGATAATACAAAAAGCACTTTTAGAGATGAGTTTAATATCAATAAGAATGAGCTAGTCATCGGCACTTTTACCTCACTTTACCGCAAGAAAGGCGTCTTTGACTTTGCAAGTGCCGCAAAAGAAATTTTAAAAGAAAAGGATGCGACTATTGTCTTTTCTGGCAACATTAGTGACAGCACAAAAGAGCAGATCGCCTCTATGTTTGATAAAAATGACAAGATCATCTTCACTGGCTTTAGAAATGACGCAGCAAATGTTATAAAAAGCTTTGATATCTATGTATTTGCCTCACACTCTGAGGGGCTTGGCACGGTCTTACTTGAGGCGATGAGCTCAAAAGTGCCAGTAGTAGTCTATGATAACGCCCCGATGAACGTGCTGGTTAAAGATAAAGAACGTGGGCTTTGTGCTAGAAATTTAGATGAAGTTTCACTAAAAGAGTGCATTTTAGAGCTGATAAATGAGCCTGAAAAAGCCCAAATTTACTCTCAAAACGCCTTTAAATTTGTGGATGAAAACTTTAGCCACAAGGCGCTAAAAGAGGCTATTAAAAATTTACTGGAGCAAAAATGAACTACCCAGTTTGCGTGCTAACGATGCACCACTGCAATAACAATAAAAATGACTTTGCCATTAAGCCAGAGCTATTTAAAAAAGCGCTTCTTATGGCGCTTAATGAGGGCTATAAATTTATAAATTATGGCCAGTTTAAAGATATCGTTTCTGGTAGGTCAAAAGCTCGCAAAAAGAGCATTTTGCTAACTTTTGATGATGGATATTTTGATAATTATAAATTTGCATTTCCTATCTTAAAAGAGCTAAATATCCCAGCTGTTTGCTTTTTGATAACAGACAAGATTAAGGATTTTAAAAGGCAGAATTACGATTTTTCCTTTAAGATACACAAAGATATCGACTACGATAAAGATATAGAGTATTTTTTAAATTTAGATGAGATCAGGCAGATGCAAGAGAGTGGGCTTTTTGAATTTGACAGCCACACAGCGAGCCACTTTTCTTGCAGAAGTGACGATGAGGCAAGGTTAAGAGAGGAATTTTCTAGCTCACTTGCTAAGATAAAAGAGCTTTTTCCTGAAAAAAAAGAATTTGGTTTTTGCTTTCCTAAGGGGCATTTTAACGAGCTTTCGCAAAAGATCGTAAGAGAGTATTATGACTTTGCTTTTAGTGTGATAGATGGCGGATTTTGCGTGGGAGATGATAAATTTAAGATAAGACGTATAGATATCTCAAACAACGCAAAGAGCGAGAGCGACTACATTTTTAGAGTTAAAAAGAAGCTTTTTATATACTCAACTCCATTTATAGGCAAAATTTACTCGGACTTTAGAAATAGAGGTTTTAAATAGTGCTTGGTTCTAACTCCTAAGAAAAGCATAAATAGATCCCAAAAAGTCATTTTGATAGATAAACATAGTCTTTTTAAGCCATTTTTCATCGCGCTTTGTCACTATGCGTTTTATCTCTTCAAGATTGCCATCAGCCTTGTTTATGCCGCGTTTTGTCGTGAAAAATGCACTGTAGCCGTGTTTTTTAGCAGCACTTATATACTCATCATTATATTTGCCCCTTGGCCAGCAAAGTGCGTCGTCCTCAAAGCCAAAATTTTTCTTCATAAACTCACGGCAAAGGCCAATTTCCTCGTCCAAGCTAAGCTGCCCAAAGTAGTTATCAAAATGTCCATGCGTATGCGAGTGAAAGTAAAAGCAGTCCTTCATTTTCTCGATCTGCTCTAAATTTAAGATCACATCTTGTGGCCTACTTGGCGCAAGCCTCTTGCACTCGTTGTGATCGACGTTTAAAAAGTTAGCAGCCCTTATCTCATGGGCCTTTTGCGCCGCTTCTATCCAGCCAGTGATTATAAAGATATTTGCCTTTAGTCCAAATTCTTTAACGATAGGATAGGCGTAGATATAATTATCCATCCAGCCATCATCAAATGTTATGCAAACGCTCTTTTTAGGCACTTCAAGCTCGCCCTTTTTGTATGCGATAAATTCATTTATACTTAGCGTTTTATAGCCATTTTCAGCTAGAAATTTCATATGCGATCTAAACTCATCCACGCTACTAGCGATAAAGCCACTCTTTTCAAGCACGTGATGATACATCAAAACTGATACGCTCATTTTACAAGTTCCATATATAAATTTTGCGTGTTTTCTATCATTTTTTCTATACTAAAAATTTCTTTTACGTATTCTCTGCCAAACTCGCCCATCTGCTTTCTTAAATTTTCATCCAAAATGAGCCTTTCAAGCACCTTTTTTAGCCCATCTTTGTCGCCATTTTGAAATAAAAATCCACTCTTGCCATCGCTCACAGCCTCGCCAAGTCCGCCCACGTCGCTTCCTATAGTGGCTAACTTGCACGAAGATGCCTCAAGCAGTGCCCCACCGATAGCCTCCATATCTGAAGGCAGCACGCAGATATCAAGCGAGCCCAAAAAGTCGCTCACATCGGTTCTGTTACCAAGCATGAAGATATTTTTCTTATCTTTTATATACTCGTGTAAATTTTTATTTTGAGGACCGTCACCCACGATAAAAAGGGCAGAATTTTGTAAATTTAGCTCGCTAAATGCATCGATTAAGAGCTTGTGATTTTTAGCAGCTCTTAGTACTGCCACGATACAAACGCCCACCACATCATCACTTAGACCAAATTCTTTTTTCATATTTATCTTAAATTCTGGCGTATATTTTCGCGTGTCGATGCCAGTGTAGATTCTTAGCACCTTCTCTTTTTTCACGCCGCGTTTTACAAGATCAGCACAAACAGAATCACAAACGCCGACCACTTTTGTGCTTAGGTTGTATGGTATGGGAGAACTTATAGGTAGTTGCAAATGTCTAGTGCGAACCACGCTAATGCCACAAATTTTGCCCACGATCGCGCCTATAGTGCCGTCTTTGCCTGAGTGAGTTGAGATGATTTTTATATCATTTTGCTTTACAAATTTGCAAATTTTTAAAATTTCAAAGATGTTAAAAGATTTTTTGAGATTAAACTCGACAAATTCGCACTCTATCTGCTTTTCAAAGCTCTTTGAGCCAGGGTTTAGCCCATAAAAAACCTTAAATTTGCTCTTATCTAGTCCATTTATCACACGCTGCGTGCGGTGCTCTTGCCCGCCAAATCCCAAGGAGCTTTCAAGCTCAAGTATGTTTATCATT
>CAUUIN010000076.1:0-6965 GCA_963545295.1 uncultured Campylobacter sp. | reverse complement strand
CTCAAATTTTAGAGCCGAAATTACTCGTTCATAAATTTTAAAATTTGCTATTTGACTTTATAAATTAAAACATTTTGTTAAATTTGATCTAGCATTTGCATATAAAAGCTAAATTTCTTAAAATATGCCAAAAAATTAGGAGCAAAAATGCTATCAGGAGAGCTACTTAAAAGCCATTTTGCTAAATTTGATCTAGTGGCAGTGCTTAGTGAGTTTTTAGAGCAAAGTCACTTTGACAAAGAAAAATTTAAGGCACTTGGGCGAGATGGCTTTAAAAACTTAGAGAAGAGTCAAAGAGAGGAACTTCTTAAAATAGCAGGTTTTAAGGCTCATCTTGACGCGAAATTTCAGGGCTTTTTGCGTGAGCTGATGCAAAGCAAGATACTTGTTGTAAGCGGTGCGGAGTATAAATTTAGCGAGCTTGAAATTTATACTTGTTTTGATGCAAACACCTACAAAAGATCGTGCGAGGCGGGCGAAATTTACTTTCACAACTTTGGTTTTGATATCTCTTTTAAGAGCGAGCCAGCCCTTTATGGCGGCATCTTGGTAAGAAGTCTTAAGCCCTTAAATGGGTCAAATTTTATCTTTGGACCAAGAAAATGCGCCCTTCACATTTTAAATGCAAAAGTTAAAAATTTAAGCTTTGATCTAAAAGAGGCTGATTTTAAAGAGGATGAGGTTATTTTTACGCCAAGGATTAGGTCGTTTAAAGATGAGAGCGAGCTTCAAAATGATGCCTTAAGGGCGGTTAGCGTTGAGTTTAGCAAGGCACTTGAAAGTGCAAAAGAGTATAAAAAAAGAGTTGAAAATGCCTATAAAAAGTGGTGAAATTTATCTTTTTATCGGCTTTGAGAGCAAGAAATTTAGCCCTAAGATGCTTTCTAGAAAAGATCGCAGGAGGCTAAAAAAATATCCAAATTTAGCAAATTCAAACTCATTTAAACTCTCTCGCTATTTAAAATTTAAAGCAAAAAAACGGGGCAAAATTTGCCTCTCTCACAAAGAAAATATCGCTGTTTTGGCTATCTCAAAAGAAAAAGTTGGCGTTGATGTAGAAGAGCTAAAAGAGCGAAATTTTAACAGTGCGGTGGAATTTTGCTTTAACAAAAAAGAGAGCGAAATTTACGCAAACGCCAAAGACAAAATGCAAAAATTTTATGAAATTTACACCGCAAAAGAGGCTGTGATAAAAGCCAAAAATTTAGCCTTTAGTGACCTTGCTGGCGTTAGATTTGACCAGATGCAAAGAAGGTATATCATTATTAATAATCTATTTATCATTTGCCTTGCGTTTAAGCATAGCAAAGATATAATTATTAAGTTTTTATAAATTTAAGATATAAAAGGCAAAAATTGCTCGTTAAAAAAATAGCCCTGATCCTTGCTGTATCGCTTTTAGCTCTTGGCTGTGCTAAGAAATTTGATGCGCCAAAGCTGGCTGATTTTAGCTTAAAAGCGTTTAAGGTTAGTTCATCAAAAGGACCACTAATGCTCTATGTGCAAAATAGCAAAAATGAGTATAAATTTAGCCTAGTAAATGCACTTGGAGCGCCAGAAGCTAGGCGAGTTTTAAAGGGTGGTGCATTTACAAATTTAGGCTTTCTGCCACCAAATAGTGCCTACAACGAGCTTTTTATCAAGGTGCTTGAGATGATAAAAGATAAAAAAAATGAGCAAAAATTTATGATAGATGATCAAATTTATGAGGTAAAAAGCGTTGATCTACGTTAGCAAACCAGCCGTTATCAGCGCCGCAGGCAGTAGTAGCGATGAAAATTTAAGCTCGCTTTTAAGTGGCAAGAGATTTTTATCTAAAAGCTGCGAATTTCACCCGCAAAATGAGTTTTTGGTAGGTAAAATTAGCGGTGAGTTGCCAGAGTTTGCTAGCAGCACAAAAGAGCATTTCAAAACTCGCACAAACGCTTTGCTTTTAGGCACGATGCTTGAGATCGACGCTGAGGTAAAAAGAGCGATCAAAAAATATGGCAAAAGCCGTGTGGGAGTAGTTCTTGGCACTACAACAAGCGGTGTTGAAGAAAATTTCGAGCCATTTAAAGGCTACATCGCTACTGGATTTTTTGATAAAAGCAGGTTTGGTATAAATAGAAACTGCCTTGCAAACGTGGCTGAGTTTGTGAGCGACTTTTACGAGCTTTGCGGCCCAAGCTACTGTGTATCGACTGCTTGCACTTCAGGTGTCAAAGCAATCATAGAGGCAAAAAGGCTCATTGAAAGTGAGCTTTGTGACGCAGTTATCTGTGGCGGTGTTGATAGCCTAAATACGCTTACGATAAATGGCTTTAACTCGCTTAGCATTTTAAGCCAAAAGCCAAGCGAGCCGTTTTCTAAAAATAGAGAGGGGATAAATATCGGCGAGGGAGCTGGGCTATTTTTGCTAAGCCGTGATGAAATTTCAGATGTCATCGTGGCAGGCTCAGCCTCAAACTGCGACGCTTTTCACATGACGCAGCCTGATTTTAGCGCAAAAATAGCTATAGAGTGCATAAAGAGCGCGCTAAAAAGAGCTGGTGTGAGCTGCGTGGACTATGTAAATTTACATGGCACCGGCACGCAGGCAAATGACAAAATGGAGGCAAAAGCTGTAAATTTAACACTTGGCTCAACCTTTGCAAGCACGATAAAGCCGCAGATCGGTCACACTTTGGGGGCTGCTGGGGCGATAGAGAGTGCCATTTGCGTCATGCTTTGCATAGAGGAAAGTTGCGTCTTGCCACCGCACGTTTATGACGGAGCTTACGATGAGGAGCTCGAGCCTCTAAATTTAGTAAAAAGTGGCACTAAATTTGACGTAAAGACGGCGATGTCGCTATCTTTTGCCTTTGGCGGAGATAATGCCGCGATAATATTTAAAAGAGTGAGATGATGATAAGTGATTATTTGCCGCATAGTAGCGCCATAACCCTGATCGATGAAATTTTAGAATTTATCCCTTGCGAGAGTATAAAAGTAAGAAGCGTGATAAATGAGCAAAATCCATTCTTAGAAGATGGTAAATTTCATACGCAAAAGGCGATCGAGATGATGGCTCAAAGCCTGGGGATCTACGACTCAAAGATGCGTGAGATGCGTGGCGAGAAGGCGTTATTTGGCTTTTTGCTAGGTAGTAGAAAATTTGAAATTTTTAGGCCATATTTTAAAGTGGGCGATGAGATAGTGATAGTCTCAAAGTGCTCGATCCAAGATGAGAGTGGATTTGGCGTTTATGATAGCGAGCTTTTCGTAAATGGCGAGCTTGGCGCAAGGGCGGTTTTAAACGTGATGAGCCCTGATGAAGAATTTGTAAAAAAGGCACTTAGTGAGTAAGAGAGTATTGATAACTGGATCAAGTAGAGGCATAGGAGCTAGCATCGCTAGGCGATTAGCAGGCGAGTATGAAGTAGTGCTTCACGCAAGAGGCAAGAGTGATGAGCTTTTAAAGATGGCTAGTGAGCTTGGGGCTAAATTTATGACATTTGACGTGGCTGATACGGCCGCAACAAAAGAGGCGATAGAGGCTGACATGGAGGCAAATGGCGTCTATTACGGCGTTATTTTAAATGCTGGCATAACAAGGGATAATACCTTTGTGGGGCTAAGTGACGAAGAGTGGTTTGATGTGATAGATGTAAATTTAAATGGCTTTTACAACGTCCTAAGACCAGCTCTAATGCCCATGATAAGGGCTAGAAAACCAGCTAGGATAGTGACACTAAGCTCTGTTTCAGGAGTCATTGGCAACAGAGGACAGGTGAATTACTCAGCTAGCAAAGCTGGCATCATAGGCGCTAGCAAGGCCCTTGCAGTCGAGCTTGCTAGCAGGGGCATAACGGTAAACTGCGTAGCGCCCGGACTTATAAAGACAGATATGAGCGAAGAAATTTTAAATAGCGATTTTTTAGAAGAGGTGCTAAAGGCCATACCTGCAAAAAGAGCTGGCGAGGCAGATGAAGTGGCAGGAGTTGTTAAATTTCTACTAAGCGACGATGCTAGCTACATCACAAGGCAGGTCATCGGCGTAAATGGAGGACTTTGCTAATGCGTGTATTTGTCACAGGTATCGGCGCAGTCAGTGCTTTTGGTAACAGCTGGGAGGAGATGAGGGCTAAATTTATTGATGGTAAAAACGCCGTGAGATATATGAGTGAGTGGGATGGTTATAAGGATCTAAACACGCGCCTAGCAGCACCTATCATAGACTACAAACACCCGCAGGAGTGGGACAGAAAACAGCTAAGAAGCCTTGGTAAGGTCTCATGTTATAGCGTGCATGCAGCTGGGCTTGCATTAAAAGATGCTGGCTTGCTAAAAGGTGAAGAGTTGCAGGCTACAAATTTAGACCCAAGTGTGCAAGATGGCAGGATGGGCGTGGCAAGTGGCTCAAGCACTGGTAGTACGGACTCTATCCTTGACATGGCAAAGCTAGTTTTAGACATGGATAGCGGCTTTAACGCAAATACCTACATAAAAATGATGCCTCACACCACAGCGGCAAATATCGCGCTATTTTACTCGCTAAAAGGGCGCATCATCCCTACTTCATCAGCTTGTACGAGCGGTTCACATGCCATTGGCTACGCATACGAGAGCATAAAAAGTGGCAGCATAGATATGATGTTAGCAGGAGGTGCTGAGGAGCTTTGCGTGAGCGAGGCGTACGTCTTTGACAAGCTTTATGCTACTAGTGTCAAAAACAGCACGCCAAATTTGACACCAACGCCGTTTGAAAAAGATAGAGATGGCTTGGTGCTTGGCGAGGGGGCTGGATTTTTAGTGCTTGAAAGCGAAGAGAGTGCTTTAAAAAGAGGGGCTAAAATTTACGCTGAGGTAGTTGGCTTTGGCTCAACCTGCGACGGCACGCACATCACTAGACCACAAAGTGCTACGATGAAAGCGGCGATGAGCTTAGCGCTTCGCGGGGCAAAGCTAGAGCCAAAAAGCATTGGCTACGTAAATGCCCATGCGACCGCGACAAAACATGGCGATATAGCTGAGAGTATCGCTACAAACGAGCTTTTTGGAGAGGATATTGCCATTAGCTCGCTTAAGAGCTATCTAGGCCACACACTTGGCGCTTGTGGCGGGTTAGAGGCGATCGCTAGCATAATGATGATGAGAGAAGAGCTATTTTTCCCAACTATAAATTTAAAAGCAACTGATCCTGAGTGCGCAAAGCTAAACTACTTAAAGGAGCCAACGCCGATAAAGACGGACTTTGTGATGAGTAATAACTTTGCATTTGGCGGTGTAAATACATCTTTGATATTTAAAAGAGTAGATAACAAATTTTAAAAAGGATAGAAAATGAAAAGATTAGTTTCATTAGTTGCCGTTTTGGCATTTGCCTCAAGCCTTAGCGCAAGAGATGACGTGAAGTACCACTCACTAGACTTCTTAAATGGCCCAAAGGCTAAAGAATTTTTGCTACCAAACATTAGCATCAGTTTTGGCACAGGATACACTGGCAAGGTGATCGCAAGGGATCTAATGTCAAACAAAAAGACAAATGGCTTTAACAAAAGTGACGAAGAGGCTTGCCAGATCGCACTTCTCTCTGCTTTGAAGTCATTTCAAGAAAGAGCTATAAAAGAGGGCGGCACGAAGGTTGTAAATTTGACTGGATATTACAAAAAACAGCCATTTAACTCTAAAACTCAGTTTCAGTGCGGCAGCGGTGCTTTGATGTCTGGCGTTACACTAAAAGGCGACATCGCTAAATAATGAAATTTCAAGTAGATTTTTTTGACGTGGTAGCTTATGGCGATGTTGGCGAAGATCTAGCTAGGTATAAAAAAGAATTTGACCTAGCAAAGATCCCGCCATTGCAACGAAGAAGGCTAAGTAGTGCCGCAAAGTGCGCTTTTAGCCTGCTTAGTGGCTTTGAGAGTATAGACATGCCAGTCATTTTTAGCTCCTATGAGGGCGAGATAAATCGCTGCTTTGAGCTAGAAACTGCGCTTGCAAAGGCTGAGCCAGTATCGCCAACGTCGTTTTCGCTCTCTGTGCATAACGCTATCTCGTCGCTTCTTGGCATAGAGGCTAAAAATCACAATGAAATTCTAGCTATCTCATCTTTTAGCCCAGTCGAAGATGCGCTACAAGCCGCGTTTTTAAGGCTAAATGACGGATACGAGAGAGTGCTTATCCTTGCCTATCATGAGTCGATATCGCAGAGCTATTTTGATGAGAAAAAGCCATCATTTATGCTAGCGCTTGTCGTCTCAAAGGCAAAAGATAAGAGAGTTTTAACTCTAAAAAGAGTGAAAAAAGAAGAAGAAATTTCAGAAAATTTACTGCAAAGCTTTATCGTAAATTTTGACCCAAATGCGTCAAAAACGTGGCAAAGCAGCAGCCATTTTTCATCTTGGAATTTTAGCTATGAGCCTTAAAATTTTAAGAGCTGGATTTTTATTTTTCTTTTTTGCACTCATTTGCATAAGTGGCGATCTTTTGCTGGTGCCAGTCGTGCTTCTTGGGCTAAATAAATTTAAATTTATGCAAAATTTATGCCGAGATCTTGTTAGAGTTTCTTGGGGATTTTTTATAAAAGTTACTAAAATTTGTGGGTATTTGGACTATAAATTTGAGCTTACTAAGCTAAAAGGCGGCTCAAATTTAGTCATCGCAAACCACCCTTCGCTGCTTGATGTGGTCTTTTTGGTCTCAAAATTTAAGAGGATAAACTGCATCGTAAAGGGCGAGCTTGGCAAAAATATATTTTTATTTGCTGCTATTAGGGCGTGCAACTACATACCAAACACAAATAACGAGGAATTTTTACAAAAAAGCGTAGATGTTTTAAAAAGCGGCGAAAATTTGCTCATTTTCCCAGAGGGCACGCGCACGAAAGAGGAGATCATCTTTCATAAAGCGGCCGCATATATGGGTATAAAAGGCGCGTCTAACGTGGTTTGCGTTGGTATAAATATGGCTCCAAGAAGCCTTAGAAAAAATGAGCCATGGTA
>CAUUIN010000075.1:0-6988 GCA_963545295.1 uncultured Campylobacter sp. | reverse complement strand
AAAATCCGTAAAATTACATTTACATTATATTTTTAAAGGATTGAAAATGAAGAGTTCATTTTTGAAAGCTAGCATTATTGCATGTGCGGTTTGCTCATTTGCTATGGCAGAGGGAGCATTTATTGGTTACGAGGGCGGATACTCTTTTGCGTCAAATTGGAAAGAGAAAACAACAGACGGCGAGAGCGGAAGGGTTAGAAAAGGTCAATTTAACAGCGGTGTAAAAGCTGGTTATGATTTTGATAGTTTCAGAGCTTATGGTGCTTATTTTTATAGCTTTCAAACAAAAAAACAAATAGAAGACGATGATGACAGATTTACTGTTAAATGGAAAAAACATAGCTTATTAGCTGGGGTTGATTACACTCCAAGCATCACTGAAAACATTAAACTTGTTGCAGGTGGCTACACTGGTGTATCTAGACTTTTGATAAGCAGAGATGACGAGAATAAAAAATTCTATGACACAGGATTAGTTTTAGGTGCTAAATTTGGTGCTGAGTATCTTCTTGATCAAAATAACATCCTAGAAGCTGGCATGAAAACTGACTACACTTTCTACAAAGCAGACGACGTTAGCAAAGTTAGAGAGAGCAACATCGGTCTTTACGTAGGCTACACTTATAAATTTTAATTTTAAATATCTCCTCCTTAAGAAATTTGCGTCCTAGTTTGGGCGCAAATTTATCTACCTAATATTTTTACTACTAAATTTAATATACTTTTCAAAAAGGATACAAAATGAAAAAAATAATATTGTCTCTATCTATGCTCTTGACCGCTACATTTGCGGTTGATTGTGATAATGCATTTATTAAAGCTGTTGTAAGCATGATCGATGAGTCAGCTCCCGCAAGAGTCGATGAAAATAGCGTAATAATGGGTGCTACATGTGAAAATGAAACCATAAAAACCACCTTTGTTATAAATGATAGCGAGGACATTAAATTTAGTAAATTTACTAAAGATCAGATAGATGAGTTTAAAAAGATGCAAACTGAAATGCTAAAAGAGGACTTTTGTGGTAGCAAAAATCCTCTTATCGATAAAGCCTCGTGGATATACAACTACGCTGATGGCAAGAATTTTGCTGTGATAAATTTGACAAGAGAGGATTGCAAGTAAATTTTCTGGGGTTATCCCCAGAAAATTTAGGCTTTTTTGTCTTCAAGCTCTTTTAGATGAGCTTTTACAAACTCGCCAAATTCGTCTTGAGTTAGCACTCTTTTAGCAAGTTTTTCCTTGCATTTTTTGCCAAGCTCGCCTAGAGTTGCTCTATTTTTTTGGCTTTGTGATTTGCCAAATTTTGAAAGGATCGCATTTAGCTCATGCTCTTCACCGAAATTTACTAGCTCTTTATCTAGTGCCATTTTCTCTCCTTTGATAAAAAATTTTCTAATTTTAAAATTTAATAGTAAATATAAATAAATTTAAATTTTAAAGGACGAAAACAGCGAAAAATAGGGCTTTATTAAATTTAAATTTCATATAGATTAAACGCGTAATAGTAAAATCACGAAAATTTTTAAAGGAGAAGTATGAAAAATTTACTTGTAAAATCAAGCTTGGTTTTAGCTTTAGTTAGTTCAGCTGCACTTGCGCAAGGTGCATTTGTCGGTGGCGAGGGTGATTATTCTTTTAACTCAAAGATCAAAACTAAAAATATCGCAAAAAGCGAAAAAAATAACTTCAAAAAAGGTCACTATGGACTTGGTTTTTATGGCGGTTATGATTTTGATAGCTATAGAGCGTATGGTGGCTACTACTACGACTTTAAGGCTAGAAAAAATGCTGGCGAAGCAGACGCAAAATGGAGTAAGCATAAGCTTTTAGCTGGCGCTGACTACACACCAAACATCACTGAAAATTTTAAAGCCGTGCTTGGCGGTTATGCTGGTCTTGGTTATCTAAGCGTTAGACAGAGCTTTGATAACGAAACTAGCAAGAAAAATTTCAAAGGTTTGCTAGTTGGTGCAAAAGCTGGTGGCATCTACTCATTTGACGCTCACAACGCACTAGAGTTTGGTCTTAAAGCTGATAAGACGTTTTATAAGAAAAACAGCGGCGCTCAGCTAAGAGACACTAGCATAGGAATTTACACAGGCTACACTTATAAATTCTAAAAAATTATAAATTTATGGCAAGGCTTAGGCTTTGCCTCTCCTAAAAACTCACATTTGATCTTAAATTTATAACTTATGCAACCTTTAAGTGATGCAGGGTAGAATGGCTCTTATCTAAAAAGGAGAAAAATGAAAACAAAATCGCTTCTTGCCATTGTGCTCTGTGCCGTTTTTAGTAGCCTTGCCTTTTGCGAACCAAAAAGCGAGCCAACGCTAACAAAAAGTAGAGATTTAGTTGGTCAGACGGTGCCAGGCGCTATTTCGAGCATCAAGGTAGCAAAAGAGTATCAAGCGAAATTTGATAGTGCAAAGCCTAGGATGCAGGAATTTTTAGCAAATATGACAAGCTACAAGGCTAATAAAAATGATAAATTTATGGAAGCAGGCACAAGGGCACCTGCGCTAAGAAGAGATGATAGCTATTTTAAAAGGGCTAGTAGCACTTGTAGCGACAGCGTAGATATCTTGAGTATAGAAAATGTGAAATTTATCGCCAAAAACGCATTTAGTTTTAGCGTTACATTTATCACAGCAGATGGCGAAGAGACTACAAAATTTGATGATATTATATTTACGCAGCACCCTAGCGGTGAGTGGCTAGTTAGGTGGTGGTAGGAGTTTAGCTCCTACTCTCTGCCCTCAAGAAGTGGCACAAAAAGGCACTCGTCTAAAAACTCTTTTTCTAAATTTCCGCTCTCGTCTTTTCTAAATTTAGCGATAAACTGCTTGCCATCTTTTTTCATCGGAGCGACCAAGATACCGCCATTTTTTAGCTGGCTAAATAAATTTGGCGAAATTTCATCAGCCGCAGCCGAGAGTAAAATTCTATCAAACGGCGCGTAGCTTCGCCAGCCATTGTTGCCGTCATCATATCTTACGTGCACGTTTTTGATCTTTAGCGTCTCGAAGCGTTTTTTGGCCTCCATAGCTAGTTTTTCTATGCGCTCGACGCTAAAAATTCTATGTGCGAGCTTGCTTAAAATAGCCGCTTGATAGCCACTGCCACAGCCTATTTCTAGGATGTTATCCACATTTTCACACTCTAGCGCCATCGTCATCTTTGCCACCGTTAGCGGCGAGCTGATCCACTGATTACCAAGGATAGGCTGCGCGTCAAGCTTGTAAGCATGTGCAGCGATAGGCACGAAAATTTCACGCTCGGTCGTTGATATCGCATCATACAAAAGCGGACTTAGCGTGATCTCATCGGCTATGTCGCTAGCTAAATTTTGGCATTTTATCGCTTCTAATTGGGTCAAAATTTCTATCCTAAACAAATTTTAAATCGTTATTATACGATTTAAAGCTTATCTTAAAATTTATAAAAGACCTAAATTTTTCTTTATCTGCGCGATCAAATTTGCGTCAAAAACCGCGCTTTTCTCTAGCGTGCCATCTGGCAAAAAGACCCCAGCGACTTCAAGATCAAGCGAGCTTGAGATCATGACGTAGCAGTTATTTGCGATCGCTAGTGCCTTGCAAAGGCTAAGGTAGGCTTCCTCTCTGGCCTTGCCCCACATGGCTGGCACCATGATGATCTCACACCCCTTTAGTTTTGCCCAAAGCCTGCTATCACGCAGTTCAAAGCATATTAGCACGCCAAGCTTTAGCCCTTTAAATGTAAAAGCATTTATATCGCTCACCTCGCCAGCAGCAAAAATTTCATGCTCCAAATTTGGCCGAAAAAGCTCAGCCTTAAACTGCGAATGAAAGACGTTGTTTGAGTTAAGAAGTAAAAATTCGTTGTAAATTTTTGGTTGGTGGGGATTTAGATTTGAAATTTGAGCAAGCCCTGCGCTTTTGTTTAGGCTGCTAAGGTGCGTAAAACCTAGAAATTTATCAGGGCTAAGCGCCTCTTGCAAGCGTTCAAGCAGCATCGCATCAAAACTACCTATCATACCGCCAAGCATTGCTTTATTTGCCCCTGCAAAAAAGCCGTCAAAGTCGTAGCCGCTGATACAAAGCTCGCTAGCAAGCATGAGAGAGTTTTCGGGTGCTGCCTCAACTAAATTTGCAAGCTCTTCTAGGCGATCTGTTGCATTTTTTGCCTTTAAAGTTAGGCTTATTAGGTTTAAATTTTCGCTCATCTATTTTCCAAATACAAATGTAGTTTGCTTTGGCGCATGACAATCCGCAGGTATCCTAAAATCCATATCCGTCCCACCGATATCAGGCGTTGGCTTTAGCAAAACAGTTATGGCTGTGATCTTGTCATCACGCTGCGAGAGCGGGTCGTTAAAGACCCAGACTTCATAAGAAAACGAGGTTTTATCGTCAAAATATACCATCCTAGTCTCTTTTAGGTCACTATATTTGAAGCTGCACGCTTTGTTTATCTCTTTAAAAACATCAACAAAAAGAGCCGACCCAATAGGCGCTAGGCTTGGCCAGATATCGCCAGCTGGCATGCTTTGGTAAGTGACGCTATCTTTGGTTTCTTTTGTTTTGGCAAGTATGTAAGGGTTGAAACTATTTAACAAATCCTTATTTGCTATGCTAATCGCCCTTTCATTGCTGCTACTCGCACACCCAGCTAAAAGCACGCAGGCAAGGGTTAAAAAGGCTTTTTTAAAAGTCATCAAAACTGATACTTCCTTTGCTGTAGTTTGTCACCTTCGCTTCAAAGAAATTTGACTTTTGGTCGTTAAATTTAGCAAAGTCATCGACCCATTTGATCGGGTGAGCGACGTTGTATTTGCGTTTTAGGCCGATCGCAACTAGACGTTGGTCGATGAGATAGTGGATGTACTGCTCGATGATGTCGTCTGTAAAGCCCATTATTTGGTTTTGGGTGATGTATTTGCCCCATTTTATCTCTAAATTTCCAGCTTTTTCAAACATATCATAAATTTTCGCCTCAGTCTCAGGTGTGAAAAGATCGGGTCTTTCTTTGCGGACTGAATTTATCATGTTTTGAAACAAAAGCAGGTGCGTGATCTCATCGCGTTGGATGAAGCGGATCATCTGCGCTGAGCCTAGCATCTTGCCAGCGCGAGCTAGAGCGTAGATCGCTGTAAAGCCGCTGTAAAAATAAATGCCCTCTAAAATTTGGTTTGCCACCATCGCAAGAAGTAGTTTCTCGTCAGTCACTTCGCCCGCAAGCTCCTCGTAGACGCTTGAGATGTAGTCGTTTTTCTCGCGTAATACATCGTCATGCTTCTCCATCTCGTAGATGAGGTCGGTGTTGTCACAGATCGCCTCGACCATGACGGCGTAAGACTTGCTGTGGTTTGCCTCCTCGTAGGCTTGGCGGCTTAGCACGGCATTGATCTCTGGTGCGGTGATGTAAGGGTTGATGTTGTCAGCTAGGTTGTTTGTCTGAAAGCTATCCATCGAGATGAGCTGGCTCCAAACTAGGTCGTACATGCGTTTTTCAGCCTCTGTGAGGTTGTAGGCGTAGTCACGCACGTCGTCTGTGGTATCGACCTCTTTTGGAAACCAGGTGTTTGCCTCCATGAGGTCCCAAAGCTTGAGCGCCCACTCGTATTTTGCTTTGGTGAAATTTAAAATGCCGTGTGGGTTGCCGTTAAAGACTCTTCTGTCAGTCAAATTTTCATTTGAACTTGGGTTGTATATGCGTTTTCTATTCATAAATTTCTCTCTTGTTTGTGGTAAAAATTTCTTAAAATCTTACCCAAAGCAAGGTAAAAATTTACTTTTATTTAGAGTGCTTTGCTCCTTTTTATGGTCATCAAAAAGCCAGTTATTATTAGCAAAACTGCGATTACGCAAGAGATGGCAAAGACGATCTGACCGACCTCGCCAAAGATCTCTCCAGTGTGTAGGCTAAGCACTTTTCGACCTGCCTTTTTTGCCTCTGGTATGCTCTCAGCCTTGCTAACAAGCTTATTTTCTTTGATCTTGCCAGCGCTCGCGTCAAGCTTTAGTTTGCCAACCTGATCTTCAATCGTTTCGTAGTTTATGGTGTAGGTGCTTTGGTTGTTTTCGGGCACATTTACCGTGAGTGATTTTAGCTCTAGAGTGACATTGTCTTTAAAAATTTGCTCCGCAGTCTCGATCTCTTTAAATTTCTCACCACTTATTGGGGTCAAATTTCTTTGTGGCATTGCCCTTTGTGTCTGACTTGGTTTTAGCTCAAAAAATATGCTATTTACGCTGCTTCTAACCCAGCCATAAGACCAGTAAAGACCAGTTAGCGACATGACGACAAGCAAGATCGCCACGTAGGTGCCAAGGCTTGTGTGGAGGTTGTAAAAGCATGCGTAGCCCTTTGTGTTTGTCTTTATTTTTAGCGAATTTAAAAAATTTCGTTTGATCGCTGGAGCGTAGAGGATGAGGCCACTGATGGCAAGCAGAGCCATGATGATCGAGCTAATGGCGACTATTTGCTTGCCGATGTTGGCTGGGACTTTGCCATCAAGCAGGGCAAGGCCTAAATTTCTATGCAGGCTTAGTATTATCATGCGAGTTTTATCGCCCCAGTCCTCACTGATCACTTCGCCACTTCTTGGATCGATGAAGAAATTTCGGATTTTTTTGTCTTTTGTGACGCTGATGCTGTAAGCTTTGTTTTCGCCGCCGATTTGCACGCTTTCAAGTGTGTCAAATTTGATCTCGTTTTTTGCTTTGGTTAGAATTTCGCTTAAAGCTAAATTTGGCTTTAAGCTAGGCGTTAAATTTACATATTTTTCATTTATAGCAGACTTGATCTCCTCTCTATAAGAGGCAAATGGCGCTGCAAGTGTCATGATAAGTAGCGGTATAGCTGCGATCAGACCGATTATTAGGTGGATGTTAAAAATGATTTTATTACGCTTGAAAAGCATATATCTCCTTTATAATTTTAATAACGAATATTAATTTATTTTTTGTTAAGCGGAGATAAAATTTAGAAGATTATTTTT
>CAUUIN010000074.1:0-7386 GCA_963545295.1 uncultured Campylobacter sp. | reverse complement strand
TTTTAGTGGCAAGCTTTGCGAGACCTAAAATCGGTAGTCAACTCTTGCGAGTGAACGAAATTTTAAAATTTACAAAGCAAGTTTAAATTTGACGGCGTGATATGTCGCCCCTAAATTTAAGTGAGACTTCTTAAAAACAACATACGATTTATTATTTTAAATTTACCTCACCTTATAATGCACACTACCACCATATGCGATGTCTTCGGCTTTTACATCATCACTTGTTAAGATTTCGCTTATCTTGCCGTTTGCTTCAAGCCTCTCTTTATTCTCCTGAGCGTCTTCTTGGTAGCTATAAACCATTGCAACGCTCACCACACCGCTAATGCCCTCTATCATCTTAAAAACTCTGATCTCATCTTCGATGCTCTCTGAGCTAACGACTACCACTATCCTATCTTCTGCATCAGTGATGATCTCGCACTCTTGTAGCTTTTTTATCTCGCCTTTTACGCTCTCATTTTTATTATCCGTATAGACTATCAGGCTTGAAATATTCATCTAACTCTCCAAAATAAAATTTTCTTCTCATAAGCAGAGGTTACGACCTCGTTGTCGCTTATAAAAACTATGCTATTTATCGTGCTTTGACCAGTTTTTAGCACTGCGATCTTATCTAAAGTGACGCTATCAACCAAATTTACATCGCTCATCTCATCGCTCATATATGCAGCGATCTTGCCGTCGCTACTAAGCCCCACACCATAGACCAAAAAGCCAGTATTTATCTTTTTTAGCGTCCCAGCCGAGAAGATCCCTGCGATCCTGTCGGTGCCTCCACTTATCATGACGCCATTTTTATAGGCGATGTCGTAGATATTATCAGTGTGGATATCCAAAATTCTATCCATCTTTTTAGTGCCAACGTTATAAAAATAGACCTTGCCACTCTCGCAAGCGATCGCTAGTGTGCCTCTATCCTCGCTTATCTCCATGTCAGAAAGCATTGCGATTGATATCTTAAAACTATCATAAATTTCACCACTTTTTAGGTTTAAGAAGTAAATTTCATTGCTGATTGAGGCAAGGGCGACATGCTCATCATCTAAAAATAGAGCCTTTTTTATCGCTTGATTAGCCATTTTTATGCTTCTCATCAGCCCATTTTCTCTTATGTAAAGCACCTTTGTAGCGTAGTCGCCCTCGCTAAGGATTAGCATCTTGCCACCAAGCTCATCGACATTTAAAATTTTTGGTCTTTCATGATCGCTAACGTAGGTTTTTACATCATCTATTTTGATGATCTCGTCAAATTTAGACTCTTTTGGATCGTAAATTTCAACCGTGCCACCATCAGTTGCGATAAAGAGTTTGCCATTTATCAGCGTGGTATTAAGCACATTTGCACTAGCTTCTATCTCTTTAATAGGCGTTGTGATCTCATTTGCAAAGATAAAATTTAACAAGCAAAAAAGAAAAAATAAAACTCTCATAAAGCCTCCATCTCAAGCGAATTTTTAAAACAAACATCAAAGCACTCGCCGCAGCTTACGCAATTTTGATTGATTATAGGGCGAAAAACACCAAGAAACTCAACCGCTTTAAATTTACAAGCATCAAGGCAGTTGTAGCAGATCGTGTCGTTCCACGCTAGGCAGCTTGCGACATTGATGCTAACCTTTGCGTTTATGCTCTTTGGCGAGTTTAAGTTTAGCGTCGCTCGGCCACTATTTTGACAAGCCTTCGCGCACTCTTCACAAAAGTCACAGCCTAGCTTTTTAACTTTAAAAACAACTCTTTCATTTTCAAAGCTAAGAAGCTCCTTCTCACAGGCACTTACGCAGCTAGCCTCACAGCCGCCGCACTCAAATTCTCCGCTAAAAAAGGGTGGATTTATAAATTTGGGAGCAGGTTTTGCCCCCAAAATTTTGCTAAAAAGCTCTCGCCTGCTTTGCATTACTTAACGCCGTCATTTAAAACGTCTAGTAAATTTGACTTATGTGAGCCGTTTTTATCTCTAAAGTCAGGCTTAAATTTATTGCCAACAAGCTGTGTTACACCATTTTGTTGCTCAACGTGGCAAGTTGTGCAGTTATATCTCTCGTCATCAAGCTTGCCTGCAAGATCTTTTTTATTTCTGATGTCATAAAAGTGAGAAGCTGGGATAGGAGTTGCTCCGCTATCTTTTGCAAACTCAGGCATGTGGCAGGTTACGCACATATTTGAATCTTTTGTGATAGGCACCAAACCCTCAGTGTCATGCGGGATAAACGGAGGTGCGTTTTCAAAAGATCTATCAAATCTCTTTGCCGTACCTGCTGGCTCTTTTGTGTAGTTGATGTCTTTTAAAACAACGTCTTTATCATCTAGCAAATCGACATTTCTAAGGCCGATTTGTGAATCACTAATGCTTGGATTATTCAATGCACATGCCGCTAAAAAGGCAGCGCATAGTGCTCCAAGCGCCATTATTTTCATTTTCATTTTTCTCTCCTTAAATTTCTAATACTAAAATTTAGCGCCCCATCACCGCAAACGTCGATGCACCTACCGCAGCTTATGCACTCGCTTGAGCTAACCGCGCGGCTCTCTTTGCCGATCATATCTAGCACTTGCACCTCTGGGCAGATGAGCTTGCATTTCATACATTTTGTGCAGGCATTTGCGTCGTGTTTTACTCTGATGATGGCAAATTTTGATATCACAGCGTAAAATGCGCCAAGCGGGCAGACGTGTGAGCAAATCCCACGCTTTAGCACAAACATATCAAACGCCACTATGCCAAGGGTTATGCCAATGGCACTAACTGAGCCATAGATGATGCCACGCTGGATGATACCAACAAAGCTAATGCTCTCAAATGCTGGTAGTGAAAGAGCAAGGCTTAGGATAAGGGTAAGCGCTAGCAAGTAGTAGCGTAAATTTTTACTTACGTTTAAAATTTTCTCACCCTTAAAGCCAAATTTCTCTCTTAGCTTGTAAGCAATGTCGGTTAGTAAATTTACCGGGCAAACCCACGAGCAAAACGCCCTTGGTGCGATGAGTGCGTAAAATGCAAAGACGATGATCGCGCCAATTAACGCATTTATGCCAACGCTAAAGCCTGCTAGTAAAATTTGAAGCACCGCAAATGGATCGCTTAGTGGAATTTGTCCAAAAAGCGAAGATGAGCTTAAATTTCCGCTAAGTATCTTAAACCCATAAACATTTCCTAGGATAAATAGCACCAAAACGGAAATTTGAGTTATTCGTCTTAAGATTAAAAATTTCATAGCTCACCACCATTTAGATAGTCAGTCGCCTTTTTGATGTCGAGCTTTATCTTACTATCGGCATCATCTACGCGCCTTTCATCTTCTTTTATCCAGCCTTTGACGTAGTTATCGCCAACTTTGCCAAGCACGACTTCGCGGTTTAGCACGGTTATGGCTGCTTTTTCGGTGATACAGGCTCGCTCGCATACGCCACAACCCGTGCAGATATCACTATCAACTACTGGGAGCAAAAACGCATGCTTTTGTGTCCTTTCGTTGCGGCGATACTCGAGATATAGGGCTTTGTCTATGAGCGGACAGGCTCTGTAACAAGCATCGCACTGTATGCCCCAGTATGCCACGCAGTTTTTCATATCGACCACTGCAACGCCCATTTTGGCTTTATTGATATCTAGTTTGCCAGCTGTGCTAACTAAATTTGCGTCCAGTGCCCCAGTCGGACAAGCTGGCACGCAAGGGATATGCTCGCACATATGACAAGGAATTTTTCTAGGCTCAAAATAAGGCGTACCGACGCTTATGCCATCTTCAAGAGTAGCAAGTTTTAGCGTATCAAATGGACAGGCCTCTACGCAAAGCCCACACCTAATACAGCTCTTTAAAAACTGCTTCTCCGCTTTCGCACCAGGCGGTCTAAGAAGTATAAGCGGCGAGGCTTTGGCACTAAGTGACCATATAAAGCCTCCGCCAAGTGCCAAGATCGCTGCCTTAGCTCCAAATTTCAAAGCTTCACGCCTACTTGAAAATTCCATATCAGCCACTTTTACGCCTTGTAAATTTTAACCGCGCATTTTTTGTAGTCAGTCTCTTTTGAGATTGGGCAAGTAGCGTCAAGGCAGACTTTGTTTATAAATACGTTTTCGTCAAAGAAAGGCACATAAACAAGTCCTACTGGCGGCTTGTTTCTACCTTTTAGATCTACTCTTGCTTTTACCTTGCCACGGCGTGACTCGATCCAAACGATCTCATTTTGAAGCACGCCAAGCTTTTTAGCATCGTCTTCGTGCATGTAGCAAAGTGCCTCTGGAACGGCTCTATAAAGCTCAGGAACACGCATAGTCATCGTGCCTGTATGCCAGTGTTCCAAAACACGGCCAGTACATAGCCAGAATGGATAATCTTTGCTTGGCATCTCGCACGGATCCATATAAGGACGGAAGAAAATTTTCGCTTTGTTTGCAAGAGGAGTTTTCTCTTGGTTTTTCACGCCTTTTAGATCGCCTATTGGAAGGGCTGCGTTTTTGTTGCCGTAGAATGCAAATTTATCATTTGGAGCAGCTTTTTTCGCGTATGGGTCAAATTTGGTGTTAAATCTCCACTGAGTCTCTTTGCCATCAACTACTGGCCATCTTAGACCTCTTACTCTGTGGTAAGTGTCAAAGTCAGCTAGGTCATGACCGCGGCCAACGCCAAATTTTCTATACTCTTCCCAAAGATATTTGTGGATGAAAAATCCATATCCTTTAAATTCTTTACCATCAGAGCCGATCACCTTTCTGCTATCGCCAAAGACTTCTGTATTGTCATAGTTTTCCATGATCGGATCGTTTGCGCTAAATTTCTTAGCATCTTCATTTGCAAAAAGCACGTCAAATAGTGTATCTTCTTCGCTATATCCCATAGCTTTTGCAGCTTCAAGCACACTTGGAAGTGTCACTTTGTCATTTACTTTTTTCTCGCCCCAAACATCTTTTAGCTTAAAGCGCTTACTAAACTCAAGCATCTGCCAGATATCAGGCATCGCTTCGCCCACAGGGAGTACTTGCTGTCTCCAGTGCTGTGTCCTTCTCTCTGCGTTGCCGTATGCGCCCCATTTTTCGTAGATCATAGCAGTTGGGAGGATAAGGTCAGCTACTTTTGCTGAAATTCCAGGATAAGGGTCGCTTACAACGATAAAGTTATCCATTTCGCGAGCTGCTTTGATCCAGTGGTTTGCGTTTGCAGTGTTTTGCCATGGGTTATTTACTTGAACCCAGATAAATTTAACCTTGCCGTCCTCAAGATCACGCATCATTTTTACGTAGTGTGAGCCTGGAGTGCCGCTTAGTGTGCCTGCAGGTAGTTTCCAAAGTTTTTCAGTGATCTCTCTGTGTTTTGGATTACCCACAACCATATCAGCTGGCAAGCGGTGAACGAATGTTCCGACCTCTCTTGCAGTTCCGCACGCACTTGGCTGACCAGTTAGAGAAAACGCGCCTGAGCCTGGGAGTGCTTGCTTGCCAAGCAAGAAATGCACCATATAAGCTTGCTCATTTACCCATGTGCCGCGTTGGTGTTGGTTAAAGCCCATAGTCCAAAAGCTAACAACTTTGCGGTTTTTCTCGATGTAAAGATCAGCAAGAGCTTTTAGTTTTTTCTTAAATTCATTGATATCTTCGTTTGGATCGCCTTTTGCCACCTTTGCTGTAAAATCAAGCGTGTAAGGCGCAAGAGCTTTTTTAAACTCTTCAAATGTTATTTGCCAGTGTGCATCAGCCTTTGCAGCGTTTTTGTTCTCTAGTGTATCGCCAGCTTTTAAGCCAAGATAAGCAAGTGTAACACCCTCAGCCTCGCTTAGCACTTTTGACTTCTCAGTAGCAGCGGTGTCTAGCTCGCTTGGAGCATATTTTTTGTGGTGGATGTCTGGACGTAGGCCATATCCGATGTCAGCTGGACCAGTTGTGAAGACGCAGTGTTTTTTAACAAATTCTTCGTCTATCATCTCTGGGTGGTTATAAACTATCTCACGAGCGATGTAGTTCCAGATAGCAAGGTCAGATGACGGAGCAAAAATGATCTCCATATCGGCTAAATTTGATGTTCTAGTTGAGTAGGTGCTTAAATTTACGACCTTCACTCTATCAGGATCGCTAAGCTTTCTATCGCTCACGCGCGCCCAAAGGATCGGGTGCATCTCAGCCATATTTGCGCCCCAAGCTATGATGGTATCAGTAAGCTCGATATCATCAAAGCAGCCTGCTGGCTCATCGATACCAAATGTCTGCATAAAGGCAGTAACCGCACTTGCCATGCAGTGCCTTGCGTTTGGATCGATGCTGTTGCTTCTAAAGCCACCTTTTATAAGCTTAACTGCCGCATAGCCTTCTGGGATAGTGTATTGACCAGAGCCAAGCACACCGATACCGTGAGGTCCTAGCTCATCATAAGTCTTTCTAAACTGAGCTTCCATCACGTCAAATGCTTGTTTCCAGCTTACTTGCTTGAATTTGCCTTTTTTGTCAAATTCGCCCTTTTCATTTACACGTAAAAGTGGATGAGTGATCCTGTCTTCGCCGTACATGATCTTAGCATTAAAGTAGCCTTTGATACAGTTTAGACCGCGATTTACTGGTGCTTCTGGGTCGCCTTTTACGGCTACTATTTTGCCCTCTTTAGTTGCGACCATGATGCCACATCCAGTTCCACAAAACCTACAGGCAGCTTTGTCCCAACGCCAACCTTTTTCAGCTTCGCTTGCCGCACTTAGCGAGCTTGGCACAGCGATGCCAGCACTAGCACAAGCAGCACTAGCTGCAGCACTTTTGATGAAATCTCGTCGATTCATTTTTTCTCCTTCAAAGATTTAAACAAATTTAAGAGATATTACTCTCATTAAACTTATTTACCTCTGATTTACATAGATAAAAATTTCAATAAACTTAAGATATAAAATTACATAGTAGTTTAAGAAAATTTATATAAGTAGCCCTTTATAAAAGAGATAAGATGATAATTTAAAGCATTTTTTTATATATCTATAGGTATTTTACAAGTAAATCTTAAAAAAATAAATTATAAATTTATTTAAATAGTTGAGTAGAAAAGTAACACATAAATTGGGCTAAATTTATCTTTTATTTAACAAAACTATAAAAAAAGCAATAAACATGAAGCTAAAAATTTATATCCAGGATGTTTTTAATATTTGACAAGGCTCGTCACAATTATATACGTTTGTGACAAAAAACTTTATAGCAAATTTTAAAATTTATGAATGAGCAATAAAATAAAAGATTAAATTTAAAGAATTAAGTCTAAAAAGATTAAACCCCCCAACCCAGTATAAGCTAGGTTGGAGTTTATTGAGTAGCTTGTTTTAAACAAATTTGAGTTAATTTATTAAGAAGTTAAAACTTCTTCTTCCTAACCTCTTCAACTATGGCTTTAGCCATCTCATCTACTTCTGATG
>CAUUIN010000073.1:0-7403 GCA_963545295.1 uncultured Campylobacter sp. | reverse complement strand
AAGTGATCGTAAAAACGCAATATCAAGATGTATATGTGCCAGTGGCGTGCATTGAGAAAATGCCAACAAAGCCAAAATTTAGCCCTGAAAATTTAGAGAGCGCAAAAGAGCTAATGGGCTATTTTTTGACGTGTGAAGAACTTTTAAAAGGGTGCGTAAGTGGAAGCGATCATAAAGAGGACTAAGAAATTTTGGCTAAATAAGGTGGTTGTAGTAGAAATAATATTATCCGTCCTAATAATGTATATTTTTACATATGAATTTTAAAAAAAGAGGTGGAGGTAATGGATGATCTTATGGATAGGTTGGGCTTTTACTTTTGGGTAATAATAGTTGGCTTTGTCGGAGGGGTGCTAAGCCTTGAAAACGACTTTCACAAGCCGATACATAGTGGCAAAGCAATTGTAAATTCAATTATTAGCGCGATAAGCTCGATGTTTATATGCTGGATTTTTTATGAAGTTACATTTCATTTTACAAAAGAGGACCCCTTTAGCCTCGCCGTAGGTGGCTTTTTCGCGTGGCGTGGCACTGCGTGGATAAGGGCAACAGTGGATAAAGCGATCGATAAAAAGATAGATGGCTTTGGTGGTGGCGATGATTTTTCAAACTTGCCAAGACCGCCGAAAGATTTAAATTTTTAAAAATGCCCTTGTAAATAAAAAGCACGCTATTAAAATAAAATCAAATTTAATAAAAAAGTAGAAAACGCAAATTAAAAGGAGAAAAAATGGCAGCAAAATTTGGAGTAAATGTCGAGCTATATAACGCCTCGCTTGCACCATACAAAATAAACAATGAACGCCCTATCGCCATTATCGGCGACGATACAAAGCTAACGGCAGGGCTTTACCTTTATAGTGATATATTAGAAGCCTTAAAAGAGGTTGGCGAGGGATCTATCAAAGACACGCTAACAGACCTAAAAGCTACTGGGTTACATAATCAAATCGTGCTTAGCGTTTTTGCAAAAGGCGGCGATCAAAAGGCCAATGAAGTCGCATGCCAAAACGCTATCGATGAGCTAAAAAAAAGTGAGGCTACGATCGGAACGAAACCAAAATTCTTTTTGGCAGTTGGGTATAACGATAAAGGCACGCACGAGAAGTTAAAACAAGTGGCTGCTTATCTGCGTGGCGTTTATGCGATCGAACTAAACAAAACAAAAGAGAGCGAGATAAATACCGCCTTACAAGAATATAGCACCAAAACAGCTATCATCTCGTATCAAAAAGTGATAAGAGTTGATAAGGTTGTGCGCCCTGCTAGCGCGTTTTTGATAGCGCTCTATGCGAAAATTATGGCAGAAACCGAGTACGGATTTTCACAAACGTATTCAAATAGAGTTATCGACGGAGTTATCGGAATTCAAGACAAAGTCGAGCTTATACAAGGCGAGGACTGCGAGGCGGACAGACTAAGAGGTAAAGGCGTAAGCCTTATAATCGCCGATGATGGCATAAGGGCATGGGGTGGAGAAACTTGCAATGATGACTTATTTAGCTCGATACATACTTATGTTATTTTTTATACCGCCATAGATACGATTTTCAAAGCACAAAAAACAGCTATCGATAAACGCATGCGCGACGTACTCAAAAATGTAGTTGATAGCTTAGAAGCGTTTTATTTAAGGCTAACCGCCAATAATGTAGTAGTAGGCTTTGAGATCACAGTGCCAAAGGATCTAAACTCAAACGAAACTATAAGCGAGGGCATAGTGTATATTAAACACAACGTCCAAGAAATGCCACTAATAAAACGCATAGTCAATAGAATTTACCGAGTAACCGACTACTCACAAAAACTAATCGAAGAACTATAAAAAGGAGTAAAAATGTTAAAAGCGCAAGCATTTACAGGTGGAAATTTATTTATTGACGGCATCGGATTGATGGGTGAGGTCGTTGAGGTTGAACTGCCAAAGATCGAAAAAGAGACGATCGAAACAAGTAGCGGCATCGGCAAATTTGAAGCAGTTTTGCCAGTAGTGAAGCCGCTAAACACCAAAATCACCGTGAATAACCTAAATGAGCTATATTTTAAGATGCTGGATAGTTCAAAGACACAAAAACTATACTTAAAGGCAAACGCTACAAATTCAAACGGCGATGATGAGCAAGTGATCGCTACTTTTGAGGGCAAGATAAAAAGCCTTGATGGTGCTAAATTTGAATTTAATAAAGAAGCAAATTTAAGCTTTGAAGTAAGCCTAACATTTTATAAGCTCGAAGTTGCAGGGGCAAGAGTGATACTTTATGACGCGCTGAACCATATATTTGAAAATGATGGCGTCGATCTATTTGGCACTATACGCAAAAATATTTTATAAAAAGGGATAAAAAATGCCACTTCAAAAAATCGAACTACCAAAAGAAGAATTCACATTTTCAGATGGGCAAAAGGTATATCTAAAAGCCCCTACTCTGCTACAAATCCAATCCGCCACAAAAAACGCAAAGGGTGACGAGATCGAGCAAGCTAAAAATTTACTCGTTGATATGAGTGACGGCGAGTTAAACAAAGAGTTTTTAAACTCACTACCGATAAGCGAGTGGGTGGAGCTTAGCAAGATGATAAGCGGATTTATGGGCGTTGATGTAAAAAACTAATAGAGGGGATTGCGCTAATCACGCACTCCCTAAATTTTACACTATCCGACGTTATGGGATTAGAATTTAATGAATTTGTAGATTATTTCGAGATCGCAAAACGCATAAATCAAAACTAAAGAGCGGCGTTGCTGCTCTTGCTCTTATAAATTTTAGCAACGACAAAAAGCACAAGCAAAGGCACGCTTATATACCAAAACATGCAGGCGACTAAGCCGCCGACCATGAGGATGATAGGGAGCATAAACCCAGCCAAAAGAGCGCCTAAATAATCCATTTTAACCACCTTGTATAAAAATCACTAATATTTTACTAATATCAAAATAAAAAGGCAATATATGGCACAAGAAGCAACATTAACCTTTAACATGGAGCTTAAGGGGCTAAATAATATCTTAAAAGCCGTAGATAGAAGCACTATAAGCTTAGGCGACAAGCTAAATGCAAATATAAAATCAGGCATAGAAAAATATAACGCAGCCTTGCAAAAGCTAAAAGTTGAGCCGTTTCAAAAAGCAGGGTTTCACACGCAAATGGCGAAGCTAAAAGAAGACTTGCAAAGAGCCACAAAAGCCAAGATCCGCCTTGATATGGACGAGGCAAAGCAAAAGCTAGCAAATTTAAAAACCGAAATCGTCGCAAGTGCGGCATCAGTAGCAATAATCGCAGCACCGATCAAAAGTGCCATTGATTTTGAAAGCTCGATGGCGGATGTAAAAAAAGTAGTTGATTTTAAAGATGATAACGAGATCAAGGGCTTTTCAAATGAAATTTTAAAAATGAGCCAAGTAATACCAATGACCGCCGATGGACTGACACAAGTTGCAGCAGCTGGCGGACAAATGGGACTAGCAAAAGACGAGCTTTTAAAATTTACCGAAATGGCAGCCAAAACAGCCGTTGCTTTTGACATCACGGCAGAGAGCGCAGGCGATACGATAGGCAAAATAAAAAACATCTTGTCGCTAAGCCTTGATGAGACTGGCGAGATGATGGATGCCATAAACCACCTATCAAACAACAACGCCGCCAAAGCCAGCGAAATAGTCGAGGTTATGAAAAGAATAGCAGGCATCGGCAAACAAGTAGGCTTAGCAAAAGAGCAAACCGCCGCACTTGCATCTACGTTTATATCGCTCGGTAAAGCGCCAGAGACTGCGGCAACTGCATCCGAAGCTTTGCTAAAAAAATTAAACAATTTAAGCTCTTTAAGCGAAGATAAGCAAAAGGCATTTGAAGAAACTGGGCTAAGTGTTAATAAATTTGCAAAAGCGATGAAAACAGACGCACAAGGTGCAGTACTGCAATTTTTAGAAGCAATGAGCAAGGTTGAGCCACAAAGGAGAGGCGCTCTACTTACAACTATCATGGGAACAAACTATGATAGCGACATTGCAACGCTTATAAGCGGCATGGATGTCTATAAAAAGTCGCTTGATGAGGTTAGTAGCAAGGAGAAATTTTTAGGGTCAAACGAGAAAGAATTTCAAGCCAGAAGCAACACCGTCGCAAACAAAATCCAGCTAATGAAAAATACATTAAATTCACTTAGTGTAAGTATCGGCAATGTTTTTCTACCATATATCAGCACGGCAATAGAATATCTCGCTGGATTTATGAAAAAAATAACCGAATTTACACAAAACAACGAAGAGCTTGTTAAAAAGATAGGTCTTAGCGTTGCTGCGTTTTTAGGATTTAATGCATTTATGACAGCAGCAAGAGCAGCATTTGCACTATTTACGATCTCGTTTGGTGGCTACCGTAAAATTTTAATGCTATTGCCTTTTGACTGCGTAAAACTTAACGCATCTTTGTCGCAATGCAGTATCACAATGAAAGCAAAAGCTACACTTACGGCGCTTGCTAGCAAGGCGTTAAATAGCTTTAGCCTAGCGACAAAAACGGCAGGCGGCACATCTTTAGGATTTGTCGGAGGGCTTAAAAAGATAGTTTTAGGCTTTAGGGCTCTAAGCCTTGCATTTTTAAGTAATCCAATCGGTCTTATATTAACAGCAATCGCAGCGGCTGGAGCGCTAATTTATAAATATTGGGATCATGTAAAAGCCTTTTTTACTGGCTTTTTTGAGGGACTAAGAAAAAATATAGCACCAGTTACAGACGTATTTAATGGCTTTTTTACAGCCGTTAAAACAGCTTTCTCGCCATTAATGCCTATATTCTCTAAAATTTCAAGCTTTTTTAGCTCGCTTTTTGGACAGAGTAGTGCCACAAAAGAGGAGATCGAGGGGCTAACAAACGCAGGGGCTAAATTTGGCGAGGTAGTGGCAGGAGCGATCAACTTTGTTTTAACACCGATAAAGCTCTTAATCGAATTTATAACGACAGCTATAAATGGCATAAACACGCTTGTAGATAGCGCCAAGAAGCTTGACATCACAAAAAGCATAAAAGAGGGGCTAGGCGTTGGCGATGGCGTTGAGCGCAGTTGGTATAACCCTTTAAATTTATTTTACGACAGCAAGCCAAAAACGCAAAGCACAAGCGGAGCGATAAGCGAGAACGCGGAAGCTAAAAGGCAAAACGCAGCGAACAATAAAAATCAGACTATCAACGACAACAAAGTAGTAAATATCACGATGAGCGGATCAAGCGCCACACCGCAGGCGGTAGCCAAAGCTGTGCAAAACTCGAGTTATAGTTATGGTGATTAAGGGGCAGGCATGAGAATAATAACGATCGATAAATATGTTTTCAGTATAGATGACAACGTAGCAGGCATAGAGAAAAATTTAAGCGTGAATTATGACAAGAAAAATACGATCACAAGACCAGTATATACACATCTAGGCGGATATGATGAGGAATTTAGCTTTGAAGCTACTATATTGCTCGATGATGTGCTTAAATTTAGCGGATTTGAAGAGCTAGTAAAGCAAGCGATACCGCTTAAAATTTCAGCCTTTGATCTCGTACGAGGCAACTATATACTTATCTACTCGATGACGCAAAACACCGATAACTTTGTCAAACTCTTTTTTAATGGTATTTGGTATTACACAAAAAAAATAAGAATTTCAGGCTATTTACTATGAGCGATTTTAATCAATTCAGTAAAGAGGTCACAAGGGTATTAAAAAACGCAATGAATAGAACGCTTACAAAAGTATCAAAAGAACAAAGAGAGCTAATCGCAAAAAGAGTATCAATCAAAAAGAGGTACCTTGACAAAAAGCGCCTTGTAAGACGCGGAGCGAGAGCGGACGACCTAAGTATTAAAATCTTTGCCATGCCAAAAGCGATAACGCCTTTCATACTCGAAGCTCACGCAAGACCAAAAGGATATGATTATGGCATACCAAAAGGGCGACATTTCTATGTTAGAGGACTTACCAAAACAAGGCAGAACAAAGGCAACACAAGCGGATTTTTGACAGGTCAAGCAGTTGCAAAAGATGGCAGGAGCTTTTTTTATTTACGAAAACTATCCGATCTTGACACAGAGGCACTAAAGATAAGCGATGCAGTGTTAGCAAAGGCGGAGTATATATTTTCGCAGGAGTTGAAAAAATGAAAATTTATATAGCAAAAGATGATGAGAGTTTAGACATGATATGTTTTAAAATTTACGGCTCTTTAGATCAAAACGTTTATAGTGAATTTCTAAGAGAAAACGAGCATCTTTTACACAAAACAAAGCTAAAAAGTGGCGATGAGGTAAATTTACCAAGCATCGAGCCACAAGAAGAAAAAAAGGCTAAATACTTATGGGAATAGCAGGATATAGAGCGCCAAAAATTAAAATCTTATATAACGGTGTAGATAAAACGGATGAGATACCATGGATCGATATAGGCATAGACGACTACGAGAGTGACGAGAGCGATGTTTTAAATGTGCTTATGCACTGGAGCGCACCACTGCCGAGAGAAGAAGACGAGATTAAAATTTATATTGACGGCGCTTTTTTGGGTGATTTTACGATCGCCACGATCAAATATAATTATAAACAAAGCTACGAGATCGAGGCAATATCGGCAAATTTCTTTAAGGCTTTTCGAGAGAAAAAGAATAGGACATTTAAAGCTCAAAGCTATAAAGAAATTTTAAAATCGATAGCCAAAGAAAACGGCTATAACATCAAGATTAATTTTGACCGAATGGACGAGGTAGGCGACATCGAGCAATACGACCTAAGCGACTGCGCGTTTTGTAAAAAGATAGCTGACGATCTCGAGATAACCTTTTGCGTGAAAAATAAAACGCTTATTTTCATAGACAAAGACAAGGATCATGACCGAGTAGAATACACCATAACCGAAGACGAGATCATCGATTTAAACTACCAAATCAATCACACAAAAAAATATAATGCTTGTGAGATAAAATGGTTTGATAGCGAAAAAAATAAATCAGTCGTCTCAAAGGTAGGAGTAGGAACGCCAGTGCTTAAATTTAGCGATTTTGCACGTGATGAGGCAGAGGCACTATCAAAAGCAGAAGCAAAGCTAAAGAGACAAAAAAATAGTGTATTGGCTGGCACTGTGTCTATACATGGTCGCCCCTTTTTTGCAGGTGGGTATATCAATATCAAGCTTAAAGATGAGCCAAAGACGCTAAGAGCGATAATATCAAAAATCACGCATAGCATAAATAATAACTGGCTTAGCACGATCGAGTTTTTTTAACACAAAAATGTTACAAATGGAAACGAACCGAAAAAATAAAATATTTTTACGGAGTTAAAACGGAGTTAAGCAAAGCTTAAAGTATTAAGTGCTAAATTTTCGGCGTTTTTATATAGTTTTACGATTTCTACACGGGGCACCA
>CAUUIN010000072.1:0-7500 GCA_963545295.1 uncultured Campylobacter sp. | reverse complement strand
AAAGATGAGCTTATGAAAAAGAGCGAGGAGTTTGCAAACTACGGCACGCTTTTGCTTGCAAATTTGGCAAATTTAAAAGGCTATGAGAGAGAAATTTGCCTAAAAGATTTTGATGGCAACGAGATAAAACTAACTCTTAGCGATACACCAAAAAATAGCGCAAATGAGTTTTATGCAAGATCAAAAAAACTTCGAGCAAAAGCCCTTGGCGTGGAGATAGAAAAGAGAAATTTAAGTGAAAAGATCGATTTTTTTGAGGGGCTAAAGTCGCTTTTAAAAGAGGCAAATAGCGCCTATGAGCTTGAAATTTTAAGCCCAAAAAACAAGGCAAAACAAAGAGAACGTCAGATAAAAGATGTGAGCGAAAATGCTGAAATTTTTTACGTTAGAGAGTTTAAAATTTTAGTTGGCAGAAACGAAAAAGGCAATATAAATTTACTCGATCTTGCCAAAAAAGACGACATCTGGCTTCATCTAAAAGACACCCCAAGCGCTCACGTCATAATCAAAACAAACAAGAGCAAAGTGCCAGAAGATGTGCTAGAGATGGCGGCTAAATTTTGCGTGGAATTTAGCGTAAAAGGGGCTGGCAGATATGAGGTAGACTACACCAAACGCGAAAATTTAAGGCGTGAAAATGGCGCGAACGTCACTTACACAAACTACAAAACGATCATCATAAATAAAGGCTAAAAATGGCGGTAACACCTTTAGGAAACAGCAACTTCATCAACCAAAACGCCCCAGTCGTCTCGCAAGTGCATGCAAATCAGCAAGCACGCTTTGATATGCAAGCGCTAATGGCATCTGAGCTAGCTACCCAGCAAAACGAGGAGATAAAAGAGGTGCGTCCGATGGAGGAGTCATACAAAATAGACCCTGAAAAAGAGCACGAGCGCCAAAAGAGCGAAGAAGAGGCGAGCGAATTTGAGAACGAGGAGCAAAACGCAAAAGCTAAACATGAAGAGGCCTTGGAAGATGAGCTTGATAGCGAAGAAGAGAGCGAAGAGCCGCATGTTTTGGATATAAAAATTTAAACTTTTAAATTTAAAGACGATTGTTTAAGTCACACCATCATTTTTAAAATTTACTAGCTAACTGCGCTTTAAAATCAAAAATAGATTATTTAAAAAGTAGAAATTTAAAAGAAAAAAGTGGCGAGAGGATGAGAGAATCGAACTCCCCACCAGACGGTCAACCGCCCAGTCATCGGGTTTGAAGCCCGTGAGCATCACCAGATTACTTTATCCTCCGTGTGCGTTATTTTAGCAGATTTAGATAAATTTTAGCCCATTTTCTATAAACTTTTTGAAATTACAAAAGGATTTATGATTTCTAAATTTAGCGTTTTTGCATTTTTGGTCTTATTTTTTTGCTCTTGCTCCTCAGTCCTCACCCCAGCAACAGCGCCACTAAATGTATATGACGCATACTCCATTTCTCGCGATAAACGCGGCATCTACTCGATCTCGCGTGATAAATTTGTCCAAAGCAAGCTACAAAGTAAAATTTTATTTTCAAAAGGCCTTAGCAACATCGACATCGAGATAGAGGTCTTTTACGGCGATGCCTATCTCATAGGGCTTGTTGATAGCAAAGAGCTAGGTGATAAGCTAGTTGAACTTGCCAAAAGCACAGACGGAGTGCGAAAAATTTACACCTATCTTAGGGTAAAAAAGAGCGAGTATCCGTGCGATGGTCTGAGCATACTTGCAAATTTAAAGCAAAATCTCTTCAAAGATAGCGTCGTTGAAGGCACAAATGTGCGTGTTAGCATCGTTGGCTGCGATGTTGTTTTTAGTGGCGTAGTAGATAGCATCGAGCAAGAAAAGCACGCCATTTGGTACGCAAAGCACATTAATGGCGTGGCCGATGTCTATTCGTTTATCAAAGTTATCAAATAAATTTATACCTCGCGCTTTTTCACAAAACTTGCAATGAGACTTGGCAAGATGATAAGCGCGCCAAGCAGCATAAAGACCATAACAAGATCAGTCAGCAAACCAAAATAAATAGTTGGTATAAAGTTGCTCGTTATCATCACGCTAAAGCCAAGAAAAATGGTAAATGAGGTGTAATACATCGCATATCCTATGCTAGCATGCGCGGCTTTTATGCTCTCAAAAACGTCTTTTGTAAGCAACTCCTCTTTAAAGCGGTGGATGTAGTGGATGATATCATCAACGCCGATACCTATACTAATAGCAGCGATGGTTATACTCATCACATCAAGCGGTATGCCAAAAAATCCCATTACGCCAAAGAGCGTGCAAAGCGGGATCAAATTTGAAACTATCGCGATGGTTGCTAGCTTGATACTTCTAAAAATAAAGCAAAATATTACAAAAAGTATCACAACTGTTAGACCAAATGTATCAACCTGCGAGCTAAGTAAATTTTGAAGCATGTTGTTATAAAGCACCATCATACCGACAACTTCAATGCTTACGTTATCATTTTTAGTAAGCTCTAAAAGCCCTTCTTTAAGCTCTTTTAGAAATAAATTTCTTCTAAGCTTTGGATCACTATCAACGATCCTTAGGCTAAATCTAAGCTCGTCATTTTCGACGCTCACGTAAGGGCTTAGCAAGATGTTTTTATACTCAAGTGGAAGCTTTTCATACATCGCAGCAAGCAAAAAGTCATCACTTACGCCGTTATTTAGCTCTTTTATCGCTTTTATGAGCGTTGCAAGAGAGCTTACGTTGCCTACAAAATTTTGCTCTTTTAGATAGTCGTGAATTTTTTCCGCAACCCTTGTGTGATAGCTGTTAAACCAGTATTTTGCGCTCTTTGCGTCGTTTTCAAACTCACTTTCAAAGTCATCTTTCTCATCAGCTTTTTCTTGTTTTGGCTCGCTCTCTTTAAATTTAACTATCACATCAACTGGGATCGTGCCACCAAGCTTTGTGTCGATGACTTGCATGCCTTGGCGGATCTGCGTGCTCTCTTTAAAATAGCCAATGAAGCTGTTTTCAACCTTTATCTTGCTTATGCCATATACGCCAAAGCAGACAACTAGCACGCAAACTGCATAGATGATCTTTCTTGAATTTAGCGCCAAATTTGCGCAGTATTTTGTAAATTTAAAGCTATTTTCAAATGTCCTAACAGGGGCAAGCTTCTTTAAATTTACATTTATCGCACCAAATAGCAAAAAAGCAAGTACGAGTGAAACGCTAATGCCAGCACTCATCATCACCCCAAGCATGATAACTGGCTTTATATCAGCGCTCATTAATGAGCTAAAGCCAATAACCGTTGTAAATATCGCCCAAAAAGATGGAGAAAATTTGTCGCGTAGTGTCAGGTAAATGAGCTGATTTTGGCTATATTTTGGATGTCTTACATAAAATTCTCGGTAGCTAACTACTAGGTGGATGACTGTTGAGATGGTGATGATGAGCTGAAGTGCGATGTAGTTTGAGCTAATGACCGTCACTTCCCAGCCAAACATACCAAAAATTCCAGTTGTAAAAAGGGCACTTATTGCGCAGATAAACATCGGCAAGATGATCCATCTAATCTGCCTAAAAAATAGCCACAAACTAAAGCTAAGAAGCGCTAGAACGCTTAGTCCATAAACCAAAAGATCGCTCTTTATAAAGCCTATCATATCATCAGCGATCATATTTGCGCCGCCCAAAAAAAGCTCGTTATTTGCGTTAAATTTAGCGATAGCCGCCTTTATCGCTTCAAGATTTTCATGATCGCTCTTTCTAAGCTCATCTCGGTAGGCCTTAAATTCAGCCACAAGTGCTTGAAATTTAAGCTTTTCAGCCTGCGTGATAGTGCCGTTTGACTCTTTTTGACTAAGTAAATTTCGCTCATTTACTAGCTCGTTAAATTTATCATCTTGCTTTAAATTTAGAGCGATCGCCGTGGTTTTTAGATCTTTGCTTATCAAATTTCCACTATAAATGGGACTTTTTGCAAACTCAATCTTTGCTTTTGAGATATTTATATCTTTATCACTTAGTGTTGGCGTGTGCTCTAAGATGCCTGTAACACCGCCTTTTACGCTATCTAAAAGCGGCACGTTTAGTATAGAAGTGATACTGCTAACCATATCGTTTTTGGCAAGTTCGTCGCTTAAATTTTTAATAAGCTCTAAATTTTTAGGCAAAAAAAGATCATCTTTGGGGGTAAAAGCGACCGCCAAAAGCCCAGGCGAGTCGTAGCGTTTTGCTATCTGCCTATAAGCCTTTAGGTCAGGGTCATGCTCAAGTAGCAAGGTCTCGGCTGAAGCGTCGATGCTTAGCCTTGTGCTAAGGCAGCCAAAAACAACGCTTAAAAGCAGGACAAGCGAGATAACAAGCTTGTTTTTGGCAATGATAAATTTAAAAATTTGTCGCATTAAGGATTAGTTTTGTTTTGCTCAGGCAAAACTGCTTCGTTTAGTTTTTGTAAAAGCGTATTAAAATCGCCATTGTTTAGCACGTCACCAAACTGGCTTCTATAAGTTTGTATAATGCTTACACCAACGATATCAAGGTCGTAAATGAGCCATCCGCGCTCTTTTGCGTCGTAAAATTTATAGACAAATTCATAGCTTTTGCCGTCATTTATCAGCTCAGATGTGACCCAGTATCTATTTTTTTGAGGCTCACTTTCTCCGGTTATGTGGATCACTTGATCCTTGTAGCCTAAAAGTTTGTCGATGTATGAGCTTTTTAGCTTTTGTTCAAATGCAGCGTCAAATTTGGCTTGCTCGTCAGCACTTAGGCTGTTATAACGTTTGCCAAGGCTGATTTTTGCCATTTGTTTGTAGTCAAAAAGTGGATCAAGCAGATCAAAAATTTCTTTTGTCTTTGCATTGTTATCTAAATTTGCATTTTTTAAAACCTCGATCACTTTAACAGTTTTTGCCTCTATTTCGGGCTTTATCTGCTCTTTTGACATAGCAAAAAGGCTAGTTGCTAAAAGTAAAATCGCTGCAAGAATTTTTAAAATTTTCATACTTACTCCTTGATAAGTTTATCGCGTCTTTGCTCGTAAGCATCGCGTAAAAATGGATATAGATCGATCGCATCTTTTCTTAGTTTTTCATAAGCAGTTGGGTCTTGTGAAAAGCTGTTAAACGCCCTATAAGACTTGATACCAGCTGAAAGAAGTATAGGGTCTACGTAGCTGATAGGATCGGCAAAATAATCGCCCACTAAGCCGCCAGTATCTCTTAAATTTGATGGTCCGATAAGTGGCCAAACGATGTGAAAGCCGCTTCCTAGCCCCCAGTAACCAAGGGTCTGTCCAAAGTCCTCGTTGTGGGGCTTTAGATCATAGTATTTTGCCCCATCCGTTAGCCCTGCAAAGCCAATTATCGTGTTTGCCAAAAAGCGCAAAGTCTCTTCGCCAGCGTTTTGAAATTTAAACTGAAGCAAGTTATTTACAAAGCGCACTGGAAAAAGGAGGTTGTCAAAGAAATTTGCAACCATCGTCCTAGCTGTGGCTGGCACGACGTAAGCGTAGCCTTTTGCCACTGGAGTTAGCATGTTTATGTAGATAAAGTCATTTACATTTGTCATCACTCTGTTGTAGCCGCTAAGTGGGTCAAAAACATCTTTTTTTGCTTCAAATTCAACGTCAAAATCATCATTCTCAGTGCCATTAGTCGCGTTTATATCAGCGCTTGCACAGGCTAAAAGCAGGCTACAAAAGATGGCTAGCAAAAATTTCATCATAAAACCTTAAAATTTATTTACAAAATACAGCTTGATTTTATCTTTTTGAAACTTTACAAGAAATTAAAGAAAATTTGTAATTTAAGCTTGCAAATTAATATAATTAGATATACTTTGCAAATTATTATAATATATTTAGAGGTTAAAATTTTGAAAGCAGATATAAATTTAGAGCTATTTTTGGGCGAAGATACACAGGTTTTAGCCAAGCACATTGGGCTACTAAAGGCGATAAATGAGACAAAAAGTATCACAAAAGCAGCCGAAGTTGTCGGCATTTCGTATAAAAATGCTTGGGACTGCCTAGACACCTTAAATAACAAAAGCAGCAAGCCTCTCATCGTAAGAGCCGATGGCAACAAGAAAAATAGCGGCTCAGAACTTAGCCCATACGCAAAAAAACTGATAAAAATTTACGACGCCATCCTTGAGACGCAAAAGGATTTTTTGCAAAAAATTTGCCAAAAGGTTGATTTTGAAGATGTCGATATCATAAACCTTCAAAGAATGAGTATGAACTTAAGCGCTAGAAACCAGCTCTCATGCGAGATAGTTAGCATAAATAGAGGCGCTGTAAATTCAGAGATAGTTGCAAAACTAAGCAATGGCAACACGCTTGAAGCCACTATAACAGTTGAAAGCGAGAAAAATTTAGGCCTAAAAGTGGGTCAAAAGGTGGTTTTCATCTTTAAAGCGCCTTCTGTCATCCTCGCAAAAGATCTTGATCTAAAGATAAGCACTAAAAATCAGCTAAAAGGCGAGGTCATCGAGGCAAAAATAGGCGCTGTAAATGCCGAGGTCACGCTAAAGCTAAACGATGAGCAGACGCTCACTGCCATCATCACAAAAGATAGTGCGATGGATATGCAAATAGGCGTTGGCGACACGCTAATAGCCATAGTAAAATCATCTCAAATCATTATAGGAGTTTAAATGAAAAAGGTTTTTAAATTTTTATGTGTGGCAGCATTGCTAGCCATAAACGCACTTGGCGCTGATGTAAATGTCTATGCTGCAGCAAATACGACTTACGCGTTTCCTGAGCTTATAAAAGAGTTTAACAAGCTTCATCCAGATGCTAAGATCAACCTAACTCTTGGTGCAAGCGGCGGACTTGTCACGCAAATTCAAAACTCAGCCCCAGCTGATATCTTCATGGCTGCTGATATGGGCTTTGCACAAAAGGCCTACGACACAGGCTTTGCAGTGGCTGCACCAAAAGTATATGCACAAGGTGCTTTGGCGATCTTTTCTATAAGAGACGTGGACTTTAAAAAGGGCATAGAAGTGGTTCGTGGCCTAAAAGCGATCTCAATAGCAAATCCAGAAACCGCACCATACGGCAAGGCTAGCATTGAGGCTCTAAAAAATGCAAAAATTTATGACGAAGTAGAGAAAAACATCGTCTATGCTCAAAAAATTTCTGAGACACTATCTCAAGCACTAAGCGCTTCAGACGTTGGATTTATCGCTGCTAGCGCGCTTTTTAGCGAGAAAATGGCAAAATATAAAGAGGGCATAAACTACATCTTCGTCCCACAAGAGCTCTACACTCCGATCGATCAAGGCATCGTGCTTTTAAAACGTGCCGAAAATAACGCCGATGCAAAGGCATTTTACGACTTTATCCTAGGTGATAAAGCAAGAGAAATTTTCAAGAAATTTGGCTACAACGTCCCAGCTAAATGATAAGAGCAAAAATCGTTCAAATTTTTAGCAAAGATGGCGTCAGCTTTTTTGAGCTTGAGTGCCTAAATTTAAAGACAAATTTATATATGCTAGCCTTAAATGAGGCTAGCAAATTTGCACAAAACGATGA
>CAUUIN010000071.1:0-7712 GCA_963545295.1 uncultured Campylobacter sp. | reverse complement strand
AGTAGGCTTAAATTTAAATATAAAAACTATAAAAGCTTAAGCACATATCCATTTTCAACGGCTTCAAGTTTATATTTATGCATCTTATCAAGTTCTAAAACCACTCTAAAATAGCTATCGTGCCAGCCGATTATTACGCTTTTAAAAGTTTCGTTTTCAAGCTTTAAATTTTTAGTTTTAAAACTTCTTGGCGGCTTTGCAAAGTCAAGCACGATCTTATTTTTCTCGTAGGCAAAGTGCTTTAAATTTTTAGCTTTTGTGATGATATTTAGCTCTTTTTCATGTGCTAAAAAGCTTACAAATCCTAAGAATTTAACCTCTTTTTCACTGCTTTTTGCTTCTGCAACAGGCTTTGAGGCTGGCTCGATCTTTACTTCAACTACTTTTTGCTCAGGCTTAGCAGGCTCTTTTATCTTTTTTGCGCCAAGGTCGATCACTACGACGTTTGGAGTTGGCACATCTGAGGTTTTATTTCTATCTTTATTTGAAATTTTCGTCTCATTTTTTTCTATTATCACTGGCGTGCTTACCTTTTGAGTTGGCACCTCTGCCATCGTGACCGAGACGTCTAGTTTTTTAGCTGCGACTGGTTCTGGATTTTTCATCTTGCTTAGGGCAAATTCATCGTTCCAGTCGATAGTTTTGTTTATATCGGTTAGTCTTTTTTCTTTTATGCTGCCGTCATTTGCTCTGTATCTTATGGTGACATCAAGTAGTAGCATCGCATCGCTTGGAAATTTAAACGAGAGCGAGTTGAAGCTGTCATATTTTTCTACGACATTTGTCGTCATGACGCTTGTATTTAGCTCGCTAATAGGCATAAATGGGTTTTCTCTGGCGCATAAGCTCGCCGTTAATAAAGGTAAAACTAACCAAATTTTCTTCATCGTTCCTACTTTTTGTTGGAGTCTGGCTCAAGGCCTTGCAATTCAAAATAATCTTTTTGCAGACGTGCGTTTAGTTTTTTCAAAATTTCCACGTCTTCGCTAAGCCTCTCTTTTTTGCTCTGAAGGCTTAGCATCACATCAAGTGAGCGTTTGCCAAACATCATATTGCCCACGTAAAAGGCAAACATAGCCACGCAAATGGTGGCTATGACGTAGCGTAATGTCGGCCGAACAAATTTTATGATTTTATGAAATATGCCATCTTCTTTGCCATATTCATCTAAAATTTCGCTCAAATATTATCCCCTAAAAACTCACCCGCCTCAAGCTCGATCTCGAGCAAGCGGTTGTATTTTGCGTTGCGCTCGCTTCTTGAGGTAGCACCTGTCTTTATCTCGCCAGTGTTTAGAGCGACTGCAAAGTCAGCGATAAACGCATCTTCGCTCTCGCCACTTCTGTGGCTCATTATGCAGCGGTAGCCGTTTCTTTGAGCGAGGCGAACAGTTTGCATAGTTTGCGTGACTGAGCCTATTTGATTTGGCTTGATTAAGATCGCGTTTGCGATGTTTTTCTCGATGCCTTCGCGTAAAATTTTCTCATTTGTGACAAAAAGATCGTCGCCAACTAACTGCACCTTGCTGCCAAGCCTTTTTGTAAGCTCAGCCCAACCGCTCCAGTCGTCCTCGCTAAGGCCATCCTCGATAGAGAATATCGGATACTTTTCGCAAAGTTTTTCATAGTAGCTAATGAGCTCGTCGCTGCTAAATTTCTTGCCTTCAAGCTCGTATTTGCCGTCTTTGTAAAGCTCGCTTGAAGCGACGTCAAGAGCAAGTTTTATCTGACTGCCTAGCTCATATCCAGCCTCTTTTACGGCTAAGCAGATAAGTTTTAATGGCTCTTCGTTGTCTTTTAAATTTGGAGCAAAGCCGCCCTCATCGCCGACAGCCGTGCTGTGGCCAGCTGCGTTTAGGATAGATTTTAGCTTGTGATAAATTTCAGTTGCAGCTCTTAGCGCCTCGCTAAATGTGCTAAAGCCAAATGGCATGATCATAAATTCTTGAAAATCAACGCTGTTGTTTGCGTGTGCGCCGCCGTTTATGATGTTAAACATCGGTACTGGCAAGATGCTAGCGTTTGCACCGCCAAGATAGCGGTAGAGTGGGATATTTAGGCTCTTTGCAGCTGCGCGAGCTACCGCCATAGATACTCCAAGGACTGCGTTTGCGCCTAAATTTGAGTAGTTGTGCGTGCCATCAAGCTCGAGCATCTCATCATCGACGGCCTTTTGGTTGTAGGCATCAAGCCCGATGATGGCTTCTGATATCTTTTCATTTACGTTTGAAACAGCCTTTAAAACGCCTTTGCCAGCGTATCTCTCGTCTTTGTCACGAAGCTCGAGCGCCTCACGCTTGCCAGTGCTTGCGCCACTTGGTACGATCGCACTTGCCTCGGTGCCGTCGCTTAGTCTAACTGTCGCACGAACTGTTGGGTTGCCTCTGCTGTCTAAAACCTCGTGAGCTTCTACATCTTCAATAAATACCATTATTCATCTCCTGCTTCGTTTGTGTCGTCGTCTTCGTCTTTTGCGCCGCTGCTTATTAGGTGATCGATCCCCATTGAGCCTTTTATCGCCGCTACTATCTCATCAGAAATTTCTGGGTGCTCTTTTAGGTAGGCTTTGGCGTTTTCTCTACCTTGACCTAGTTTTTCGGCCTTGTAGCTAAACCACGCGCCTGATTTGTCGATGATGTCGAGCTTTACGCCATAGTCGATGATCTCGCCCTCTTTGCTCACACCCTCGCCAAACATTATGTCAAATTCAGCCACTTTAAACGGAGGTGCGACCTTGTTTTTAACGACTTTTGCTTTAGTGCGGTTGCCGATAGGCTCGTCATTTTGTTTAAGTGTAGCTATCTTTCTTACATCGATCCTTACAGATGAGTAAAATTTAAGTGCATTACCGCCAGTTGTGGTCTCAGGCGTGCCATATCCCATCATACCGATCTTCATACGAATTTGGTTGATGAAGATGACAGTTGTCTTCATCTTGCTTAAAATGCCTGTTAGCTTTCTAAGCGCCTGACTCATAAGCCTAGCTTGCAAGCCAACGTGCTGATCGCCCATATCGCCATCTATCTCGCTCTTTGGAGTAAGAGCAGCGACGCTATCAACTACGATAAGATCGATCGCACCGCTTCTTGCAAGCGTCTCAACGATCTCGAGTGCCTGCTCACCAAAGTCTGGCTGAGAGACGTAAAGGTTGTCGGTATTTACGCCTAAATTTGAAGCGTATTTTACATCTAGGGCATGCTCTGCATCGACAAACGCACAAATTCCGCCAGCTTTTTGAGCTTCAGCGATGATGTGAAGTGTGAGTGTGGTCTTACCAGAGCTTTCTGGTCCGTAGATCTCGATGATCCTGCCTTTTGGAACGCCGCCTATGCCAAGAGCTAGATCAAGCCCTAGCGAACCAGTCGGTATCGACTCGATAGCCTCAACCTCTTTGTCGCCAAGCCTTAAAAGCGTGCCTTTGCCAAAAGCTTTATCGATCTGCTTTAGTGCAAGCTCAAGCGCCTTTTTCTTGTCCGCTTCGCTCTCTGGGATAGCTATCTTTTTGTCACTATCTTTTTCTTTTGCCATTTTTTACCTTATAGTTGAAATTTGGCTTGATTTTATCTAAAAAGAGATGAATTTTACTTGATTTACTCGCAAATTATAATATTTTCGCCAAGCAGTGCAGCGCTATCAATGAGAGCAAAAAGCTGCTCTTTTTCAAACAAAAATCCATAAATTTGATCTTCGTTTTTTAAAATAGCAAGCTTAAATGGCTCTGCAAGCTCGCTTGCGCAAAGATTCAAAAAAGCTTCATCGATATTATTTGGCGAAATTTGGGGTTTGGTTTTGAAATTCTCATCTTTTATAAAAGAGAGAAATTTCTCTTGTGAGGTAGATTTATTAAATTTAAAAATTAATTTTTCTTTTAAGGCTTGGGCTAAAATTTCATCAAATTTAACTAGGTCTATGTGATCTTTTACACCTAAAATTTGAGCAAAATTTAGCAAGTTTTTATCATAACTAGCCATATTTTTTTCATGCTCGCTTTGTGCCTTTTTAGCCCTATAAATGGCGTAAAAACCAATAGCTATAAACAAAAATGAAAGGGTAAAAACTTCGCTCAAAAACTCACTCATCATCATCCTTATAAAATGCAAACTTCGCTCTTAAGCTCTACGCCAAATTTTTCTTCTACTCTAGCCTTTGCCAAATTTATAAGGCTAGTGGCGTCTTCAAAGCTTGCGTGGTTAAAATTTATCAAGAAATTTGCGTGCTCCTCGCTAAATTTCGCTCCGCCGATCACGTATCCCTTTAGTCCAACTGCTTCAATCAATACCCCTGCAAAATGCCCATGTGGATTTACAAAGCAGCTGCCAAAGCTAGCCCCTTTTGGCTGATTTGCCCTTTTGGCGCTTATGGCATCAGAAATGCTCGCGTCAAAGCCGCTACAAAGCTCAAATTTAGCCCCCAAAATGGCCTCATCTATGCCGCTGTGGCGGTAGCTAAAGTCTATCTCCTCTTTGCCAACCCAGCCACGAGCCAGACGCACATGAGTGAGGTTGTCGCTTATGCTAAATTTAAGCAGCCCAGCGTTCATCTTGATAAGTCCGCCAAGCGTGCCGGGGATGTTTTTTAAAAACTCAAGGTGTGCGATGTTATTTTTCTTAGCGAAGTTGTAAATTTTAGCTGATTTTGTCGCAGCACCTATCTCAAGGTAAATTTTCTCACCGAGCGGATTAAAATTTATATAGTCAAAGCTTTTGCCAAGTATCGCCAGTTTTGGGGGGTTTGGCGAGATTAGCAGATTATTGCCTCCGCCTATCATCACAGAGCCTAAAAACTCGGGCGAATTTAGATCTTCAAGGCTATTTACCTCGAAAATTTCATGCACGCCACCTATCTTAACCGAGGTAAATTTAGAAAAATCAACAAGCCTCGTCACTGGATAAATTCCGGTATAAAATCAAGCATGCGAGTGGTAAATTCAACCATCATCGAGATCATCCAAGGCATCAAAAATATGATGACAACGACGACTAGCAAGATCTTTGGCACGAAGCTTAGCGTGGTTTCGTTTATCTGCGTGGTCGCTTGAAAAATGGAGATGATAAGACCTGCTATTAGGCCGCTTAGTAGCATTGGCAGGCTGATATAAAGGGCGATCTTAAAAGTTTCAACTCCAAGTGAGACAAGCGTGCTTTGCATCAGCTAAACCTTACTTCGTTGTATTCAGTAGGTATAAGGTAGTCGTTTGCGTCGATTGGCTTTTCAAAAAAGCCTTTGTCGTAGCCTATTTTATAGAGCTTATTTAGCGCTTTTAGCTGCGTTTCGTTCATGCTGATGGACTCGTCATTTGCGTATAAATTTAGATACGTTTTTAGCTCCTCTTTGCCAACTCTTATTAAATTTCGCTCCATTAGCATGTGAGATAAAAATGGCTTGTGCGAAGTGGCGATCCTAACCGCCTCGCTAAGCACTCTCTCGCACTCGATTGCGTCAGTTATGGGTAGGCTTCGACGAAGTGCCATGCCACCAAGTGGGAGTGGTAAATTTTCGCCGTTTAGTTCGCTCCAGATGTCCCAAATTTCACGCTCTACGCAGAGCTGGTCTGAGAAATTTAAGATGCTTTCATGTATGAGTACGCCAGCATCGACCTCGCCGCTAAGCACGGCATTTTCGATCTCTAAGAAATTTTTATAAACGATCCTTGCCTCTGGGTAGGCTATGCGAAAGAGTAGGGCATTTGTCGTATTTTTGCCAGATAGAGCGACCTTGAAATTTCGCTTTAGCTGCTTGCCTTTTAGTTTGATAAGCTTTGGGCCGTAACCGTTGCCAAAGCTCACCGCACAGCGTAAAAGTGCAAATTCATCGCAGATTTTTGGGTAGAGCGCAAAGCTGATCGCTGTGGCTTCATAAGTGCCTTTTAGAGCCTCTTCGTTTAGCGTTTCTATATCAAGTGCCTTTGATGTAAAGGCTAAATTTTTACTGCTAACCCAGCCAAATTTGACCGCGGCATACATGAAAATATCGTCAGCGTCCGGCGAGTGAGCGACATTTATGGTTTTTAGATTATGCAAAGGTGATCCTTTTTTTGATTACGCCATTTTAATGAAATTTATTTAAAATAAAGTTTTAAGGGCGAGCTTGAAACGATTTTACCAGCTTTGCCTCTTTGAAATTTAGCACGTATTTCACGTCTATGGCGTCTTTAGTACCTTTTCTTCGTGCGAGGATCGTTGAGTAAAATGGATGCTTAAGATCAAGCATCTTAAGTAGTTTTTGATCACTATCTTCTTTTTTTATATTTTCAACGATAATGGTCGTTATGAATTTATCCTCAAACTCATAAAATGGCCAAACTATAACGCCTGCGTCGCTTGATTTAAAGTCCGTAATTTTAGACTTTTTAGGGATATTTAGCATGGAGATGATCTTTTTGCGGGAGCTGTCTGCGTTTTGCACCGAGATCACCTTTACGAGCAGGTCTTTTTTGAGCCCTGCGCCATTTTGACTAAAGCGGTAAACGCCGTCTTCAAGTATGCCAACCTTTTCAAAGGCGTTAGCGTAGTTTGCTGCCATGCAGCTTGAGAGCAAAAGCGCTAGAAGCGTTAAAATTTTTATAAATTTCATCTTTTTTCCTAAAATTTAACCCTTTTTAGTCTATCTGAAGTAAAATTTTTCCTGCCAAATTTAGCCTCACTTTTGCCGTTTAGCTCGACTAGATCGCCTGTAAAGTCGCAGATGTCATTTTTAACAAGATAGCTTCCCACGCCGTAAATATCAACTGGGGTGTTAAATTTCTCAAATTCACTCATTTTTTGTGGGTTAAAGCCTGAGCTAACGACTATTTTAACGTGCTTAAAGCCAGCTTTGTCAAGTGCCTCTCTTAGGGCAAATATAAGCTCCTTGCAAACGCCGTGCGGGTCAAATTTGCTCGTATCTTTGCCTTCAAAATATTTATCTATCAAATTTTTACTAGTATCAACTCTAACCGCACCAAGTCTCTCTTTTAGGGCATTTGCAGCCTTTAGTGCGTCTGTTATCACATCGTTGTTGTAGTCCACTAAGGCCGTGATCTGCTCGTTTTCAAAGGTTTTAGCATAAATTTGGCAAGCCTTCACCACGTCTCCGCCGCACATTTGTATAAGCGCGTGAGGCATGGTGCCTCCACCTTTTAGCCCTGTAAGCTCGCCCTGAGCGTCTGTGGCTACTTTTTTTATGCCACCGATAAATGAGGCGTAGCCGTCGCCTGGCTGCGTGCAGATGTCATCTTGTCTATCTGCCATACTAAAGACCACCTTGCCATTTGCCGCTTTTATCACGTCTCTGGAGTTTGTCGCCACACAGCTTCTTCTAGTAAGCGTCGCGTCGATCACGTTTTCTAAAAAGCCGAAATTTTCATACTTGCCGCTTATCTTTAAAACTGGCTCATTTGCGTTTATGATATCGCCATCATCAAGTGCGTAAATTTCAAGTTCGCTTGGGTTTTTGGCAAATTTATTGATGATGGCTAAAACCTCGTCGATGCCACAAAGCACGATATCATCACGCCTTTGAAAAAACTGCATCGTCACGTGCTGATCAGGCAGGTTTTGCTTAATTATCTCATTTACTTTTAGAAAATATTTCGCCGTAAAGTAGCCCTCGCCGATCCTTGGATCTAGCCTAAAAGTCTTATCTGTTAGCCTATCTATCTTACCTTGTATCTTTAGCTCAAGTTCGTTCATGTCTGTCCTTTTGTTTTTGCGAGATTATACCATTTTGGCGAAA
>CAUUIN010000070.1:0-7833 GCA_963545295.1 uncultured Campylobacter sp. | reverse complement strand
ACAAAAGCGACAAAGCTATATGAGCAAGCGTGCATATACGCCTATGAAAAGGGCTGCAACAACTACGCTATCATGCTAGCTGAGGGCAAAGGTGTGAAAGAAGACGCTAAAAAAGCACGTGAAATTTTCACTAAAAGCTGTAAAAATGGCCTAAAAGAGGCGTGCGAGAATTTAGAAATTTTAGGAAAACATTGATGAGTTTTAAAAACTGGGGCAACATGCAAGCAAGCCTAAAAGCGCTCTATGTGCTTGATAGTGCCTTTTTAGAGCCGGGGGAAGAGTATCTAAGGCTCATTTCTAAAAAAGAGGATGAAAATAGCCTAAGATACGTGGTAGATAACGGGCAGGGCGATCTGCTAGATGTGATATTTACACGTGAGGCGGTGCTTGTTAGAGGGTTTGATCATGAAAATGAGCTAAATGCGCTAAGCACAGGCAAAAGCGTGGTGGAGCAAATTTATAGTGGCGAGGCTGCTAAATTTCGCTCTTACTTCTTGCCAGATGAGATAGAGCAAACGACCTTTTTTATCTGGTATGACGGGGAGGAGCATCAAAATTTAGTCGGTGGCAACAACGGCGGACGCTGGCTGCTTTCATACGCCTTTGATGATTTTGCTAAATTTAGCGAGTTTGTAAAGGGATATTACGAGATAGACTTTGATGATGAGATGTTAAAAAAGCTCTATGAAAAGGGCGAGTTAGAAAAAGAGAGATTAAAGGAGATAAGATGAAATTTATAGCTTTGTTGCTTAGTGCGGTTTTTGCCTTGTGGGCTGGAAATTTGACGAGTGAGACAAACATAAACGCCTATAAAGGGGCAAAAGAGCGCATCGAGCTACCAAAAGATGCAAGATGTGCGGTGTGTGGCATGCCTATAAAAAACAAGCAGTGGGCGACACTTATCAAGGCTGATGGCAAGGATTATTACTTTGACGGCGTAAAAGATATGGCGCACTTTTACTTTGCTGATGAGAGAGCGAAAGAGGCTTATGTGAGTGATTATTACACGCTTGAAAAGCTTGATGCAAAAGAGGCATTTTATGTTCATGGCTCAAACGTTTTTGGACCGATGGGCGAGGAGTTTATCCCATTTAAAGACGAAGCAAAGGCAAATAGCTTTATGAAAGATCACGCTGGCAAAGGTGTCATAAAATTTGACGAGATAAAGACTTATATCGGTAAATAAAGTGAAATTTCTAGCATTTTTGGCGTTATTTTTTGGGCTCTCTTACGCGCTTTTAGCGGCGCACTACCTTAGCTTTGACCACAAAGCAAAGCAAGATGAGTTAAGAGAAATTTCAAAGATAACAAGGGCAAATTTAGCTTCTAGCTTTAGTCTAAAAGAGCAAAAGGGCTTTGTATATGAGAAGTAAGAATTTTATAAACTACGCTGTAGTTTTGCTCTTTAAAGACAAAAAGGATCACCTTTTTAGCTTTTGCCTTTTTGCGCTCATTATCTTTGTGCTAAGCTCGGTGCTTTTTATCTCTGGCTCGATCCAGCACGACCTTATAAATTTAGTAAAAGATCGCTCAAGTATCGTTGTTAGCGCGTTTCGTGCTGGTAAAAGAGACCTTATGCACCCTGGCTACATCTACGACATCTCAAAGATCGATGGCGTGGCTGATGTAAGAGGCGTGGCTGATGGGGAGTACTACTTCGTGCAAAAGCGCGTCTGGTTTCATCTATATGAGGACGATAGCCTAAAAGAAGACGAGATGATCGTTGGAGAGGGCGTAAAGGCGGCTATGAATGAGCTTTATTACGATAATAGCTTTAACTTCTTAACAGAAGAGCGCATGATACCAGTAAAAATTCTAAAAACCATGCCAAAGCAAAGCGGTCTTATCACAAATAACGCCATATTTTTAAATCCAAAAACGCTAAGGGCTATCTTAAATTTAAAAGACGAAGAGTATACAAAGCTCTATGTCGATGTGCCAAACACCGATGAGATCAGCCAAGTGGCATTAAAGATAGAGAATTTATATCCAAACTCATTTGCCATTAGCATAGAAGATGAGGTGGCAAACATTAGGCACCTTTACTACTATAAGGGCGGAATTTTTATGAGCATTTATGTTAGCGTTATGCTTATATTTTTCGTGCTTCTTAAAAACCAAATTTCACTTGCTTATGGCAACAAAAAGCGTGAGATAGCCATTTTGCGAAGTATCGGCTTTAGTATAAAAGATATCATTTTTTTAAAATTTATACAAAATTTCATCGTTAGCGTTAGCGCCTTTTTGCTTGGCGTTATGTTAGCTTATCTCTTTGTATTTGTTTTAAATGCTCCGTTTTTAAAGGGGATATTTTTAGGCGATGAGCTTTTAAATTTTACAAATTTCACGCCTATTTTGGAGTTTGATAAGCTCTTTTTGATCTTTGTCTTTGGCGTCATACCATTTTTGGCATTTGTGCTTATCCCGTCGTGGCGTGTGGCGTGTGGCGACATAAATGAGGGGCTAAAATGATAAACATTAGAGGCGTTAGCCTAGTCTATAACCAAGGCAAACAAAACGAATTTTGCGCTCTAAAAAATATAAATTTAGATGTTAATAACGGCGAGTTAGTGATACTAAAAGGCGTTAGCGGAAGTGGCAAAAGCACCCTACTCTCGCTCATCGCCCTACTTTTAAAGCCAACTAGCGGAGAAATTTTGATAGACGGCACTAACATAGCAAAGCTACCTGACGCATTTTGCTCTGAGCTTAGGCACAAAAGGCTTGGGCTTGTCTTTCAAAATTTTAACCTCATTGAAGGCTTAAGCGTCTATGAAAATTTGTTAGCTCCGTTTGCTCTAACAAATTTCAAGGCAAATGTGCGTGAAGAGATGATAAAAAAGGCTCTTGATCTTGCAAATATAGCTCATAAAAGAGATGAAAATGTATCAAATTTAAGCGGTGGCGAACGCCAAAGATGCGCGGTGGCTAGGGCTTTATCAATGGACGCTGATATTATTTTGGCTGATGAGCCAACGGCAAATTTAGATAGAGATAACGCACGTGCGTTTTTAGGTTTGTTAGAGTCATTTAAGGCGCTTAAAAAAAGTGTCATCGTCGCCACTCACGATAGCATTTTTGACGAGCTAAGCGCCACAGATAGGGTTATAAGCTTGCAAAACGGAGAGATAGTATGAGCGTATTTTTATCAAACGCCGTTATCGCCTTTTTGTTAGCGGAGTTTGTGCTGTTAGTTTTGATGAGTATTTCGCTATTTTATGTCGTGAGGATCGTGAGGTCGTGGGACTACAACGCGCTAACATCGCTTCAATACTCACTTGAAAAGCAAAACTATCTTGTAAATACGATCCTGCTCTTTAGCGTCTGCACAAAGATCGTTTTGTTTATATTTTTCGCGCTTTGTCTAAACGAGCTCTCTGATATCGTGCCGGGGGCTATGTGCTCGGCTGGGGTGATTGGCTCAAATAGATTTGGTGGCATATTGATGCTCACTAAAATTTTACTCATCTTTGGGCTTGGCATCTGGCTAGTCATCAACGAACTTGACTTGCAGGCGCTAAATTTCCCATATCTAAAGAAAAAATATGCCATTTTCATCTGCCTTTTTGTGATGATATTAGTCGAGCTTGGCATAGAAATTTTGTTTTTTTACAACATCCCGCTAAAGGTGCCAGTATTTTGCTGCTCAGTCACTTTCCAAGCTCCGAAACTGCCTTTTGGCTATACAAATTTTGGCTTAGTTAGTGTATTTTTCGTGCTATTTTTTGTCATTTTGACGCTAAATTTTTTAAAGCAAAGCATGGCAAGCTTTGTGGCAAATTTGCTATTTTTAGTGCTTAGCTACTACGCCATCACCTACTTTTTTGGCCTTTACGTCTACGAGCAGCCAAATCACAAGTGCCCATACTGCATGCTAAGAAGCGACTATTTTTACGTTGGCTACCTTATCTGGGGCAGTTTATTTTTGGGCGTTTTTTACGGCCTTATGCCATATCTTGTGGAGATCATCACAAAAAAGAGCTACTCGCACAAGCTTAAATTTTCATCGATCTGGCTAAGTGTTTGCGTGCTGATCTGCTCGTTTTACGTGCTCAAATACTATTTGTTAAGAGGATTTTTATTTTGATAAAGCAAATTTTTTCTCTTTGTTTGTTGGCTCTGGTTTTGGCTGTGCTCGCCTATAATGCCGATATAAGCGATGATAAAATTTTAGTTTTACATAGCGACAAGTCTGAGCCGATCGAACAGCTCACGCCAAATAAATTTATATGTTATGAGAGCAGGACGCTCATCGCTGATAACAACGACACAGCTCAGGCGATCATGCCAAATGGTGACATCTACTTTTTTAACGACATCACAAATTCTTTCATCTGGTATATGGCGCAAAAGAGTAAAGATAAGATCAAGTTATATGTCTATTCAAGAGATACAAACCGCTACATCCCAGCGCAAGATGCCTGGTACTCGAGGGTCGATATCACGCCGATGGGATACGGCATAGGGGCGTATGAATTTCACACGTATGGCATATGTGACAACTACTTTAAAGAGGTCTTGCTCTACGCAGCACGTGGCGAAACGCTCATAAATCCATACATAAACATCCTACTTTCAGAAAATAAGATATAAATTTATGAAGTTAGTCGATTTGTTTTAGATGATTGATCGTTTTAGCCATAGCTTTAAGTATACCTCAATCTTTTCATTATTATCATCTGCGGCAATCATTTCATTAAGATAGTCGCACCCATCTTGGAAACCTAGAGCGCAAGCTTTAAAAACGTATCTTTTTGACAAGCTATTGTCCTGCTTTGTACCTTTGACTAGCGCATATAAGACGCCTAAGTTATGGCAAGCTTGGGCGATGTCGCCGTCGCAAGCCTTTTTGTATAGATTAATAGCCTTGATATAGTCTTGCTCTACCCCTTGATCTTTTATATATAAAACACCTAAATTTAGGCAGCTACCAACAAATCCACCATCGCATGATCGTTTATATAGCTCGGCTGCTTTGTGATAGTCTTGTTTTACACCTTGAGCATCCTCGTATAAAACTCCTAAGTTATGACAAGCTCGAGCAACATTATCGTCGCAAGCTTTTTGCCATTGTATAGCCGCTTTATCAAACTCGCCTTTGTCATAGGCTTCAAGCCCAAGCTTAAAAAGATCCTTAGAAAAGCTGGTAGTTAGTAGGATCATTGATAAAAGAATAGCCTTTTTCATTTTTTCTCTTTATAAATTTGTGGTTATTTGGCTAGCCTCTCATTGCTAGAAAAACAAGCCAAGATGTTAGTATCTAAGGTTATTGACCTTTAGAAAGTCTCTTAGATCTTCATATTCGCTATTTTCGAAGTAGCGCCATTTACCAGGTTTTAGCATATCAAGGCTAACACGTCCAAAACTAACACGTTTTAGATCCATCACTTCAAGGTCAAAGTAACCAAAGAAGCGGCGAAGCTCCCTGTTTTGACCCTCGTTGATGATGACTTTTAGTTTTGTATAGCCGCCGCTTGAGCCAAAGACTTTATAGGCAAGAAACGGCTTAAATTCCATCGATTTTATAGTAGTTTTTGCGTGAGCACCTTTGGTGGCGTCCTTGGCGAAAAAGCCATTTGTCATCGCCTCAATTACCTCTTTTGTCACCTCACCTTTTACTTTTAGGTAGTATTCGCGCTCTAAGTCGCTATTCATGAGTGCTGTGGCGATCGCTGGTGCGTCAGTTAGTAAAAGTAGCCCCTCGCTTGCATAGTCTAGGCGTCCTACACTAACAAATTTGGCAAATTTCTTATCTAACGTGTCATATATCGTTTTTCGGCCGCGGTCATCTTTCTTGCTAACAAGCTCGCCCTTTTGTTTGTGATAAACGATAACAGTAAATTCCTTTTTTAGCTTTACTAAACGGCCATTTATACGCACTTTGTCATCTTCATCTACGCTTGTAGCAAGGTCGCTAACCACACGCCCTGCTATGCTAACCTTGCCAGCTTTTATCAGCTCATCTGCCTCACGGCGTGAGTAGTTTGTATTGTGTGAGATAAATTTATTTAGTCTTGTTTTTTCCATTTTATAGTCCTAAATTTGCAAGGTCATGGATGTGTAAAACACCCACAGGCACGCCATTTTCTACGACGGCTAGAAGCTGAATTTTATACTTTTCTATGAGAGCTAACGCATCTACAGCTAACATCTCTTTGTTATCTATCTCTTTTGGATGCAGTGTTGCAAATTTCATCGCTGGCTCTTCTAAGTCAAAGTCTTCCCTCATAAGCGCACGCCTAAGGTCACCGTCACTTAAAAGTGCCTCTAACGCGCCATCTTTACCGACTATGAGAACAGTGCCAAGCTTGCCATGCGTCATCGTATCGATCGCACTTTTTAGGGTTGCATTCCAGCGAACTATCGGTAAATTTTCGCTTCTCATCACATCCTTAACCTTTAAAAATAGTCTCTTGCCAAGGCTGCCACCTGGATGAAAATTTGCAAAGTCCTCTTTTTTAAAGCCTCTTTTTTGCATCAAGCAAACAGCTAACGCATCACCAAGAGCTAGTGTTAGCGTGGTAGATGCTGTTGGAGCGGCATTTAGTGGGCAGGCCTCTTTTTCTACGTCGATAGTGATAAATGCGTCGCTAAATTTACCAAGCGAGCTTGTTTTGCTTCTTGCCATGGCGACGATTTTCACGCCAAAGCGCTTTACGTGAGGCAAAATTTTGATGAGCTCATCGCTCTCTCCACTAAAGCTAATGGCTAACAAAACATCGTCCTTTTCTATCATGCCAAGGTCTCCGTGCATGGCCTCTGTCGGGTGTAAGAAAAAGCTTGGCGTGCCAGTGCTTGCAAGCGTTGCAGCGATCTTTGCGCCCACATGACCGCTCTTGCCCACGCCTGTGACTATAACCTTGCCCTTTGCGTTATATATCAAATTTACAGCATCTTCTATCTCTACGCTTTTAGCGTGTCTTAAAAGCTCGTTTGCTTCTATCTCCAAGACTTCAGCGGCGATTTGGTTGGCTTTTTGCATAAATTTTCCTTACATTAGATAGATGATCGGCACGATAGTTGGGTACTTTTTGACCTTTCTAAAGATGTGCTTTCTGATCACTTGACGCACTTGTGACTCAAGTAGCCTGCTATCTTTTAGAAGCTCTTCTTTGACGTTGCTTAGGTATTGCTCCAAAACGCCCTCCATCTCTTTTCTAAACTCGCCATCTTGCTTGTCACCCACAAGGCCGTAGCTGATGACGCGAGGCTTGTTGATGAGCTTTGCTCCGTGACGTGAAATTTGAGCGATTATCATAACAACACCTGCTTCTGCTAGGTTTTGTCTGTCGATCACGACGTCGTCTGCAATTTGTTTATTTATTTGATTATCTATGAAAACTTTGCCAGTTTTTACCGTTTTTACACGTTTTAGGTATTTTTGACAAAGCTCCATTTGATCGCCGTCACTCATTAGATAGATGTTTCGCTCATCCACACCACAGCTAATGGCTGTCTCTTTGTGCTTTGCGATGTGGTTGTACTCGCCATGCACTGGCAAGAAAAATTTTGGTTTTATGAGGCGAAGCATTAGCTTTTGCTCTTCTTGCGCTGCGTGGCCGCTGACGTGGATCTCGCTAAAGTCTTGGTAAGCGACGCTCGCACCTGATTTTAGTAAGAAATTTAGCACCGTTGAGACGCTGTTTTCATTGCCTGGGATCGCTTTTGAGCTGATGATTATCTGATCGCTTGGTTTTATCTTTATATATTTGTGCTCATCTGTCGCCATGCGGTAAAGCGCACTCATAGTCTCGCCCTGAGAGCCAGTAGTGACGATAAGCACCTCGTCATCTTTAAATTTACCAACCTCGTTTGCGTCGATAAAAATTTTCT
>CAUUIN010000069.1:0-8036 GCA_963545295.1 uncultured Campylobacter sp. | reverse complement strand
TGCTATCTTCAAGCTCTTTTGTAAAAAGCCCCTTGCCGCCGATCTTTGCAAGTGGTGTGTCAAGTATCACGTCGCCCTTTGTCTTCATGCCCTCAAGCACGACCTTTATCCCCTTGTGCTGCGCCTCGATCCTAGTCTTGATATACTCGCTTTGCCAAAGTGCTAAGATACTCTTTCTAGTTGCTATTTTTATCTCTTTCATCATCTCTCCTGATTTACTCTTTTTGGCTCTTCGATGACCTCAACGTCGATGATCTCGCCATCATCTTTTTTAGCACACTGCTCGCTAAAATCTTGAAATTTAAACTCCTGATAGCTCTCATTTTTTGCTACATTTTTCTTAAATATCAAAGAAAAAACGACCACGGCGATGCCAAAAACATCTGTCAAAATTCCAGGTAAAAATAGCAGCGCTCCACCAAAGCTAAGTCCTAGCTGGCTAAATAAATTTCCGTCAAGAAAGCTTTTAAACGCCATTTGAGGCGAATTTAAGCTAGAAAATCCAGCATTAAAAAGAAGTGCGATACCGACAAATCCAGAGACCAGCACCTCGAGAAAATAGTTCAAAAAGCCAAATTTATCCACAAAAACGTATATGAGCACCGCCTCTATGATAAAAAATAAAAATACAAAAAATCTCATAAACTCTCTTTTATCTTTCTAAAGGCGTCGTCTGCGTTGATCGCCTCTTTGCTTAGCCCATCTCTTGTGATAAACTCAACCTTTCCATTTGCAAATTCTTTACCCACAAGCAGCGCATAAGGGAAGCCGATAAGCTCAAAATCATTCATCTTAACGCCAAATCTCTCGTTTCTATCATCGATGATGACGCTAACGCCAGCTTTTTTAAGGCTCTCATAAAGCTCAAAGGCAAATTTCACACCCGCTTCATCTTTTAAATTTGAGATGATGATCTCCACATCAAACGGCGCGCACTCTTTTTTCCAGATGCACCCCTTCTCGTCGTGGCTAGCCTCGATCATCACAGCGATAAGCCTGCTAATACCAATGCCATAGCAGCCCATCAAAAATGGCTTTGCCTTGCCGTTTTCATCAAGATATGTCGCATTCATCGCAGCTGAATATTTATCACCTAGCTGAAAGATATGACCGACTTCTATGCCTTTGCTAAGTTTTAAATTTCCGCCGCAAACTGGGCATTTATCGCCCTCTTTAACTTTCACAAGGTCTTTAAATCTCTCTTCGTTAAATCCGCTAACACTAACGCCAACGAAGTGATAGTCTTTTTCGTTTGCGCCACATATCATGTTATTTGAGCCTTTTAGCTCGTTATCTATGAAAAATTTCACATCCTTTAGCCCAACTGGCCCACAAAATCCAGCCACAAGCCCAGCTTTAGCCAAGTCAGCCTCGTTAGCATCTACAAGCTCAAGCGCCTTGCAAGCATTTTGCGCCTTTGTCTCTTGAAGCTCGTCGTCACCTCTTACGAAAAAGACCACGACCTCTTCTTTGTCCTCGTAGATCGCCTTTTTCATAACAGCTTTTATGCAATAAAACTCGCTAACTTTAAAAAACTCCGCCACATCCTTTATAGTTTTTGCATTTGGCGTTAGAAATTTAGCCGCGTCCGCCTCTGGCGCTTCAGCCTCGCTAACTCTTGGTTTGCGTCTTGCCGCCTCGACGTTTGCAGCGTATCTGCAAGCCTCGCAGCAAAGTATGTCATCCTCGCCATTACTTGCAAGCACCATAAACTCTTTACTGCCACTACCACCAATAGCCCCGCTATCAGCCTCAACAGCTCTAAAATTTAGTCCCAAGCGGGTAAAAATCTTGCTGTAAGTTGCCTCCATAAGGTCAAACTCACGCTTAAGATCCTCTTTGCTCGAGTGAAAGCTATAGCCATCTTTCATCGTAAATTCGCGCCCTCTTAGCAGGCCAAAGCGTGGTCTTGCCTCGTCACGAAATTTGGTATTTATCTGATATAAATTTAACGGTAGCTGCTTGTAGCTAGTCACCTTGCCGCGCACTAAAGCAACGGCTGCTTCTTCATTTGTCGGGCTTAGCACAAAGTCATTTTCTTTTCTATCTTTAAAGCGCAAAAGCTCCTTGCCAAAGACGTTGTAGCGGCCACTTTGCTTCCATAGCTCGCCAGAAGTAACCACGCTAAAGCCAACCTCTAGCGCCCCAGCCTCGTCCATCTCCTCTTTTACCACACGTGAAATTTTATCGTGCATGATCTTTCCAAGCGGCAGATAGTTGTAAAGTCCAGAGCCAAGTTGCTCGACAAATCCACCCCTGATCAAAAACTGATGGCTTGGCAAAGATGCGTCTTTTGGTGCTTCTTTGGTCGTTGGGGCGTAAAATTTACTAAATTTCATCTATATCTCCTGCTTGAAAATTTTGTTCATCTTTTATGTCAAATAGATATCTAACTCCATTTGAAAGCTCACTCGCTCTCTCCTCGTCTGCAAGCCCTTTTAGTTTCATCGTTGGCTGGTGTAAAAACGCTTTGAAAACCTGATGGATGAGCTTTTGCGCCTCCTCGAAGTCGCTATGTTTTAAATAACCCTTTTTTATAGCCTTTTCTAGCTCATTTTTAGCACAAATTTCAGCTTGCTTGCGGATTGATTTGATAAGTGGCACGCTAAGATCATCTTTTAGTATCCTTAAAAACTCGCTCGTGCCTTGCCCGACGATCGAGTAGGCCTTTTGCGCCTGCTCCTCTCTGAGGGCTAAATTTTTACGCACGATCTCTTCTAGGCTATCGACCGTATAAACGCTAATAAGCTCTGTGTTTAAAAGATCGATATCTCTTGGCACGGCGATATCAAAAAAGTATCTGTGAAATTCTCTTGGCTCAATAATGCTGCCTGTGATGATGGCGTGCGGGGCTGCGGTGCTTGAAAAGATAAGATCGTAGCTATTTACATACTCTTTTAGTTTTAATATACTATCCCAGCTCGCGTTATCGCCCAGGCTATCAACTAGCTGTTCGACGCGCTCGGAGCTTCTGTTTATGATGATCACTTCTGCGCCGCTTGATATGAGGTGTTTTGCTGCTAGCTCACCCATCTCGCCAGCACCAACGACGATAGCCGTTTTGCCCTCAAGCGTGCCAAAAATTTCTTTTGCCTTTGCTACGGCGACGCTTGATACGGATATTGGATTTTTAGAAATTTGAGTTTCATTTCTAACCTTGGCAGCGCACTTACAAGCGTAATGTATGATCTTGCTGATCTGCTCGCCACATGAGTTGTTGTCATAGGCAAATTTAAAGGCATTTTTTAGCTGGCCAACGATCTGCGTTTCGCCAACAACTAAGCTATCAAGCGAGCTAGCCACGGCAAAAAGGTGGTGCACAGCTCCGCTATCCTCGTAGATGTCAGCTCTCTCATAAAGCTCATCCTCAAAAACTCCTGAAAATATCGACATACACCTGATGATATGAGCAGTAGCAGCCTTTACATCATCCACGCTAGCTATGATCTCGACGCGGTTGCAGGTGTTTAGCACCATGCTCTCTTTTATGTTTTTGTTTGAGTTTATCAGCTTTAAAATTTGCTCTTTTTTATCGTCACTATCAAATGCAAGCTTTTCTCTAACTGAAATATCAGTGTTTTTATACGTAAAACTTATGTCTAAATAGTGCATCAAAATTCCCTATCTATCATGCTTTTTATGATCCCTTCAAGCTCAGCGTTTTTATACTCTTTTATCGCTTCTATCGCTTCAGCTCCAAGCCTTTTTGCCTCGTTTATGGCTTTGCTAACTGAGCTAGTTTTATCAAAATTTTCTTTTAACCACGAAATTTCGCTCTCGTCAAGCTTCTTTGCCCAAAGCGATCTAAGCTTTGCTTTGTCAGCTTCATCTAAATTCTTATAAAGATATATGTAAGGAAGCGTTGTTTTGCCCTCGACAAAGTCGTTAAGAGCTGGTTTGCCAAGTGTTTTTTCATCTTGAGTGATGTCTAAGATATCATCCACGATCTGAAATGCAAGACCTAAATTTTTGCCATAAATTCCAAATTTCTCACTATCTTTACCAGCTAGCTTTGCTCCGCAAATAGCCGTAGCTTCTATCAAAACAGCTGTTTTATAATAAATCATCTTTAGGTATTCTTGCTCGTTTTCATTAAAATTTTCAGCCATTTTCACATCCATCATCTCGCCGATGCTTAGCTTGCTAACCGCGTCTGAAACGACAGCTGCGATACTTGGCTCAAATTTGGTTAGTTCAAAAAATGCCTTTGAGTAGAGGATATCACCTAGCATGACTGAGTTTTTACTGCCATAAAGTGCGTTTATGCTTGGTTTGCCACGTCTTATATTTGCCTCGTCTATGACGTCGTCGTGTAGCAAGCTTGCAAGGTGGATGAGCTCGATGATAGCGCAAAGTTTAAGTGAAATTTCACTCTCGCCTGCGATCTTTAAAAGAAGTTTTGAGCGCAGCTTCTTGCCTGAGCTTATTTTTACAAACATCTCACAAGCCTCTTTGTAGCCAAGCTCGCTTATAAATTTAGTCATTATCTCATCGATTTTATCCATACTTTTCCTTTTTATTTAGCTTCGTCAGGATCTCTAAAGCCCACGTCCACGCGCTTGCTTTCATCCAGCAGAGCCACTCTAAAATGCGCCTTTTTATCCTTAAAATCAACAAATGATATATAAAGGCTCACGCTCTCGTTTGGCGGCATAGTAAAGTCAGGCAAAACTCGCTGCATATAGGTGTTTTGTCCTTGTCTTAGCGAAAAGACCATCTGTCTTGGATAGCGCCTAAAAAAGCTTTGCACAGTGATGTTTGTGCTATCAAATAGCGTCCAGCGAAAGTCAAAAGTTTCAACTTTTTGAGTTTTTTTCTCAGTTATAAAGACCCTCGCCCACTCATCTTTTTTAAGCTCAAACGTATGAACCGAATTTGGGTCAAAATTTGGCTCTTTTGCAAAGGCAAGAGTGGCTAACAATGCAATGAGTGCAAAAATCTTACTCATTTTGGCTTAAAATTTCTCCGCTAAGCTCGATATATAGGTCATTTACTCCGTTATAAATTTTATCTTGCTCTAAGAGTATAAAATTCCTGATCTCATCTTCGCTAACGCCATGCTTTTCGCAAAGCTCACTCATAGCCACAAATTTCTCAAAAATTTTATCTATCTCATTTTTAACCAAAACGGCATTTGCGTTAAACAAAATATCATAAAATTTATCTCTCGCACTGCCCTCAAATATATCTATCATCGCTGTTTCTTTGAAAATTTCTTAAGATTATAGCCAATTAAAACTAAGTTAGAAATTTAATATTATCTCCCAAGCCTCGCTAACATTTTTAGCGTTATAAGTCGCTGTTTTGCTCTCCTCGCCAAATCCCCAACAAACTTGCACGTAAGACATATTTGCATTTTTGGCGGCTAGCTCGTCTTTTAGGCTATCTCCGACAAAGATCGCCTTGTTAGCTTTAGTTTTACTAACAGCTAGGTGAAGCATCGCAGGATCTGGCTTTTGCGGTATCTCTTTGCTAGCGCCGATGACCTCGTCAAATAGCTCATAAATTTCATTTTTCTTTAAAATTTTCTCTAGCGTGTCATGCGGTGCGTTGCTTGCTAAAACGACCTTAAATTTAGCCTCTTTGCACTTTTGCAAAAGTTCTTTTACGCCCTCATACGTTGTCGCACACTCATCATAAAATTTCTTAAATTTCTCTTCAAAGCCCTCTTTTAAGCTCTTGCTTGGCGTGTCTATGCCGTAAAACTCAAGTGGCAAATTTCTACCTGGCTCGTTGATCGCTTTTATTATAAAATCTTTATCAAGTGGCGATAAATTTAGCTCATCTCTTACTTCATTTACCGTCTTGTATATCGCCTCGCCGCTATCTATCACCGTGCCGTCCATATCAAAAATAACTACTTTCAATCCTCATCCTTAAATTTATTTTTATGCTTTTCTTTTTTATATGTCTTTTGATTTTTTAGCTTATCAAGTAGATTTGCCGCCTTTAAAAGCTCCTCTTTTGGGGCATTTTTGATAAGCAAATTTATAAAATTTTCTAGCGCCTTTGAGTATGGCTGATCAAGATAGACAGCCTCGACTTTTTCGATGATCTTTGCATTTTTCTCCACTCTTTGGCGAAATTCAGTCTCGTCAAAATCATCTCTTTTTAGCCCGTTTATCGCTGATTTTGCAAATTTTTCTAGCGCACGAAGATATTTTACACGTTTAAATTTGTCCGTGACTTGGTTCAAATTTTTCCTTTTTTTTGGCAAATTATATCAAAAATTGATTTTATCCCCTAAATTTTGGCTTTGCTAATGTATAATTTACGCCAAAATTACTTAAACAAGGAGCAAAAATGAGGCAAGAAACCGCTGCGATCCACGTAGGCTACGATACACATGAAGGCTTTGGCACGATGGCTGTGCCTATTTTTCAAAGCACCGCTTATGACTTTGGAAGTGCCGAGACAGCAGCTGCTAGGTTTGATCTAAAAGATAGTGGCTACATCTACACAAGACTTAGCAACCCAACGACAGACATCTTTGAAAAAAGGGTCGCCGCACTTGAGGGCGGAGCCGCTGCGATAGCGACTGCAAGCGGTCAGTCAGCTTTATTTTACAGCATCATAAATTTAGCCCAAGCAGGCGATAACATCATCATCGCTAAGAAAATTTATGGCGGCACGACGGTGCTTTTTACCCACACGCTAAAGAGATTTGGCATAGAGGCTAGGGTCTTTGACAGCGACACAGCTGATGATCTGGAGGCTTTGATAGATGATAAAACGAGGGCTATATTTTTTGAAACGCTTTCAAATCCGCAAATTTCTATCCCAAATATCGAAAAAATCGTAGAAATCGCAAACAAATATGGCATCATTAGTATCACTGATAACACAGTGCCAACGCCTATCATCTTTCAGCCACTTCGCCACGGCGTCGATGTTTGCGTGCATAGCGCAAGCAAATATATGAGCGGTCAGGGTCTTAGCCTAGCAGGTGTGGTCGTGAGTGCAAACCATCTAAACGAAAAGCTAAAAGGCAACAAAAGATATGAGCACTTTAACCTGCCAGACGCAAGCTATCACGACATCGTCTATGCTGATATGACTGATAAATTTGATATTTATACACTAAGAATGAGACTTGCAGTGGTGCGTGACATCGGTGCCGTGATCTCTCCGTTTAACTCTTGGCAGCTAATCCAAGGGCTTGAAACGCTTGCTGTTAGGGTCGAAAGACACTCGCAAAATGCACTAAAAGTGGCTAAATTTCTAAAATCACACAAACATATAAAAAGTGTGGCATATCCTGGGCTTGCAGATAACGTAGATCACGCAAAGGCGCAAAGATACTTTAAAGACGGTATGGCAAACGGACTATTTTGCTTTGAGACTGATAGCTTTGAGCGTGCAAAAAAGATGCTAGAGCGCGTAAAACTCTTTAAGATCGTGGTAAATATCGGCGATACAAAGTCGCTCATCACGCACCCAGCCTCAACAACCCACCAGCAGCTAAGCAGTGAAGAGCTTATAAAAGCTGGCATCACAAAAGAGCTAATAAGAGTTAGCATAGGCCTTGAAAATGCCGAGGATCTGATAGCTGACCTAGCTCAAGCCTTAGAATAAACAAATTTCTAGCTCACTTTGGGCTAGAAATTTAACTCATCTTTTAAACCTTACATATGCTCTTATCGCAAGAAAAACTGATCTAAATTTTTCTCATACATTAAAAATAGACCACACTGCATACGTTTTATTGAAATTCCAGTAAATTTTAAAATTTCATGAACGAGTAATTTCGGCTCTAAAATTTGAGCTAAGCTGCAAGCGAAGCCAAATTTTAGTAGTCAATTCTTGCGAGTGAGTGAAAGTTTAAAATTTGTAAAAGTAGTTTTTTTGAAATTTAAAGTTTTGTTTCTTTGTTAAGGGGGAAGAGGCTTAAATTACGAAGTCGCTCTCTTCCCCCTTAACAATCCCCTAACTCCGACAACGTTAGATGTAGCATGCAATGGTGCTAAAGCACTGCATGCGGTTAGAAACTCGAGCAAATTTTAAAATTTCATGAACGAGTAATTTCGGCTCTAAAA
>CAUUIN010000068.1:0-8149 GCA_963545295.1 uncultured Campylobacter sp. | reverse complement strand
ATAAGTGTCAAGTAAATTTTAAAATTTCATGAACGAGTAATTTCGGCTCTGATTTTAGTGGCAAGCTTTGCGAGACCTAAAATCAGTAGTCAATTCTTGCGAGTGAATGAAAGTTTAAAATTTACAAAATAGTAAATTTCTGTTTTTAAAATACGGGCTATAGTTTTAAACTCTTTTATTCAAAAGGGAGACAAGGGGACTTGAATTTTGCTTCGCAGGCTCGCAACTGCAGGGCAGAGACGAAGTCCGTCCCCTTATCCCCCTTTTTTTAAAAAAAAGTCCTACGTCTGCTTGTAGTTAGGAGGCGAAGCCCTAATAAAACCCTCTCGCACGTTAGAAGTTCATGCATGGCACTATCGTGCCGCATGTGTTTTATGCCAGATAAACTCACGCAAATTTTAAAATTTCATAAACGAGTAATTTCGGCTCTAAAATTTGAACTAAGCGGCAAGTGAAGCCAAATTTTAGTAGTCAATTCTTGCGAGTGAATGAAAGTTTTAAAATTTGCAAAGGCTAAAATTTAAAAAAAGCCTATTTCTCACCCTTAAATAAAGAAACAAAATACTCATCGATATCCATGCCATCTTTTTTCATCTCTTTTAGCCTTAGCCTTGCGTCAGCGTCTTGCCAAAAAAGTGGTGGTAGCGCAAACATCACCTTATCAAGGCTAAAATTTCTCACATCCTCGCGCCAGCCATCCCAGCGGTAAAGCTCGTAAAATTTAGATACATCGCCACAAAGTGCCCAGTACAAAAACTGCGAGTAACCAAGCTGCGTATCTTCCCATTTGCCGCTATCTGGCGCGTAGTAAAAGACGTTGCCCGCTTTGCCACCAAATGCGCCGCCATTTACCGCGAAAAATCCGCCCAAAATATCGTCTGCTACAAGCAAATAGCTAGGCATCTGCCCTGCTTCATGAAAGCTTTTGCCAAGGTTGAAGCTGTAAATTCCACGCTTCATCCGCTCACATCCAGAGCCCAGCAGTCGCAACCAACCACCATCTATCACTATGCCGCCGCATCCATAAACAAGCGCTCCCATCGGTGAGCGAGTGGTGACTTGAAGCCCTAGAAGCTCACTTTGCGCCCTGCTCTCATTTCCAGGCAAAATTTCATAGCCATTTTTAGCCTCTTTTAGCCACTCTTTTATTAACGTCCAGCCTGGCTCATTTATGTCTATAAGCTCATCCAAAGCTCTCATTTTCTGCCTTTCGATAAATTTGGTGAAATTTAAAAGAAGAATTTGGCGAGCCGCCCCGCCAAATTTATATGGATAGGTTATTTTGCGTCCCAAGCTAGGATCGTGTTGCCCTCAGCGTCGGTTGCCACGTCGCCCATACCCATGATGTTGTAGCCGCAGTCTACGTAGTGAACTTCGCCTGTTACGCCGCTAGCTAGGTCACTAAGCAGATACATAGCGCTGTTGCCGACATCTTCAGTGGTGACGTTGCGTTTTAGCGGGCTGTTTACTTCGTTGTAGCGCAAGATCATCCTAAAGTCGCCTATGCCGCTTGCCGCAAGCGTTTTGATAGGGCCTGCACTGATCGCATTTACGCGGATATTTCTCGCGCCAAGGTCATGTGCTAGGTAGCGGACTGAGCTCTCAAGTGCCGCTTTTGCAACGCCCATGACGTTGTAGTGTGGCACAAATTTTGGTCCGCCAAGGTATGTAAGAGTTAGCACCGAGCCGCCCTCTTTTAGCACCGGTAAAACCGCGCGAGTAAGGCTTAACAGCGAATAAACGCTAGTGCCCATCGCGATATCAAAGGCTTCTTTTGTGGTATTTACAAACTCGCCCTCAAGCGCCTCTTTAGGTGCGTAAGCCACCGCGTGCACGACAAAATCGATCTCGCCAAGATCAGCCTTAATGCGATCTGCAAGGCCGTCTAAGTGCGCTTGATTATTTACGTCAAGCTCATAGACAAATTTACTTCCAAACTCCTCAGCGATCGGCTCTACACGCTTTTTAAGAGCGTCATTTAGGTATGTAAACGCCATCTGCGCACCTTGATCGTGGCAAGCTTTTGCGATGCCGTAAGCGATTGATTTTGCATTGGCAACACCGACGATCAGACCTTTTTTACCTTTTAGTATCATCATTTCTCCTTTAAAATTTTGCAATTCAAATTTTAAACTAAATTTAATAGCGGCAGTATCACGCAACTCCGGATGTTTAAATTTGCATTTCTAAATTTAAACAAACTAACAAGCGGATATATCGCTAGGCAAATTTAAATGTTTCGCAGCAAATTTCATCCCAAGACTAGGCAGATAGCCTGTCGAAGGGTAAAATTTACAAGATCGTTTAAATTTATCAGCGAGATGCCGCGCTAATAAGCCCTAGAAAATTATTCGCATCCCAGCTAGCTGTCCCTACTAGAACCCCATCACAGCTCTTTATACCTGCGATATCAGCGATATTTGCTGCATTGACGCTTCCGCCGTAAAGTAGCGGCACGTTTGCCTTTGTCTTTAAAAAACTTAGCACCTCATCTATCTGCTCTATGCTAGCACTCCTGCCAGTTCCTATCGCCCAGATCGGCTCATAGGCGATGACTAAATTTTTATAACTAAGGTCAATATTTTCAAGCTGGTGGCTTAGAAATTCTTTGGTCGCTCCGCTCTCGTTTGTGCTTAAATTTTCGCCGATGCAGTAGATGACATTCCAGCCATTTTTTGCGGCAAAGTCAAATTTCGCTCGCAAAAACTCCTCGCTCTCTTTTAAAATTTCACGCCTCTCAGAGTGGCCGATCAGCACATCTTTGATGTCAAATTCATCAAGCATCGCCTTGCCGATCTCGCCTGTAAATGCCCCACTCTCGCAAGGGTAGAAATTCTGCGCTCCAAGTCTAAAAATATGCCTTTTCTCATCAAAGGCACTAGCTGGAGCAAATACGCTCACATCGTCATTTGCGTTTAAATTTGCATCTAAAATTTTTGCGTACTCTCTAAAGCTCTCTCTTGTGTGGTTGCACTTTAAATTCGCTAGAATTTTCAAGGCCTACTCCTCTTTTCTAAGCGGCTTTATGCCTGGTAGCTCTTTGCCTTCTATGAGCTCTAAGCTTGCACCACCACCAGTTGAGATAAATGTCATCTCATCAGCATCCCCTGCGCGCTCGACCACGTCAGCTGTATCGCCGCCACCAACGACCGTAGTTGCGTGAGTGTCGATGATAGCGTGGCTCATTTTGATACTACCTTTGCTAAATTTATCCATCTCAAAAACGCCCATAGGTCCGTTCCACCAGATGGTTTGCGCATCGGCGATGACCTCTTTAAAAAGTCTAATCGATGCTGGCCCGATATCTAGCCCCATCCAGCCGTTTGGAATTTCTTGAGCAGGGACATATTTTACAGCGCTTTCAGCTGAAAATGTCTGAGCTGCGACGACATCTACTGGCAGGTAAATTTTAACACCTAGCTCTTTGCCTTTTTGTAAAATTTGTCTTGCATCTTTAATGAGCTCTTCTTCAAGGAGTGAATTTCCGATGTTTTCGCCAAGTGATTTTAAAAATGTAAATGCCATGCCGCCGCCAATTATCAGCTTATCAACGCGTGGCAGAAGGTTATGTAGTGCTTGAAGCTTGCCACTTACCTTACTGCCGCCTACGACTGCGACAAATGGACGTGATGGATGTTTTATCAAATTTTGAGCGAAATTTATCTCTTTTTGTAGTAAAAATCCCGCCGCCTTGTGCTTTTCATCGTAAAATTTAGTGATCGCCTCGACCGATGCGTGAGCCCTGTGGCAAACACCAAATGCGTCATTAATGTAAAATTCGCCAAATCCTGAAAGCTCTTTTGCCAAAGCCTCGTCGTTTTTAGTCTCGCCCTTTTCAAAGCGTAAGTTTTCTATCATCAAAATTTCGCCAGCTTTTAGAGCCGCAGCCTTTGTTTTAGCGTCTGTGCCGATAACGTCCTCGGCAAATATCACCTCCCTATCAAGCAGTCTTGATAGCCTCTTAGCCACTCCTTGAAGTGAAAATTTCTCTTCATAGCCGTTTTTTGGACGCCCTAAGTGACTAGCCAAAACCACGCTGCAGCCGTTATCGAGGCAGTAGCGGATAGTTGGTATCGCCGAGCGGATCCTGCGGTCATCAGTGATGTTTAAAAACTCGTCCATAGGCACGTTAAAATCGCACCTTATAAAGACTTTTGCACCATTAAGCTCAAGGTCGTTGATCGATAAAATATCACTCATTTTTCACCCTTTAAATTTACTTTGTAGCCACGATCTTAGCAAGATCAACAAGTCTTGTTGAGTAGCCCCACTCGTTGTCATACCACGCAAAGACCTTCACCATATCATCAGCGATAACCTGCGTAGTGTCGCTAGCTACGATGCTGCTAAAGGTGCTTGTGCAAAAGTCGCTGCTAACTCTGTAGTCATCATCAACAAATAAAATTCCCTTTAAATTCGTCTTGGCAGCCGCTCTAAACGCCTCGTTTATCTCATCTTTGCTAGCTGGTCTTTTTAAAACTGCCGTTAGATCAACCATTGATACGTTTGCCACTGGCACGCGGACGGCTTGTCCGTGTAGTTTGCCACTTAGCTCTGGAAGCACTTTTGCGATAGCTTTTGCAGCTCCTGTTGTTGTAGGTCCGATATTTAGCGCTGCGGCACGTGAGCGGCGGAAGTCTTTAGCCTTTACATCAACTAGGCTTTGGCCGTTTGTATATGCGTGGATAGTGGTCATTAGCCCTTTTACGATGCCAAATTTGTCGTTTAAGACTTTTGCCACTGGAGCTAGGCCGTTTGTGGTGCAGCTTGCGTTTGAAACGATCGCTTCACCTGCGTATTTATCGTCGTTTACGCCGACTACAAAGGTCGCTGTGTCGTCTTTTGCAGGAGCACTCATGACGACTTTTTTGACGCCGCGAGCTAGATATGGTTCGCATTTTTCAGTGGTTAAAAACTTGCCAGTACACTCTAAAACCACGTCTACGCCGTAGTCTGCGTAGCTAAGCTCGTTTAGATCTCTTGTAGAAAAAACTCTTATCTTTTTGCCATTTACCTCTATAAATTCGTCGCTTATCACCTTAACGTCTTGCTTAAATTCGCCATGCACGCTGTCGTATTTGAGCAAATACCTCGTCATATCTCTTGTTGCGGTGTCGTTAATAGCGACAAGCTCAACATCGTCTCGCTCTAAAATAATACGAGCGGCACACCTACCGATACGCCCAAAGCCGTTTATTGCTACTTTAACTGACATCTTAGCTCCTTTTGATATAATTACGCCTAATTCTACAAAAAAGAATTTTAAAACAAATATAAACAAGGCACTTTAATAGATGAAGTTAGCACTTTTTGGCGGGAGCTTTGATCCGGTTCATTTAGGTCACGATAGCATTGTGAAAATGGCACTAAGTGGCCTTGATATCGACAAGCTCATCATCATGCCAACTTTTATAAGTCCCTTTAAGAGCGAATTTTCAGCTCCACCAGAGCTTCGCCTAAAGTGGATAAGAGAAATTTGGGGCGGCCTCGATAAGGTCGAGATCTCAGACTATGAGATAAATTTAGCTCGCCCAGTGCCTACCATAGAGACGGTTAAGTATTTGTATGAGAAATTCAAGATAGAGAAATTTTATCTCATAATAGGCGCAGACCACCTAGCCACGCTTGATAAGTGGCATGGCTACGAGGAGTTAAAAAATTTAGTGCAGTTTGTGATCGCTAAGCGCAATCACATAGAAATTCCACGTAATTTACAAAAAATGGACGTGCACGTGGATGTTAGCTCGTCGCAGATCAGGCATCAAAAGGGGCTTGATGAGCTGCCTAGCAAGATAAAAGATGAAATTATAAATTTTTACCAAGGATTAAAGATGCAAGAGAGATCGATGCAAGAGCGCACCGAAAGTATAGTTAAGGTTTTAGACGCAAAAAAGGCCGAAGAGATACAAGTTTTTGATATGAGTGGGGATGATTATTTCGTAAAGGCCGTAGTTATCGCTACTACACTTGGCGAAAGGCACGCTTACTCGCTAAGCGAGGATCTAAAAGAGGAGCTAAAGCCCCTTGGAGAGAAATTTATAGGCACTGAAAGCTCGCCTGATTGGATCGTGATGGATCTTGGCGACATCTTGATACACCTTTTAAGCCCAGCTTACAGGGCAAAATACAACATCGAAGAGTTTTTGCAAAAGTTAAAAACTAGCAAAGAGTCTTGACAAAGACGAGCGATGAGCAAATAAGCCATAAAAATATAAAAAAACGCTAACAAAAATGGCTTTTTGCCCGTCGCTTTAAATATACTTCTATCTACCCCAAATCCCAACGCACACATCGCCACGCAAAGGCAAATGCTTGCTAAAAGCTTTAAAATTTGCACCAAATTTTCAGGGAAAAATGGCAAAGACCTAACGCAGATCGCCACTAGGAAAAATAGCGCAAACCATGGTATGCTCTTTAGCTTTGAGCCGCCGCTATTTTGGCTTAAATTTAAGAAATTTAGCAAAAACAAAAATGGCACTAGCATAATGACGCGAAGCATTTTTATGATGACGGCAGTGCTGCTTGCAGTACCATCAAATGCTGCTGAGGCTGCCACTACATGGGCTACTTCGTGAAGTGAGCCGCCGATAAAAAAGCCAGTTTGCTGAGGCGTGAGAGCTAGAAATTTAGCGATAAATGGATAGATAAACATGCCAATCGTCCCAAAGAGAACCACCGTGCAAATGGCGATAGCAAGCTTGTTTGCGTCTGCTTTTATCTCATTTTGCGTAGCCATAACAGCAGCTGCGCCACATATACTTGCCCCTGAGCCAATAAGCACGGCACTATCCTTGCTAAGCCCCAAAAATTTAGCGCCAACCATGGCAAAAGCAAAGGTCGCAAAGACCATAAAAGCTGCGTATATCACGCCTAGAGTGCCGACACTTGCGATCTGGCTAAGGCTTATGTTAAAGCCAAAAAGTATGATGCCAAGCCTTAAAATTTGCTTACCAGCGATCGCTACGACGCCGCTTGATTTTATAGTTTGCGTTTGTTTTGGGAAGAAATTTGCAAAAATGGCGCCAAGAATGATCGAGATGATGAGTGGGCTAGTATGAAATTTAGCTAGAAGCGTGTTTGAAAGTGCAAAAGAAATGGCACAGATCAGCGCCAAAACAACCACAGCAAGAAATTTATGAGACATATTTTAACCTTAACTCTTTTTTTAAAAATGCAATTAGCACGTTTGGGTATAATTAGACGAATTTTATAATGCAAATTTAAAATAAAGATAAAGGGATAGGCCTATGATCATCCTTGGCGAAAAATATACTTTCACCAAACTCGAGCTAGAAAAGCTTAGGAAGAAATTTGGCCAGGTAAATTTTCTATCCACAGAAACTAGCGACGCAAAAGCTCTTCGAAGCGCACTAGAAAATCTCATAAAATCAGGCGATCAAAGGCTAATCGTGCTAAATACCCAAAAGCCAGTTGATGGCAAGCTAGTGAGATTTCTCACGCTTTTGCAGTTTAAGACGAAGTATAAAAAGATCAAATTTCTAAATGTGGAGAGCTTTTTAGAAATTTATCTGCAAAAGTGCTACATCCCAGAAAATGGCGAAAATTTAAACTTTTTAAACGACATCAAGCCTTATAATGCCCTTGAATACGCCTTAAAACGCATGATCGACTATGTAAGCTGCTCGATGCTTCTTGTGATACTTTTTATACTTAAATTTTACGTAAAGAAAAAGATAGATGAGCAGTCCCCTGGTAGCCTTTACTTTTTGCAAAACAGGGTTGGGCTAGATACTAAAATATTTAAATGCTATAAATTTAGAACGATGCATGAAAACTCAGAACATAACCCATATACGCAAAGAAACGACACAAGAGTATTTAAATTTGGCGAATTCATGCGCAAGACTAGAATGGATGAAATACCTCAATGTATCAATGTATTTCGTGGTGATATGCACCTAATAGGACCACGTACAGAATGGGATATATTAGTGCGCGACTATGAAAAAAAGATCCCTTACTACAATGAACGCCACATCGTCCGACCTGGCATCACCGGCTGGGCACAAGTAAACTACCCTTATGGCGCCAATGCACTTGATGCTAAGCAAAAACTCATGTATGATCTTTACTACATAAAGCACTGGTCACTTTGGCTGGAGATAAAGATCATAGCAAAAACTATTGC
>CAUUIN010000067.1:0-8551 GCA_963545295.1 uncultured Campylobacter sp. | reverse complement strand
AAAACAAGGCTAAAGGCGTGAAAATTTGAGAGTATTATATGATAAGATTTGCGTTTTTGCCATAAATTTAAAGGGGTTACTTGGGCAGGGCTTTAAGCTTGCTTTAAACTTTAGCTTTAGCCAAAACCCAAGTAAAAAGAAGAAACGGCCATCAAACTATCATTTACAAAAGGATATGAGAGCTTTAAGGGCAAAAACTCAAAGCCCCATATCAATTTGCAAAAATGGACTACGAAAACTGCTTAAAAACATTTGAAAGAAAAATACGATAAGCAAAAGCTTCAAAAGTCGCTCGCTTTACTCGTTAAAATCCTATCTCACGTAAGCTTGTACGCTAAAATTTAGGCACAGCAGCCTTTGTGAGTTTGGCAAATTTAACACCTTTTAGCCCAGCGATTCTATCGGCAAAGCGCTCTATTTTCTCCGCTTCGCCCTTTAAAGAGATCGTTTCTAAACAGTTGAAGTGATCGATATGAACGTGATTTGTACAGATGATATTCACATCAGAATCATGCTCGATATCCATTTTTTTATTCACCAAATCGTTGTGATGGTGCACATAAATGAGCGTCAAAACTCCGATCAACTCTTCGCTAGCGTCCTTCCAGCTATCATTTACAATCTTTTCACGGATCAAATCCCTCGTAAATTCACTCCTAGAAGCGTAGCCTTGTTCGCTAACTTTTCTATCTAGTTCATCTAGTAATTGACTAGGTAAAGAAACACTAAAGCGTATAACATTATCCATTTTCTGCTCCTTTTCTTGTTTGATTACCGTTTAAAATTATTATACATCACTTATTAGAAAATGTGGATAAATAATAATAAATTTGCCCTAAATTTACGTTAGAATCGTTACTACAGAATTTTTTATTGATATAAAATTTCAAATTTGCATTTGTAAATTTTTTGTAAATAAGCTCAAGCAAAGTCTTATTTTGAAAGACGCCACCACTTAGTAAAACATCTTTTTTCTCATTTTTAGAAATTTCAAAAATAATATCAGCTATGCCATTTATAAATGCCGTAGCAGCCACTCTTGGCTCATCTTTTAGAGCATTTTTAAAGGCCTCTTTAAAGCCGATAACTCCGTCATTTAGGCTAAATTTGTAACACACATCTAAATTTTTATCATAAAGTGCCTCAAGTCTCATACCACTCTCGCCCTCAAAACTCGAGTAAGATATGCCACAAATAATCGCACCAAATGCGTCAAATATCCTACCAAGCGAGCTAGTTTTTACTAAATTTAGTCCCTTTTGCTCCATCATCTTGAAATTTCTAAGCAATTTTTCATCAAAATTTATTAGAAATTTACTCGCTTCGTCTTCAAGCTGATACTTCAAAATAATAGAATACGCAATCAAATAGATATTTTTTATGCTATTTTCGCCACCAAATAGGTTAAATTCATCAAAGTGATAAACTCTCTCATAGCCCTTACTATCCAGCCTAAAGACCTCGCCACCCCAAATTTTGCCCTCCTCCCCGTATCCAGTGCCGTCAAAGCAAAAGCCAAGATACTCTTTGTCTGAGAGCTCATTTTCAAAGATCACACTTAGCAGATGTGCGTAGTGGTGTTGCAGATGAACTAGCTCAAAGCCCTGATCTTTTGCCCATTTTGTATTTAAAAAATTTGGATGCAGATCAGCTATGACCTTGTCTATTTTTAGATCGTAAGTCGTTTCAAAAAGGGTAAAAATGTCCTTAAATCTATCAAAAGTCGCCACGTTTTTTAGATCGCCGATATATGGGCTGATCATCAAAAGTCCGTCTTTGTAGATGCAAAACGAGCTTTTTAGCTCCGCTCCAAGGGCTAAAAATGTCCCTTTTTGCTTGAAATTTGTATGGATGAAATTTGGATTTAAGCCACGGCTTGTTCTTGTAAATATCACATCATCGCCGACGCAAAATGCGATGCTATCGTCACTTGGCGAGTAAATTTCGCGGTCGTGATCAAGGTAAAAATCTATCACGTCGCCTAGCTTTTCTCTTAGCTCGCTCTCGTCCTTTATCACAACTTCGCCTGAGATGTTTGCACTAGTTGCGATGATGTCGTGCTTGAGATGGTCAAAAAGCAAAAGATGTATGCCGCTAAATGCAAGCATAATGCCAAGCTTATTTAAATTTGGAGCGACGCTTTTTGCGATATTTGAGCCATTTTTTGCTTCAAGCAAGACGATAGGCTTTAAATTTGAGTTTAAAAGCCTAGCCTCCGCTTCTGAAATTTGCGCTATTTTTCTAGCATTTTGCAAATTTTTACTCATCAGCGCAAAGGGCTTGCTTGGGCGGTGTTTTCTCGCTCTTAGCTCGCAAACTGCCGCTTCATTTGTCGCGTCACATACTAGATGAAAGCCACCAAGGCCTTTAATAGCTAAAATTTTGCCCTCATTTATGAGATTAGCCGCCTGCTTTGCTGCTTCGTTCTCACTAGCCAAGACTTTGCCAAATTTATCTTTTAGATAGAGCTTTGGCCCGCAGTTTGGGCAAGAGATCGGCTCTGCGTGATAGCGGCGATTAAGCGGGTCTTTATACTCGCTCTCGCAAAGCTCGCACATCTTAAACTCATTCATCGTAGTATTTACTCTGTCATAAGGCAAGGCTTTGATGATGGAAAATCTAGGCCCGCAGTTGGTGCAGTTTATAAATGGATATTTGTAGCGCGGGTTTGTGGGATCATAAAACTCGTGCAAGCAGTCGTCACAAAGGGCAAAATCAGGCAAGATAGGCGCTTGCTTGGTCGCACTTTTTGAGGCGATGATCTCAAGCTTTTCATAAATTTTATCTATCTTAAATTTACTAAGCTCATCGATCCTAGCAAGGGCTGGCAGCTTCTCATAAAGCTCTTTTTCAAAAGCCAAAAAGCTGGCATCTTCTCCGCTAAAATTTAGCTTCACGCCCTCATCATCATTGTAAATTTCACCAACAAGGCCGAATTTATGCGCCAAAGTATAGACAAAAGGCCTAAAGCCCACACCTTGAACTAAGCCTTTGATCTCGTATCTAAAGCTTGATCTCAATGCCAAATCCGGGGTCAAAATTTGTTTTTATATTTGGGTTTAGGTGCTTTTTTATCAAGTTGCTAACTACCTTATTATAAAATAAATCCCCGCTTAAAGTAACATTTTTAATGTTAAATTTATCTCGTTTTTCATAGCTAAAATCGCTCAAAAAATGCGCCAAAGACTCGGTGCAACCAAAGCTGATATTCTTCTCTCCAGCGCCAGCAAGGATAAATGAAATAATACTTTTTACAAACTTAACCCCGTCTAAACCAAAGTCATCTTTCATCTTGTAATCGATCCTAACGCCCTTTTGAGCACCAAAATCAGCTGCCATAAGAAGCAAATTCTCCCCTGCTTTTTCAAACTCCTTGCTTAAGCCAAGCAAGCGTCCAGCTATGCAAAATAGCGAGAAAAAGCTAGCGTTTGAGCTAAATTTCCCACTTGGCAGGTCGCGCTCTTTGCTGAAGTTTTCAAGTAGTCTTTCGCCACCCTCATCGGCTCTTATAAGCTCATAAATTTCTTCAAAGCTACTAAATTTAGGTAAAAAGAGAAGCTGCGTTTTGCTTGATTTTGAAAGCAGGCAAATTTCATCATCGCTAAATTTACTAAATTTTAGCCCAAGCGCTATCTCGCTATCGTTTTTAAGCTCAAATTTCTCGTTTTTAGCGTAAAAAAATGGGCTTAAAAGTGCGCTATTTTCAAGCAAGACTAGCCTTGAAAGGGCATTTTTTTGCTCTTTTACACTAACGCTTAAAAAGCTCGCCCCACTCTTTTCTAGCTGCTCGCAAACGGCGTAAAGAAAAAGATCATTTGGCGCCATCACGTCAAAAAATAGCGGTGCGTCTTCGTGGTTTTGCCTATAAATGGCTGTCGTTTTTAGGCTTAAAATCGGCTTTTCAAAGCTAGCAAGTGCGATTTGCGCCCTATCATCAGCGATGAAAATTTTTGGTAGTTGTTTTAAATTTGTAGGCATTAAGAAATTTGCGTCAAATTTTACCCCAAGAGAAATTTCATATAAATTTTCATCTTGCTCTATGCAAATACTTTTGCCATTTTTTAGCAAATTTAGGCAAGCTTGAAGCTTTTCATTAAAATTATCAAGCCTTATCTCGCCATCAAATTTACTCCAAGTAAGCATGCCACTTTCGTTTAAAGTAGCCTTGCCATTATCCAAAAATGCCACAGCTTGAGATGGACTAAGCGTGCCAAATTTTATCTTTTTAATCTCACTTGCCACGTCAAGCTCATCTGCTACGCAAACCTCGCTATGCTTTATAAAAAGGCTATAAGGCAAGATGGTGCTTGCTCTGTCAGCTAGGACGCTAAGCTCCTCCTTTGAACCACTTACTTTTAGGCAAATTTGATCGTTTTTGCACCTTACGCTGTACTTAAGCGTGCTAGCTAATGAGCGTAAAAATGGCACTAAAAAGGCTGGGTCTTTAAAGCAGTCAAATTTAAAAGCAAGTATCATTTTAAACCTTTTTTGGCGTAGTCATCAACGACATCATTTAGTGTGAAATTTGCCACCTTTTCGCACTCAAAATCAAGCTCTTTTAAATGTTCAAGCAGCGTTTTTTCTAGGATTTTAGAAGCTTTTATCACTTCATCTGAGAGGCTAAAATTTGATGAGACTATGCGGCTAGGAACGATGCCTAATATCTTAGTTGTCGGCCTATCGCCTGCAAGCTCCATTAGATGAAGGGTTTGAAGCATCTCGATCTCGTGAGCCGAGCCGTCCCAGCTGATAAAATTTGGTACGTTTAAAAAGTCGAAAAAATAAACATCGCCCACACTTGCGCCATTTGCACTAATGCAATCAACGACGATAAGATAGTCAAATTCGCTTATTATGTGAGTTAGGGCGAGGGCTAAAGTGCCCCCGTCCATTAGTGTAAGCTCGTTTTTAGAGCTTGTAAATTTGTAGTTTTTAGCCATCAAATTTACAAAGTGAGCGCCTATGCCCTCATCAGCAAACATCACGTTGCCAATGCCAAGAACAAGCACTCTCATCAGTGTTCTTTTACAAATTTATAGCCACTAACGATGGCGTCCATCGCTCCATCTTTGCCTTTAACGGCGTTAAATATCGCCATATAAACGTGAATAGGCACAAATATCATGATGATCCACATACAAATTCTATGTATCGTTCTAACATTTGCTAATCCGCCCATAAGCTCTTCAAAGTATCTCGCTGGCTCATAGATCGCTCCGCCAAGTCCATTGTGATAAACGTGAGCGTAGAGCACTAGGCCAGTTAGGCAGATGAGTGCCAAGATGACATAAAAGAAAAAATATGAGGCAAACTGCAATGGGTTATAGACGCCCCTTAAATGCGGGTGCGGTCCCATAAAAATGTAATACTTTATCTGCGCTATCCAAACTTTTGGACTTAAAAAGTCAAGCACACTAATCCGCTCTTTTTTGCTGTGTTTATCAAAGACAAATAGATAAAATTTAAAGATAAATACCGCTATTAGCACAAAGCCAGCGACCTGGTGCGCCAAACGCCACTTTGCTTGCATGAAATTTGTAGGCTCGCTCGCGATCTCTGGACTCATAAAACCATATGAGATATAGTAGCCACTAACCACTAAAAGCGTGATAGCTACAAACCTAATCCAGTGTGTCAGCCTAACGCCGATGGAGAATTCGTATTCGCTGATCCTGTCAGGATTTTTATGTGACATCTTTTCTCCTTACAAATTTGGATTTATCTTATAAGTACTCAAATCATTTCCCTTCGTATCCATAACATGCACGGCACACGCGATGCAAGGATCGTAAGAGTGAATTTTTCGTATTATCTCAAGTGGTTTTGAAAGATCAGCGATCTTTAAGCCTATCAGACACGCCTCGTAACTTCCCATTTGACCTTTGGCGTCTTTTGGAGAGGCGTTCCAAGTGCTTGGCACGACTGCTTGCCAGTTTGAGATGACGCCATCTTTTATGCGGCACCAGTGGCTTAGCGCGCCTCTTGGGGCATTGCCTTTGAAGTGGCCTTTGTACTCTTTGCTATTATCTATGACATATTTTGTGCAGGTCTCTTGATCTGTTTTTAAATTTTCGATCAAGGCATTAAATGCGTCCATTGTGTGCTCTGTAACTACCTTTGCTTCAAGCATACGAGCAGCCGTTCTGCCTAGAGTTGAAAATACTGCATTTAGTGGCAAGCCACTCTTTTCTAAAAACTCATCAACTACCTTTTTAACTCTTTCGTTGCCTTTAGCGTAGTTTATCACGATGCTAGCGATCGGTCCTACTTGCATAGGCATACCATCATATCTTGGCGCTTTGATCCAGCTATATTTACCCTTTGTATCAAAGAGCTTGATGTGAGCTAGCTTGCCCTCGGCGTTTACGCTCTCGCCATCGACAAGGCCTGTGTAGTTTGCCTCTGTCTCGCCATCATATGGATGAAGTGCTTTGTCATTTTTATACCAAGCTCTTGTCGCCTCTTCTGTGATCTTGTCCTCGTTAATATCATAGACTTTGCTAAGATCGCCATTTAAGATGATGCCGCCTTTAAATAGATGGTCATTTTTGCCGATCAAAAACTCATCATAGCAGAATAAATTTGATACGCCAACATCGTTTAGAACGCTTGGCTCGTTTGCATAAGCCTTAGCCGCCATTAAAATATCTGGATAGTAAGCTCTATCTACAAATTCTTTGATCTCGGCAAATTTACTCATATATTCGCCCATTCTAGCTGGATCAAGTAGATCCATCACGCAGGTTACGCCACCAACTGTTAGGCTTTGTGGATGTGGGTTTTTCGCACCAAAGATAGCCATCATCTGAGCTGCTGTCCTTTGGATCCTTAGGCACTCTAGGTAGTGAGAGAGGACGATCAGGTTTTGCTCTGGCGTAAATTTATATGTGCTATGTCCCCAGTATGCGTTGGCAAATGGTCCAAGGTTGCCCTTTTTAACAAAGGCTTCAACTCTCTCTTTTACCTCTTTTAGCTTATCAGCTCCAGTGGCAAATGGCGTGCTTATGTATTTAAACGCCTCTTCGCTAGCCTTATGCACATCAGCACTTAATGCAGAGACGACGTCCGCCCAGTCCATGCCGTGAAGCTGATAAAAATGCACGATGTGATCGTGAAGATAAAGGGCTGCGTTCATAAGTGTTCTAGTTAGCTCAGCATTTAATGGAGGCTTGATACCAAGAGCGTCTTCAACCGCGACTATACCTGCGCGGTAGTGCGAATATGTACAAACGCCACAAATTCTTTGCATGAAAAAGCCAGCGTCCCTTGGGTCTCTGTTTTTTACTATCTGCTCTAAGCCTCTCCAAAGAGTTGAGCCAGAGTAAGCCTCTTTTACAACGTTGTTTTCATCTACTACGACTTCTATTCTTAAGTGCCCCTCGATACGTGTTATAGGGTCTATTACTATTCTTTTTTCGCTCATTTTTTCGCCTTATTCTTTATCTTTACTCATACATGCTAGCGCTGCGTGAGCTGCTATACCAACACCAGCAAGTGCTAAAATGCCAATGCCGATCTTGTCGCTTACATTATCAGCGCCAAGCCCCAAAACAGTGTCAAATAGCCTATCCGCCATAGGCTCTTCAAATGGTCCCATCGTATCCCAGAAGTCTGGCTCAGAGCAGCCTATACAGCCGTGACCTGCCTGAACTGGCCATGACGTGTGTTGGTTAAATCTCTCGCGTGAGCAGTTATTAAATGTATATGGGCCTTTGCAACCTACTTTGTATAAGCAGTAGCCATTTTTTGCGCCTTCATCGCCAAATGCTTGGACAAATTCGCCTGCATCAAAGTGGCCACGTCTTTCGCAAAGATCGTGAATTCTTAAGCCATAAGCCCATTTTGGTCTATTATAAACATCAAGTGCAGGCAAAGTACCAAACAACAAGTAGTGAAGCACGTTACCAACGATGTTTTTCTCACTTGGAGGACAGCCTGGCACGTTTATGACGGGCTTATCAGTAACTTTTGAAAGACTGACTGAATTTGTTGGATTTGGCTTAGCTGCTTGGATACCACCAAAGCTAGAACAGGTGCCAATGGCAAAGATAGCAGCCGCGTTAGCAGAGGCATTTACAGCGTGATCTTTGCCGCTAGTGCCGTGAGGTCCGACTGTTAAAAAGTGCTCAGTCGCTCCAGTTGGGACACCGCCCTCAACTAGCAGGATGTATCTGCCTTTATATTTTTCTATCGCATGCTCTAAATTTTCTTCAGCCTGCCAGCCAGCAGCTGCCATGATAGTTTCGTGGTATTCAAGGCTTATGTAGTCAAATATAAGGCTATCTATGCTTGGAGCGTCGGTCCTTAGTAAGCTCTCGCTACAGCCTGTACACTCAGCCATATGGAGCCATATCACGGGGAGTCTGTCGCTTAGCTCTGCAGCACGAGCAACCATCGGTGTCATCGCACTTGGGAGTGCCATAAAAGCTGTCATCGCACCAGCCCACTTCATAAAATCACGCCTAGTAAAGCCCTTCTCTTTTAAAAGCTGCGCAATACTAGTGTCATTTTTCATCTTAGGCAATGCACTAAGTTCGCTTAAGCGTCTATT
>CAUUIN010000066.1:0-8836 GCA_963545295.1 uncultured Campylobacter sp. | reverse complement strand
GACTACTAAAATTTGGCTTCGCTTACAGCTTAGCTCAAATTTTAGAGCCGAAATTGCTCGTTCATGAAATTTTAAAATTTGCTAGACGCTAAATTGTGTAGTGCGGTGGCATGACCGTGCACCTTACTTGGAAAAAAACCGCAAAACTCTAAATTTTAAAGCTCCTATTAAGCTTTCATCAAGCGCCTTATTAGCCAAAATTTTGTAAAATCCACTCATTAAAAAGGATAACAAATGAGTGAAAATTCTGGCTTTACGCACCTACATTTACACACCGAATACTCCCTACTAGACGGAGCAAACAAGATAGAAGAGCTAGCCCACATGCTCCATGACAGAGGCGACACAGCAGCAGCGATCACGGATCACGGCAACATGTTTGGCGCGATTGATTTTTACAAAAAGATGAAAAAAAATGGGATAAAACCGCTAATTGGCATCGAAGCTTATGTGCATAACGGCGAGCAGCTCGATGATAAGAGCACCAAACAGCGTTTTCACCTTATATTAATCGCCAAAAACGAGACTGGCTATAAAAATTTGATGTATCTTAGCTCCATGAGCTACATAGAGGGCTTTTACTACTATCCTCGTATCAATAAAAAAATCTTAAAAGAGCACAGCGAGGGGCTAGTTTGCAGCTCTGCTTGCTTGCAGGGCGAGGTGAGCTGGCATCTAAATTTAAGCGACCGTAACGTTAAATTTGGCGCTAAAGGCTATGAGCGGGCAAAAGAGGTCGCGCTTGAGTACAAAGAAATTTTTGGAGATGACTTTTACCTTGAGATCATGCGCCACGGCATCGGCGATCAAAGGCGCATAGACGATGATATCTTGCGTATAGCAAAAGAGACTGGCATCAAGGTTATCGCTACAAACGACACTCACTACACTTACAAGGAGCGAGCCGACGCACACGAGGTTTTTATGTGCATCGCGATGAACAAAACATTAGATGATCCAAACCGCCTTCGCCACAGCGTTCATGAGTTTTTTGTCAAAAGCAAAGAGCAGATGAATGAGCTTTTCTTAGACATCCCTGAAGTGATAGAAAACACCCAAGAGATCGTGGATAAGTGCAATCTTGAGATCAAGCTTGGCAACCCAACTCCGCCAAATTTTAAATTTACTCTTGAGTGCGCTAAGGAGAGAAATTTGACCCTCCCAGAGCCAGAAAACAGATATAGCTTCAAAAATGACGCTGTATTTTTCGAGTATGAGTGCAGAAAAGGTCTTGAAGAGAGGCTGAAATTTGTCCCTGAAAATTTACACGAAGAGTATAGAAAGCGCCTTGAGATAGAGATCGGCATCATCAATAAAATGAATTTCCCAGGGTATATGATGATCGTTTGGGACTTTATCAATGAAGCAAAGCGTAGAGGTGTGCCAGTTGGCCCAGGACGAGGATCTGCTGCTGGTAGCTTGGTCGCTTACTCGCTAAAGATCACTGACCTTGATCCTATCCCATATAACCTACTTTTTGAGAGGTTTCTAAACCCAGAGCGCGTTAGCATGCCAGATATCGACGTGGATTTTTGCCAAAGCAGACGCGGCGAGATCATCGACTACGTCACGCAAAAATATGGCAAATTTAACGTTGCTGGCGTTATTACATTTGGTAAATTGCTCGCAAAAGGTGTAATTAGAGACGTCGCTAGGGTTTGTGATATGCCTTATGCGGAGGCTGATGCGATGGCAAAGCTCATCCCTGATGAGCTAAATATCACGCTAAAAGACGCCTATGAGAAAGAGCCAAAGATAGCTGAGCTAATAAGTCAAAATCCAAAGGCGGCTAAAATTTGGAAATTTGCCCTTGATCTTGAGGGGCTAAACAGAAATGCCGGCCAGCACGCAGCAGGTGTTGTCATCTCAAACGAAGAGCTTTGGAACAAAACCCCGCTATTTCGCCAGCCAAACAGCCCAGAAGATCGCTACGTCACGCAGTATAGCCTGAAATACCTTGAAGACGTTGATCTTATCAAATTTGACTTTCTTGGCCTTAAGACGCTAACGGTTATCGATAATGCGATAAAGCTCGTTAAACAGCGCACCGGCAGGGACATCATCTGGGAGCAGGTCGATAAAAACGACTCTGGCGTTTATAAAATGATACAAAGTGGCCAAGCCATCGGCATCTTTCAGATAGAGGGCGAGGGTATGAGAAAGCTAGGAACTAGCCTGCGCCCAGACTGCTTTGAGGATATCGTCGCGATGCTAGCACTATATCGCCCAGGACCGATGGAGAGTGGCATGCTTGATGACTTCGTCAAAAGAAAACATGGCGAGGCAGAGATAACATACGCATTTAAGGAGCTTGAGCCGATCCTTGCGCCAACATACGGCGTCATCGTCTATCAAGAGCAAGTCATGCAGATCGTGCAAGCTATAGGTGGCTTTAGCCTTGGTGGGGCGGACCTTGTGCGCCGTGCGATGGGTAAAAAGATCAAAGAAGAGATGGACAGGCTAAAGGGCGAGTTTGTAAAAGGTGCTGAAGCAAAAGGGCTAAATGGTCAAAAAGCGGACGATCTTTTCGAGTTGATCGTTAAATTTGCAGGATATGGCTTTAACAAGTCTCACTCCGCAGCTTACGCTTATGTTACATTTCAGACGGCTTATCTGAAGGCTTACTATCCGGCTGAATTTATGGCGGCACTTCTAACGAGCGAGGAGAGCAACGTCGATAAGATCGTTCGCTACATCGATGAGATAAAACGCATAAACATCGATACTTTGCCACCATCTATCAATAAATCAACCAAAGAATTTAGCGTCGTTAAAAATGGTGATCATGACGGCATTATATTTGGACTTGGAGCGATTAAAGGCGTTGGCGGAGCGGCTATAGAAAACATCATCGCTGAGCGTGACGCAAAGGGCGAGTTTAAGAGCATGGATGACTTTGTCTCAAGGATCGATCCATTTAAGGTCAATAAAAAGGTCTTTGAAAGCCTTATAAAAGCTGGATGCTTTGATGAGTTTGGCTTTAGCCGCAAGATGCTTTTGCAAAATGTAGAAAATATCGTAGAAGCTTGCAAAAATGCAGCTCAGATACGTAAAAATGCAGCCGAAAGCCTCTTTGGCGAAGATGATAGTATGAATGATGTGAAGATAAATTTTGTCACTATAAATGATGAATTTGACATCAAGCAGATCTTAAAATTTGAGCAAGAGAGCGTTGGCATCTACCTCTCAGGCCATCCGCTAGATGACTATAAAGATGAGATAAATAAGATCAAATACACGCTAAGCTCGGAGTTTGAGAGCTTACCACAAAGCGCTGAAATTTTGGTAGTTGGCAAGATAGAGGACTTTAGCACAAGGATCACAAAAAGCGGCAAGAAAATGGGCACCATAAATGTGCTGGACTTTCACGGCAACATCGAGATCGCTGTCTTTGAAAGGGAGCTTGGCAACATCGAAGATATCGTAAAAGACGAGGCTAAACGCGACCTGCCTTATGCTTTTAGGATAAATATCACTAGAGATGACCAGTTTGTTAGGACAAATTTAAATGAAGTTTATAGCCTAGAAGATGCGCAAAATTTAGACTTTAAAACGAGAAAGCTAAAACAAAACTCTAAATTTAGCAAAAACGAAGAGACGAGCGCTCCTCAAAAGGTAAGAGAGTATGCCGAACTAGAGGTGCTTTTAAGCCTTAGTGAGCTTAGCAGGCAAAAGCTAGAGCAAATTTACTCGCTAGTTTTTAGCAAAAATGCTCCAAATAATCAAAAACGGCTAATTTTGAAGATAAAAAATGAAGCAACTGGCGAAATTTTCATCTATAAGACTGAGTTTATCGTAAGCGATGATGTAGGCGAAGAGATAGAAAAGCTCGCTGCCTCGGCGTAAATTTAAGGACGAGAAATGTTTGATATTTTTAAAAAAAAGAGCCATTTTTTAGATGAGCTCGGGATAGATAAAAGTAGCTGGACGCAGCTTCTAAGTGCTTGTGCTGGCAGGTCATTGCTACTTCAAAAGAGGGCGCTAAGGCTTTTGGTGCAAGATAGCAAGTGGCGGGCTGACTTTGAAAGTGGCAAAATTTACTTTGATGAAAAAGAGTTTGATATGCAGTTTATCGGCTCTGAGAGCTTTTAGTCAAACACTTGGCTTTGGGGCTATGAAAATGTAAATGGCTTTGACGAGCGCTTGATTGGTCTTGCAAACAGGGCGCGTGAGTTTGGCGAGAAATTTGGCCTTGATGCGTTTAGCACGGCACAGCTTGAGCTAGACGAAGAGATAAACGGTCACACACTGAGCATAGTTGCTTGCGTGGCGCTTGGCGAGGGGATAAGCTATTATAAGATCGATTACGACGGAGGTGCTGCGTATGTGGCGTTTAGAGCTGAGGCCATCTTTAAGGAGCCAGTTTTAGCAAGCGAAGTAGTTAGTGTAGTAAATGAGTGTATAAGTGCCTATGAGCTTGATCACAAGCTTTTTGTAAAAGGACTTTTGCTGGGCTGTGAGATAAAATTTAGCGAAAACAAGGATGAGATAGTAGCTGAGTTTAAAGATGAGCTTAGCTTTAAATTTGATGATTTTAATAGGCTTATAAATGTTTCAGGTACGATTTAGTAATAAATCAGCCATATTTTTAAGCCTAAATTCATAAAGCAAGTTTGAAATTTTATCCGCTGAGTTTAAATTTAGTCCAAGATCGCTTGCTAGCATTTTGTAATAAATTTGAGGATTTTGGCTTAGATCTATTGGCGGTGATTTCGAGCTTTTAGAAAGCTTTTTGGCTCCGTCTAAAAGTAACTTGTGATGGATAAATTTAGCATTTAAAAAGCCAAAATTTAGCCTTTTTGCAAGGTATCTTTGAGCTAGCGTGCAAGGCAGCAAGTCCTCGCCTCTAACGACTAAATTTACCCCCATATCCTCGTCGTCAATGACGCTTGCGAAGTTGTAAGCTGGGGTAAGATCCTTTTTATAAATGACAAAATCGCCCATCTGCGCCGACACTTGTCTGCCAAGCTCGTCGTTTTCATCAACACTTAGCCTGATGGCGGTTTTATCTTTTATAAATTTTAGCTTTTTATCTTTGCAAATTTTAGTGTAAATGCCGTTTTTATAGGCATCTTTGGTGGCTCTTGTGCACTCACAAATGTAAATTTCATCTAGCTTTTCAAGTGCGTTTTCATATCTTTTGGCTCTTGTTTTAAAGCTAAAATTACGCTCAAAGTCGCTAACGCTTGTGGCACCTTTGTCGTAACAAAGCCCCAAAAATTCTAAAACATCAAAGATATTTTGAACAAATTCGCGTCGGTATCTGCCAAGGTCGTAATCATCGATCCTTAAGTGTAAAACGCCGCCTAGTGAGCGCGTCAAAAGATAAGTCAAGATGAAGTTATAGGCGTTGCCAGCGTGCAAGTAGCCGCTTGGCGTCGGAGCTATGCGAGAGACTATGCCACCAGATGGTGGCAAATAGTCGTTAATCTCTTGGTCTAGCCTCATTTACTCTTAAAGTGCGTCCGCCAAGTTCTTTTTCATTTAGTGCGTCGATAGCCTTTTGGCCCTCGTTCGCATCATCCATCTCAACAAAGCCAAAGCCCTTTGAGCGGTCTGTCTCTCTATCTTTTACGATCTTTGCGCGCTTTACTTCACCAAATTGTGCAAAAGCTTCCTTCAACTCTGCCTCTGTCGTTCTATACGACAAATTTCCTACATAAATATTCACAGGATTATTCCTTAAAAAAATTATCGATCTGATCGATTAGAGAAATAATAGCTTATTTCCGTCAAAAAGATGTAAAAATCAAGAAAAATATTACAAATTTTTAAAAAACATCCTTAAATGCAACAAATCGCAACATTAGGGCATTATAATATCTATTACTAAACAAAATTTATCTTTAAGTTTAAGTAGAATAATTAAATAAAAAATTACAATTTTTTTATAAACTATTTATAAAGTAGATCACTTTTTACTTTGAGATAGCTCTCTTCGCCAAGCAAATTTTTCACTATAAAAAGTGCAAATTCCATAGAAAATGCTGGCCCTTTTGCTGTGATGATGTTTTGATCTTTAAGCACGTTTTTATCGCTTACGTAGCCTCTTTTGTCGCTTCTTACATTTTCTTCAAAGCCAGGGTAGCAAACAAAATGCTCTTTAAGCACTCCGGCTCGCTCAAGCACCATAGGAGCGGCACAAATGGCACAAATTAGCTTGCCCTTTTTGTCAAATGCTTGCAAAATTTCTCTTAGCTTGGCGTCATTTGCAAGATTTTCTGCACCAGGCAGACCTCCTGGAAGCACGATCGCATCGTAGCCTAACTCCTCCACCTCGCGAAGTGTGACATCAGCTTTTACAAATATGTTGTGAGCACCTCTAACATGTGCGTCCTTTAAGCTAGCGATAGATGCTATCGCACCTGCTCTACGTAAAACATCGACGGAGGTTAGCGCCTCGATCTCCTCAAAACCATCAGCTAGGATTACAGCTACCTTTTTCATAAATCATCCTTTCTCGTGTTATCTGTTCGTTAGGATAAATTTTATATAATCAAAGCTTATTTCACAAGAAAGGACAGAGCATGCAAGTAAAAATTATTTACTGCAACTCTTGAAACTATCGTCCGGTAGCTTCTCGTGTAGAAGATGAAATAAAAGCGAACTTTAGTGATGCAAGAGTCGAGTTGGTTGTAGGAGATGGTGGAAATTTCATCGTCGAGGTTGATGGAAACGTTATCTTTTCTAAAAAAGATCGCATCGGAAACGATGAGTCAAGGTTCCCACACGGCGAAGAGATCACAACTCTTATAAACAAATATCTCAAAGAAAAGTCGGCTTAATGCTAACTAGCGGGGCAGGCAACTGCCTCGTTTTTATATTTTTATCCTAAATCCCACTCTCTTTTCTTAATAAATTTATCTCATCTATCACCATTTGTGGCTTTAGATCTCTCATGCAAGCATGCGTTTTTAGCGGACAAACTCGCTTCATACAGGGCATGCACTCTAAGTTTAGATGTACTATTTTTGCAAATTCATTGCCCCAAGGCGATGTTTCGCTAAATTTTGTCGGTCCAAAAAGAGCGATCGTTGGCACATGAAAGGCTGCAGCTACGTGCATAGGGCCGCTATCATTTGTCACAAATATGCCGTTTTTACTAAGCCCAGCTATGCGCTCGCAAAGCTCTTTGAGGCTTGTTTTGCCGGCTAAATTTTGGCAAGCGACACCGTTTTCTTTTAAAATTTGCTCAATTTTTTTACAAATTTCTTGCTCGCCTTTTCCACCAAATATAACTATCTCAAACTCATCTTTGAAATTTAGCGCCACCTGTGCAAAGTACTCTGGGTACCATCTTTTGGCACTTCCGTAGCTCGCACCTGGATTTAGAGCTAGTGTTTTTTTAGCTGAAATTTGAGGTGTAAAATATAGCTTTAAGTCGGTAGAAGCTTCACTCAAATTTAGGGTGCCTTTGACAAAATTTGCATATTTTAGCACTTGATGAAGGACGGTTTTACTCTTTTTAAAGATGGCTTTTTGCCTAGCATTTATAAAAAATAGCAAAAATTTACTAGCAAATGAGCTTCTAAAGCTAAGGGCTAGATCAAATTTGCCAAGAGCTTTTGCGCTTTTTGCAAGAGATAAAAATCTAAATTTAGTTTTTTTGCTCTCATCAACGACCACTTTTTCGCAGTTTGGATGGGGCTTAAAAAGTTCGCAGGCTACAAACGAGCCAAAAAAAACGATTTGTAAATTTTTCTCATTTTGCACCAAATTTTCGATCGCAGCGCTTGCCATCACGCTATCGCCTAGCCAGGTTGGAAGCTCGATAAAAACTCTCATTTTAGGGCATCTTTTATCACTTCAAGTGTAAGGGTGGCATTTTTTTCAATACTAAAATTTAAAGAAAGCTCATGGGCCTTCTCTTGTAGGCTCGCTAAAAGCTCGTGATTTGTGAGAATTTCATCTATAAACTCCAGCGCGCTTTCATCATTTGGGCTTTGAAGCACGAATTTATCTTCAAGTATCTCGCCAGCGCCATTTTGAGCCGTCGTAAAGACCACGTTTTTAAAGCTAAGTGCCTCTAGCACAACATTTGAAAATGGCTCATAGTGTGTTGGAAAGATAAAAATGTCGCTCGCCTCATAAAATTTCGCCGTGCTTTTTTGCTCGCCGACAAAATAGGCATTTAGTCCAAGTTTTTTAGCTAGGCGTTTGTAGCTTGAGATGTTTTTATCTTTGCCAACAATGAGCGTATTTACGGGCGTTTTTAGCTTTGAGGCAAGGAGTAAAAACTCTTTTAGCCCTTTTCTTTTAAAGCCATTACCTACAAAAAGCAGGGTCGCAAGCTCAAATTTAAGTCCAAATTCCTCACAAAGTGCTAGCTTTGCCTCAGCTTTTTGCACCCTTTGTGGCAAATTTACGCCGTTATAAATGGTCGTGATCTTCTCTGGCTCTATGCCGTAAGTTGTGATGATCTGCTCTTTTATGAAATTTGAGTTTGTGATGATCTTTTGGGAGTTTTTAAAGCACTTTTTTTCTAAGAACGGATAGACGAAATTTAAGGGATTTAGCCACCAAAAGTTCTTTGTCGCCCTATAAACCTTGTGCACGCCGTCTCCTGCCCTGTAGATGTCAGCGCAGCTTACTCGCTCTAGGCTAAAGTAAAACTCATCCTCTCTTTTTTGGCGTTTTACTTGGCGGTTGAAATTTAGAGCTTTTTTCCAAGAGGAGACGCTGGTATCGCCAAGATATGAGCGAATTTCTGTTTGGATACCAAGCTCATTTAGGGCTTTAACAAGCCTTCTTAAGTATCTTTCAGCACCTCCAACTGCGTTTGGATTAGTTCTTAAAAATACTATTTTTTTCATCTATAACTCCTAAAGCCAGTGCC
>CAUUIN010000065.1:0-8905 GCA_963545295.1 uncultured Campylobacter sp. | reverse complement strand
TATACCTATTTATATATGTAAATTTACTAGAGAGAATTTAAGAGCCAAAAAGGCTCTTAAATTTTAGTGGAGTTCGCTCCAAACTTTGCGTTTCCAAAGCCAAGCGAAAATTCCTAAGATAAAGAAGTAGATCATCACGTAAATGCCTGTGCTCTCGCGCTCGGCCTTTTTGCTGTCGCCTACTTTTTGGATGTAAGCTACTATGTCATCTTCAGCGGCTTTATTTAAGCCAACTCTAGGCATCGCAGTGCCTGGAAGCATCTTTTGAGTATCGTTTATAAATTTATGCAAGTAGTCTGCACCTTTTGAGCGGATCATCATAGATAGATCAGGCGGGTTTGAGCCCATATAAGCTGCGAGGCTTGCTTTGTTGCTAAGAGCATATTTTTTATCATACTTCATATCGTGGCATCTTTGACATGCGTCAGCAAAAACCTTTTCTTCAGTGATCTTGCTCTTTGCATCTGCATCAGCTGATACTTTTTTAAGGTAAGCAACTATGTCAGCGATCTCAGCATTGATATCACCGCCAGCACCCATAAATGCGGTCATCGGATATGGTTTCTCGTCGTTAAATTTATGAGATAGTTTTACAGCCATAGTTGGATTTTTGATAAGTGCTGCCAAAAATCTCTCGTCATAAATTTTACCAGCCGTGCTAAGATCTGGTGGTACTACGCCAAAGCTTTGGCTAGCTGTCTCAGCGTCCATACTAGCTGGCATACCAGCTGCTTCTATGCCGTGGCAACCAGTACATCCAGCTGCGCCAAATGTCTCAGCGCCTTTTGTAGCGTCACCTTTTGCAAGGTCGATAGAGTTTATATCAGCCCAAAATGCTGTGTAGTCATCAAGAATCTTTTGTGCTGTCTCGACATCTTTTGTAGCCGCTTCTATACTAGCTTTGTTGCCACTAGCTTTAGCAGCCTCAAGCGCCTCTTTTTTCTGCTCTAAAAAGTGCTTTGCGTAGTCAGTATCTTCTTTTGAGAAGTTGTACTCAGCATTTGCGGTGTGCGGATGAAGCTTGGTGTGAGCGTAAGGCTCGATACCCCAGTATAAAATGCCTGAAAGAATGACAACGATGGCAAAAATTTTAAGCTCTTTCATGATTAGCCCCTTTTTCTTTCAAGTATTGTGATAACCGGAAGTGCGACTATAAATAGCACCAAAAATAGCAGTGACGCGTAAAATCCTATCCAGTCGTTGATGCCACCTGTTGGGAGCTTGCCATATATCGATAGGACGATAAGGTTAATGACCAATACCCAAAACCATACGAAAAATAGCGGTCTTTTGTGAGCTGGAGCCACAAGATCACTTCTATCAAGTATCGGTATAAGCATAAATGCCACGCCAGCAAAGGCAAACGCAATAAGACCGATGTTATAAGCTGAAATTCCAGCTATATCAAAGAAGAAGCCACGTAAAATTTCGTATTGCCACAAGAAGTACCACTCTGGGTAGATGTGTGGTGGAGTTTTTAGTGGATTCGCTGGTTCAAAGTTGATAGGATCCATCGCAAAGTTGAAATGATAGCAGACTAGATAGATGAAAAAGATCATGAAAAATGCTACATACATAAAGTCTTTTGCTAAAAATCCCGGCCAAAATGGTATAACTTTAGCTTTTGCTCTGTCGCCGCGTAGATAAACCTCAGCCTCTACGTCAAAGTCGATATCTTCGCTTGTTAGGTTATTTACGTGCGGAATTCTTAGTGAGTAGAAGTGGATAACCAAAACAACGATAGTTACAAGCGGAAGCAAGCAGACGTGAAGCATGAAAAATCTTGTAAGCGTTGAGTCACCAACTGCGTAATCACCCCTGATCCACTCAACCAAAGCATCTCCGATAACTGGCACGCCACCAAAAAGCTGAGTGATAACAGTCGCCGCCCAGTAGCTCATCTGTCCCCATGGGAGCATATAGCCACTAAATGCCTCTGCCGAAAAGCAGATAAATAGCACCATACCACTTATCCAAATGACCTCTCTACCTCTTTTATATGAGCCATAGTATAGGCCAGTAAACAGGTGGATATACATAACAAGAAAAATAGTCGAAGCTGAAATCGCATGGATATGACGCCAAAGCCAGCCATACTCAACCTCTTGCATGATAGTGTAGTTTACGCTATCAAAGGCCAAATTTACGTCTGGTTTGTAATACATCATAAGCAAAAAGCCAGTGACGATTAAAAGCAAGAAAAGTGTCGTTAGGATAACGCCCATCGCCCAAAGGAAATTTATATTTTTTGGGATCCAGTATTCACTAACTAAAACCTTCATAAGTTTTGTAAAAGCTAGGCGCTGATCAAGCCAGTCAATAACGCCAGTTGATTTACGAGATAAAGACATCACTAACCTCCTAAGCTTTAGCTACTAATTTTTCGTATTCTGGGCTTGTTTCGCCTAGAACTAGCTTGGTTCCATCGATCTTAAATGGTGGGATATCAAGCGGTCTTGGTGGAGGTCCGTATGTCTGCACGCCATCAGCATTAAATTCGCCGCCATGACAGGCACAAACAAAAAGTTGCTTGCTCGCTTTATACTCAGGGATACATCCTAGGTGTGTGCAAAGTCCGATCAAAACCACGTATCTAGCATCTCCAACGACTACATCTCTCTTGTCGTTTTTAGCCATATCTGGACTTTTTTTGAGGATGAAGATAGGCTTTTTACGCCACTCGACCTGTCTCATCTCGCCATCTTTGATAGGGCTTAGATCGACAGTTGTAAAACCAGCGGCTTTTACGCTAGGGAGCGGATCCCAGGTCTTTTTCATAGCAACTAGTGACATCGCGCCACCAACAGCTGCCACGGCACCAAACGCAAGGCCGATAAAGCTTCGTCTTTCTTGCTTTACTGACATTAATTTCCTTTCTATAAATAAAATTTAAATGATTATACTCTCAAAAAATTAAAAAACTATAATCTCACAATATAGTTTATAAAAATAAAGTGAATTTAAGCTTTTTTTACACTAAAATTTGAAATAAATTTATCTAAAAATGCCTGCAAATCGTAACTTTGAGCTTTTTATAAAAGAGAAATTCGACCTAATGTCTAAACGTTAAGATAAAAAATTTTTCTATTTTAGCACTTGTAAAATAGAAAAATTTAATAATAAAATTTATTAAACTTAAAAAATTATAAGTAACGACTATTAAAAATGAGGAGCTTTTTTTAAATTTTAAACGCTAGTTAAATTTTAAAACCATAAAAGGCTTAAATTTAAGCCTTTTTCTCGCTCATCTTTATATAAATATGCAAGATATCGATCGCTGCTGGCGTGATACCTGAAATTTCGCTCGCCGCAAAAAGCGTTGGCGGGGCAAATTTCTCAAGCTTTTCGACCACCTCGTTGCTAAGTCCGCTTATGCTTCTAAAGTCGAAATTTTCAGGGATTTTCACATCCATCATATCTTTCATCTTCTCGATCTGATTTTTCTGCTCGCCGATGTAGTGCTGATACTTGCACTCGGTTAAAATTTGATCCAAGCTCGCTTCATCTAAATTTACAAATCTCTCATCAAGCTTTCTTAGTTTTTCAGCCGTAAAGCTCTTGCGTGCGACAATCTTTTGAAGGCTCACGTTTTGGCTGATCGGCTCTTCGTCAAGGCCTGCTAAAAGCTCTAAATTTGCCTTGCTTGGCGTGATCTGAGTCTCATTTAAAAACTCCAGCCCATCTTTTAAATTTCTTCTTATATTTTCTATCTTTTCAAAAGTCTCATCATCAAGCAGCCCAAGCTCATGACCATATCTGCCAAGCCTTAAAATGGCATTCTCCTCACGCAAAAGCAAGCGATACTCCGCCCTACTCGTAAACATCCTATATGGCTCTTTTGTCCCTTTTGTCACAAGGTCATCTATCAAAACGCCGATATACGCCTCATCACGGCGCAAGATAAGTGGTTCTTTGCTGTCCAGCGAAAGCGCAGCATTTATACCAGCCATTAGCCCCTGAGCGCCAGCCTCCTCGTATCCAGTCGTGCCGTTTATCTGCCCAGCCAAGTATAGCCCTTTTATCTTTTTGGTCTCAAGGCTATGTTTTAGCTGTGTTGGCTCGACATAGTCGTACTCGATGGCATATCCGTGCCTTACGATTTTAGCGTTTTCAAAGCCCTTTACAGAGCGGAGCATCTGCACTTGCACCTCATAAGGCAGGCTCGTTGAAAAGCCGTTTATGTAGTACTCCGTCGCTTCAAGTGTCTGAGGCTCGATGAAAAGATGGTGTCTGTCGCGGTCACCAAAGCGGTTTATCTTATCCTCGATACTAGGGCAATATCTTGGTCCGATACCCTCGATCTGACCTGTAAAAAGCGGCGCTTTGTCAAAATTTGAGCGGATTATCTCATGGGTTGTTTCATTTGTATAGGCGATGTAGCATGGTAGCTGCGTCGGGGAGAAATTTTTAGTTCTAAAGCTAAAAGGCGTTGGGTCTTGATCGCCATCTTGCTTCTCTAAAATTTCAAAATTTATCGTTTTTGCATCGATCCTTGGACATGTTCCAGTTTTTAGCCTGCCTAAATTTAGCCCAAGCTCCCTTAGGCTAGAGCTTAGATCCTTTGCGCTTAGCTCGCCCACACGGCCAGCCTCAAGTTTGTTAAATCCAACGTGAATTAACCCGTTTAAAAATGTACCAGTCGTAATTATCACTTTTTTGGCGTTATAGATGTTATTTAGGTGGGTTTTAACGCCAGTCACTTCGCCATTTTGGCTTAAAATTTCAGTGGCGATCTCTTGAGAAATTTCTAAATTTGGAGTATTTAAAAGCAAATTTCTCATATAAACGCGGTATCTATCCATATCGATCTGAGCGCGGCTACCGCGTACTGCTGGGCCTTTGCTCTCATTTAGCACGCGAAACTGGATACCAACAGCGTCAGTTGTAAGCCCCATTTGACCGCCAAGCGCGTCGATCTCTTTTACAAGATGCCCTTTAGCAAGGCCTCCGATGGCTGGATTACAGCTTGCAGCGCCTATTTGCTCGGCTAAGATAGTGATCAGTAAAGTTTGCTTGCCCATTCTAGCAGCCGCAAGACTTGCCTCAATGCCTGCATGTCCGCCACCAACGACGATGATTTCATAGTCCATGATAAATTTTCCCTTATTTTTGATGGGTAGATTTTATCGAAAAGCATATAAAATTTAAATTTTTTAAATGAAATTTCACCACAAAATTTATGGCTAGAGTTTTTTATTAATGATATTTTAAATATTTTGCTGTTAGATTTACAAAATTTTAAATCAAAAAGGCTTTATTCATGAGGAATTTACTAAAAGTCACTGGCTTTTTGCCATATCTTGCGATCGCATTTTTAAACGCAAGCGTCGATCTAGCACACAAGATCACTATCCAAAACGTCCTTTTAAAGACCTACTCAGGCGACACGCTTTTCATCCTAACTGCCGTTATAAATGCGATGATCTTGCTTCCATTTATATTTTTATTCTCACCTTCAAGCTTTATAAATGACAAATTTGCAAAGACAAAGGTTATTAGAATTTGCGCCGTCTTTGGCGTTGTTATCAGTGTTGCGGTGCTTATTAGCTACCTTTTGGGTGCTTTTGGTGTGGCATTTGCGCTCACACTCATACTAGCTGCTCAAAGTGCGATCTACTCGCCTGCAAAATATGGCATCATCAAAGCACTTGTCGGCACCGAAAGACTTGGCACCGCAAACGGCGTCATCCAAGCGCTCACTATCGTTGCGATACTTGTTAGCTCATTTTTATTTTCATTTATATTTGAAAATTTATACATCCAAGGCGAAAACTCAGAAGAGATATTAAAAAGCGTCTATCCTATCGGCATTTTCTTAGTAGTCTTTAGCGCACTTGAAGCATTTTTTGCCTACAAGCTACCTTATATCAGCGAAACAAACGAGCAAAGCGGAGAATTTGGGCTTAAAAAATACATCAGCCTTAGCTACTTAAGAGAGAATTTAAAAGAGGTAAGATCAGATAAAAACATCTGGCTAAGTATCGCTGGACTTAGCATATTTTGGGGTATCTCTCAGATCATCATCGCAGCTTTTCCAGCTCATTACAAGGCAGTTTTTAATGACGATAGTTCGCTAGCAGTGCAGGCAATCCTCGCAGTAAGCGCCATAGGCATCGCATTTGGCTCATACGTGGCAGGCTCTATGTCAAAGCTACACATCGAGCTTGGCATCGTGCCGATGGGCGCTATTGGTATATTTTTCTCGCTTTTATTTTTCGCTTTTGGCTCAAGTATCGGCGTAGTGAGCCTTAGCTCATTTGCATTTGGCTTTTTTGGAGGCATATTTATAGTGCCGCTAAATGCGATGATCCAGTACTTTGCCCCGCAAAAAACGACCGGCAAGATAATGGCGGCAAACAACTTCTTACAAAACGTCTCAATGCTGCTATTTCTAGCCATTGGCATAGGCTTAGTATATTTTGAAATTTCAACCACTGGGCTCTTTGTCTTTACAGCGCTTGTTTGCCTCATCGGCAGTTTTTACGCCATTTTACAGCTCCCACACCTTTTTACAAGGCTACTTCTACTGCCATTTTTAAAAACAAAGTACCGATTTTTCGTTGAAGGGCTTCAAAATTTACCACAAAGTGGTGGCGCGCTACTTCTTGGCAACCACATCAGCTGGATTGATTGGCTCGTGCTTCAAGCAGCCAGCCCAAGGGGCATAAGATTTGTCATGTATAGAACGATCTATAATAAATGGTATCTAAAACAAATTTTTAAATTTTTTAAAGTAATCCCAATAGGCGCAGGAGCGAGCAAAGAGTCGATCGAGCTTGTTAGAGAGTGTCTAAAAAATGGCGAAGTGGTCGCACTTTTCCCAGAAGGCCACATCAGCTACAACGGTCAGATAAATGAGTTTCAAAAGGGCTTTGAGCTCATCATAAGAGATCTTGATGAAATTTGCATCGTGCCATTTTACCTCCGTGGCCTTTGGGGATCTAGCTTTTCAAGGGCTAGTAAATTTTACAAAGACCTCACTTCTAAAAACGGCAGACGCGACATCATCGTCGCCTTTGGCAAGCCAATAACCACATTTATAAACGCTGCAAAGATGAAGCAAAAGGTACTTGAGCTTAGCTTTTCATCGTGGGAGAGCTTTATCTCAAGGCAAAAACCACTAACGCACGAGTGGCTAAACAACGCAAAAGAGGATAAATTTAAAGAGTGCGTGAGCGACAGTACTGGGCTAAATTTAAGCAACTTGAAATTTATAACAGCCGTTTTAGTATTTATCAAAATTTTCAAACGCGAGCTAAAAGATGAGAAAAATATAGGCATCTTGCTACCTAACTCAAGCATCGCAGCCATCGTAAATATGGCACTTCTTGCCATGGGCAAAGTGAGCGTAAATTTAAACTACACGCTAAATGAGACCTCGCTAAATCACGCCCTAAGAAAGGCAAATATAAACACAGTGATCACCTCTAGCAAATTTCTTGAAAAGCTAGCACTTAAGGGCTTTGATCTAAAAGATGCGATGAGTGACAAGGCTAAATTTGCAGAAGATCTATCAAATTTAGTCTCTAAAAAAGAGAAATTTCTCACACTTTTAACGGCATTTTTTGCCCCAGTTTGGCTCATCAAACTTTGCTATTTTAAGCCAGTGAGCCTAGATGAAACAGCTACCATTTTATTTAGTAGCGGTAGCGAGGGCGAGCCAAAAGGTATCGAGCTAAGCCATAAAAATTTACTTGCAAACATTAAGCAAATAAGCGAACTTCTAAATTTCAAAAAAGATGACGTGATATTAAATTCACTCCCTGTATTTCACTCATTTGGACTAACAGTCACCACACTTATGCCGCTTTGCGAAGGCATAAAAATGGTGAGCGTGCCTGACCCAACAGATGGTGCTACTATTGGCAAAATGGCTGCAAGACACAGCGCTAGCATCATCTTTGGCACTTCAACGTTCTTTAGGCTCTACACCAGAAACAAAAAGCTTCATCCGCTGATGTTTCAAAGTGCCAGAATGGTCGTAGCTGGGGCTGAAAAGCTAAAACCTGAGATAAAAGATGAGTTTAGGCTTAAATTTGGCATAGAAATTTATGAAGGATATGGTGCGACCGAAACAGCACCTGTGGCAGCCGTAAATATGCCAAATATCTTAGAAAAAGAGAGCTTAAAAGAGCTTACATTTAATAGACCTGGCAGCGTTGGTATGCCTCTACCTGGCACGATCATCAAGATAATCGACCCAGAGACGCTTGAAGAGCTAGAAACTGGCACAGACGGACTCATAGTGATCGGCGGCTCGCAGGTGATGAAGGGCTATCTAAACGACGAGACCAAAACAAGCGACGTCATCACGCACATTGATGGCGTCAGATACTATAAAACAGGCGATAAAGGCCACATCGATGAAAACGGCTTTGTATTTATCGTCGATAGATACTCAAGATTTGCCAAGATAGGTGGCGAGATGATAAGCCTTGGTAGTGTCGAAGAAGAGCTTGCAAAGGTGCTTGGAAGCGACGTTGTCTTTAGTAGTGCAAACGTGCCAGATAGCAAAAAGGGCGAAGCGATCGCGCTTTTAGTAAAAAGCGGCACAGAGCCTGAAAATATCGAGCAAATTTTAAAAGAGAGCAGCCTAGCTCCTATAATGATGCCAAGCTATATATTCATCGTTGATGATATACCAACACTTGCGAGTGGCAAGGTTGATTTTAAGGGGGTAAAAGCTCTAGCGGTCTCACTTTTAGCGGAGTGAGACACCGCTCTTTTGTTTTTGTGATACAATAGCGCCAAAGTATTACCTAGGTCGCAGTTGCGACTGACATTTGCATAAATCTTAAATTTTTATCATTTTGCAAATTCCTTTATTGATTTTATTTTTTCTATAAGGAGTTTTATATGAAATTTTCTAGTGCTTTTAAATTTGGTGTGCTCTGCGTAGTTGCCT
>CAUUIN010000064.1:0-10066 GCA_963545295.1 uncultured Campylobacter sp. | reverse complement strand
TCTGCCCTGCAGTTGCGAGCCTGTGAAGCAAAATTCAAGTCCCCTTGTCTCCCTTTCTATAAATTTAATATTATTGAGCAAATTTTAAAACTTCATTCACTCGCAAGAGTTGGCTACTGATTTTAGGTCTCGCAAAGCTTGCCACTAAAATCAGAGCCGAAATTACTCGCTCATGAAATTTTAAAATTTACTTGATGCTCGCCTGATTTAACAGAGCAAATTTACAAATTTTAAAATTTTACTCACTCGCCTTAGCAACTTACTAAATTTAGGGCTAATAGTCATTCGCCACTAAATTTAGAAGCGTGATATGCCAGCTCTAATTTTAAAATTTGCTAGAGTTTTGCGTATTTTATGTAGTTGCATGATTGCATGCAAACAAGAGTTTGAAAGAATTTGTGACGCCAAATTTAACGCCACAAATTTAAATTTACTTTTTCTTTTTGCTCTTTGGTTCGTCGCCTTTAAACCAGTTTTTTATCTTGTCAAAGACGCTCTCATCGGTGTTTGACTTGCCTGAAACTATGCCAAAGCTAGCTTGAAGCTTGTTTAAAAGCTCTATTTGCTCGTCACTTAGTTTATCAGGTGTTTGGATAGAAATTTGAGCTACGAGTCTGCCTTTTTTGCGTGAATTTACCCCCTTGATGCCCTCATTTTCAAAGATAAATTGCTGTTTATCTTTCGCGCCAACTGGTAGTTTTAGCTCAGCTTCACCGCGAAGTGTTGGTATTTTTATGCTCTCACCAAGAACGGCTTGGGTAAAAAAGACAGGAATTTCTATATAAACGTCGTCGTTGTGGCGGATGAAATGCTTGTCGTCTTTTACATTTATGCTCACATAAAGATCGCCTTGAACTCCGTTTGTGCCGATGTTGCCTTTGCCAGCGACCCTCATCCTCATGCCACTATCAACGCCCTCTGGGATTGTGATTTTGACGCTTTGTTTCTCGATCTTGTAGGCTTTTGCGTTGCAATCAGGGCATGGCTCGCTTATCACTTCGCCAGATCCGTGGCAGTATGGGCACTCTTGAACGATATTCATAAAGCCATTTCCGCGCGTGATCCTGCCGCTTCCGCCGCAGTGCTGACAAGTTTTGTTTTTGCCGTCTTTGCTACCTGTGGCGTTGCATGTTGGGCAAGGCACTTTTTGATCAAATTTGATCTCTTTTTCACAGCCAAAAACAGCTTCGTTAAACTCTAAATTTATAGGAATTTCAAGGTCAGCCGAGTACTTTTCAGTTCGTCTTTTTCTCTGCCTAGAGCCACCACCAAAACCGCCTCCAAAAAACGAGTCAAAAATGTCTGAGAGGTCAAAATCAGCACTAAAGCCACCGCCACTGCCAAATCTACCCTCAAGCCCTTCTTTGCCGTATCTATCGTAGATAGAGCGTTTTTGCTCGTCGCTTAAAACCTGATAGGCTTCGTTTATCTGTTTAAATTTCTGTTCAGCCTCTTTGTCGCCAGCATTTCTGTCTGGGTGGTATTTTAGTGCGAGCTTTCTAAAGGCTTTTTTTATCTCGTCGCCACTTGCATTTCTTGAAATTTCAAGGATCTCGTAATAATCAAACTCCACATTTTTCCTTGTTTATTAAGCTTATTTTAAATGTGAGATTTTATCCAAAAAAGTTTAAATTTAAAAAAAAATTTACATTTTTGCCGTATAATCTCTACTATTTTTCAATGAAAAGGATGATTTATGATTAACGTTTTAATGATAGAAGACGATCCAGAATTTGCTCAAATTTTATCTGAATATCTTGATAGTTTTAATATAAAAGTGACTAACTTTGAAGACCCATATCTAGGCCTTAGCGCAGGGATAAAAAACTACGACCTGCTCATACTTGACCTTACTTTACCAGGTATAGACGGCCTTGAGGTTTGCAAAGAAATTCGCCAAAAATACGACATACCTATCATCATAAGCTCAGCTCGCAGTGACATCAGTGACAAGGTAGTTGGACTTCAGCTTGGTGCGGATGATTATCTACCAAAACCATACGATCCAAAAGAGATGTATGCTCGTATCACAAGCCTTATTAGAAGATATAAAAAGACAAATGAAGTGCAAGAAGAGGTCGTTGATAGCGCATTTAGGATAGACGACAAGCGCCACGAAATTTACTTTAACAACGAAGCCCTTGCTTTAACACCAGCTGAGTATGAAATTTTAACTTATCTCATCAAACAGCACAGCTTTTCAGTATCTCGCGAACAGCTAGTTTATAACTGCAAGAGCCTAAAAGATAAGGACTCAAAGAGCTTAGACGTCATCATCGGACGCCTTAGAACAAAGATCGGCGATAGCTCAAAGGCGCCAAAACATATATTTTCAGTTAGAGGCATAGGATATAAGCTTATCGGATGAAATACTCCATAACCACCAAGATAACTATCATCTTTGCCATCGCTTTCTCGCTGATGTGCTTGCTCTTTGTGACATTTGCAAACATTCAGCAAGAAAGTGCGCTTGAGAAGCTAAAAGACAAACAAATAAGCGCTATGAACTATCTTGTGGCGCTTTACGAGCGTGGCAATCCCCCAAGAGATTTGGAACACTACTTTAAAAATTTCAACCTAGAATACGTCGGCAACAAAAATTTAGCCACCTCAGTTACCACAAGTGGAAACGCAATTTTTACGCAGCACACGCCACTTGGTATGATGCAGTCGGTTAATTACAAAGGCGATTTGTACCTGCTTATCAAAAATCCATCTTTTCAGCTCTTGCTTGAGAGTAACGACGCAAGACACGTAAATGACCCACTTTGGGTGGCGTTTTTGATCATCTCGGCTCTACTTATCTGGCTTTATGTCTCGGTGCTTAGAAGTCTCTTGCCACTTAGAAGACTTAGCAAAGATATCAGGAAATTTGCCAGCGGCAACATGGAGATGGCGATGACTGCAAGGCTAAATGAAAACGAGCAAGACGAGATCGGGCAGGTGGCGGTCGAGTTTGACAACGCCGTTTGCAAGATCAGAGAGCTCATTCGCTCAAGGCAGCTATTTTTACGTGCGATCATGCACGAGCTAAAGACGCCTATTGGTAAGGGCAGGATCGTCTCTGAAATGGTCGCAAACGACACTCAAAAGATGAGGCTTATAAACGTTTTTGAGCGCCTTGAGATGCTTATAAATGAATTTAGCAAGGTCGAGCAGCTTCTTTCAAAAAGCTACGCGCTAAACTATCAAGAGTGCCATTTTTCGCTTATTTTAGAGCAGGTGCAAGATATGCTTATGCTTGATAAATTTGAGGAGCGAGTGAGCTGTGATATCAGAGATGACGTCTTGCTTAGGGTTGATTTTCAGCTTTTTAGCTTGGCGATTAAAAATTTGATAGATAACGCCCTAAAATACGCCGAAGACAAAAAAGCTATTTTGATCTGCGATAGCGAATTTATAGCGGTTAAAAATTTAGGTAAAAAGCTAAATCACCCGATTGATTACTACAAACAAGCCTTTGTTAGAGGCGATAAAGTGAGTGCAGGAAGCGGAATGGGGCTTGGACTTTATATCATCGAGCAAATTTGCCAGATGCAAAAATTTGAGCTTACTTACGACTATGAGGACGGCTATCACGTCTTTAAAATTTTACTTAGATCAAAGGCAAAACGCGCATGAAAAGGGGCTTAGAGAAATTTAACGAGCTAACCGAGTCATTTGCTAGGCTTCCAGGTGTGGGTAAAAAGTCAGCCGCAAGATTTGCCTACTTTGTCTGCATGCAAGATAGCTTTGCAGGGCTAAGGCTCGCGCAAAATATCGAAGATGCGGTGAGGTTTATCAAGCGCTGTGAGCGTTGCGGCGGGCTTAGCGAAAATGAAATTTGCGACATTTGCAGCGACGAGAGCAGGGATAGTGAGGTCATCTTGCTAGTTGAGAGCCCAAAAGATATCTTAGTTTTTGAGCAAAATGGCATCTACAACGGCCTTTACTTCGTGCTTGACGAGATCGACGAGGACGCCATAGAGAGGTTGCGAAGTGCTATCAAGCAAAATGGCTCAAAAGAGGTCGTCTTTGCCTTTACGCCTGGGCTAAATTCAGATGCTCTTATGCTTTATGTAGAGGATAAGCTTGGTATGAGTGAAATTTCATTTAGCAAGATCGCTCAGGGCGTGCCAACTGGCGTAAATTTAGAAAACGTCGATATGCTCTCGCTCTTAAAAGCCTACGAGAGCCGCACAAAAGCCTAATTAAAATTTCTTTTAGTTATAATCTCACCTAAATTTATAATATTTAGTCCGCGTAGCCGCCGCTAAATTTAAAAGGATAGAGATTGATTTTACTTATAGATAACTACGATAGTTTTGTCTTCAATGTCGAGCAGTACGTAAAAGAGCTCACCAGTGAAGAGGTTAGATGCGTTAGAAACGACAAGATCACGCTTGAAGAGATCAAAAAACTAAACCCAAGTAAGATCATCCTAAGCCCAGGGCCAAAGCACCCAAAAGATAGCGGAGTTTGCTTAGAGATTTTAAAGGCAGACCTAGGGGTGCCTGTGCTTGGCATTTGCCTTGGACACCAAGCCATCGGCCTAGGCTATGGCGCAAAGATAAAAAGATTAGATGACCCGCTTCATGGCAAGACCTCGTTTATAGACGTAAAAAACAAAGAGCCACTCTTTGTAGGACTGCCTGAGCGCTTTGAGGTTATGCGCTATCACTCGCTTTATGTTGATGAGCTACCAGCTAGTCTAAGCGCTGATGCAGTGAGTGATGATGGCGTAGTTATGGCACTTAGTGTTAAAGATAAGCCGATCTTTGGCATCCAGTTTCACCCTGAAAGCTACTTCACACAATACGGCAAAAAGATCGTTGAAAATTTTGTAAATTACAAAGCAAAAAATGAGGCAAAAGAGCCTAAAATCCGCTCACTTAAACCATATCTTATCAAGCTTCAAGAAAACATCCCACTTGATGATAGTGACTTTGAGCAAATTTGCGAGATAATAGCCAGTAAAGAGTACGAGATCGCTCAGCTTTCGGCCCTTTTGGTGCTCATTAGCGAAAAGAGCCTCTATCCAAAAAGCCTCGCTGCGCTTGCGAAAAATATCCTGAAATACTCACAAACATACCGCGACGATACGCCTATGATCGATCTTTGCGGCACTGGAGGCGATGGCTTTAAGACGATAAATATCTCAACCACGGTCGCCTTTATCCTAGCAAGTCTTGGCATAAAGGTCGCAAAGCATGGTAATAAGGCAGTCTCAAGTAAGTCAGGCAGCTCTGATGTGCTTGAAATTTTAGGCGTAAAAGGTGAAAAATCACTCGCAAAACAGCGTGAAAATTTAGCTAATAAAAATTTAGCCTTTTTCCATGCGCCATTTTTCCACCCGCTAGTTGGCGAGGTGAGAGAGGTGCGCCAAAGACTTGGCATAAGGACCGTATTTAACGTGCTTGGACCGCTTTTAAATCCAAATTTAAACCTTACAAACCAGCTAGTTGGCGTCTATCACAAGCCAGTGCTAAAACTCTACGCTCAGACGCTAAAAATTCTTGGCAGAAAGCACGCTCTAGTCGTTCGTGGCGATGACGGACTAGACGAGATCACGCTTTGTAGCGAAACAAGCGTCGTGGAGCTAAAAAATGGCGAAATTTTTGAGTACAGCATCACGCCAGAGCAGTTTGGCTTTAAAAGAGCGCTTCACAGCGACATCGAGGGTGGCACACCAGAAGAAAACGCCAAAACTTTGATCCGCACGCTAAAAGGTGAGGAGCAGGGGGCGAAATTTGACATCGTGGTCTTTAATGCTATGTTTGCACTTTACGCAGCCGATGGCGCAAAGAGTCCAGACGAGGCTAAAAAAATGGTGCTTGAGGCGATAAATTCTGGCAAGGCGTATAAATTTTACGAAGAGTTTATAAAGGCGCAAGCTTAATGGCGCTAGTTAAAATTTGTGGTATCAAAACGCTAGATGAGGCAAGTGCGGTTTGCGCTTTGGATGTTGATTTTATCGGACTAATATTTGCCAAAAGCAAAAGAAGGATCGAGCTAAATTTAGCTAGGCAGATAGCGAAATTTGCTCACAGCAAGGGCAAAAAAGTAGTTGGCGTTTTTGCTGAGCAAAGTGATTGCGAGACAATGGAAATTTGCCAGTTTGCGGAGCTTGATGTGGCTCAGGTGCATGGAGTGGTGAGTGAAAATTTGCATGCAAATTTAAAAGATATGGGGCAAGAAATCTGGCAGGTTTTTAGCGTCAAAGATAGCTTGCCAGAGGTTGATTTTAAGAATTTTGACATGGCGCTATTTGACTGCAAGGGCGAAAATGCAGGTGGCAATGGCACGAGTTTTGAGTGGGAAATTTTAAAAGAGGTTAAATTTAAATTTGGCATGGCTGGGGGCATAGGCGAGCACAACATCAAAGAGGCGCTGAAATTTAAGCCATATCTAGTCGATATCAACTCCAAAGTCGAGGACGAAAACGGCATAAAAGATGTGCAAAAGATAGAGAGAATTTTAAAGATCATAAATGAGGTAGAAGATGAATAGTAAAGCATATTTTGGAAAATTTGGCGGGCAGTTCGTGCCTGAGACGGTGATGTTTGCCCTTGATGAGCTAGAAAATGCTTATGAGAGCATCGCAAAGACAAAAGAGTTTAAAGATGAGCTTGATGATCTTTTGAAAAACTACGTTGGCAGGCCAAGTCCGCTCTTTTTTGCAAAGCGCCTAAGTGAGCACTACGGACATGAAATTTATCTAAAAAGAGAGGATCTAAACCACACGGGCGCGCACAAGATAAACAACGCCCTAGCTCAAGCACTGCTTGCTAAAAAGATGGGTAAAAAGAAAATTTTAGCTGAGACTGGAGCTGGTCAGCACGGCGTGGCAACAGCGACTGCAGCGGCACTTTTAGGCTTAGAGTGTGATGTATATATGGGGGCGACAGACGTGGCTAGGCAGCAGCTAAATGCCTTTCGCATGCAGCTTCTTGGTGCAAAGGTGGTGAGCGTAGAAGATGGGCTAAAAACGCTAAAAGAGGCGACTACAGCGGCCATACAAGCGTGGGTAAATGAGATAGAGAGTGCATTTTATGTCATCGGCTCAGCAGTTGGCCCACACCCATATCCAAAGATCGTGCGTGACTTTCAAAGTATCATCGGCACTGAAGCTAAAGCTCAGCTTGCAAGTTACGGCAAAAAGGCCGACTACGTCATCGCCTGCGTTGGTGGCGGCAGTAATGCCATTGGAATTTTTAGTGCGTTTTTGGACGATGAGAGCGTAAATTTAGTAGGAGTTGAAGCGGGCGGCCTTGGTATAGATACACCTTATCACGCTGCTACGCTTAGCAAAGGAAAAACTGGCATCATCCACGGCATGAAAACAACCGTCTTGCAAGATGAGTATGGCATGATCTCGCCAGTTCATAGCATCTCAGCAGGACTTGACTACCCAGGCATAGGTCCAGAGCATGCCCATCTAAACGACATCAAAAGGGTAAAATACGAAGCAGTAACTGACGATGAGTGCATAAACGCCTTGTATTTTCTAAGTAAGATGGAGGGCATCATCCCAGCCATCGAGAGCGCGCACGCACTGGCGTATCTAGAAAAACTTTGCCCAAAACTTGATAAAAAAAGCGTCATCGTCGTAAATGTCTCAGGCAGGGGCGATAAGGACATAAATACAGTTATTGGCTACGAAAAAGGAAAAATTTATGGATAAGGTTAGAAGCGCATTTAACAGCAAAAAGGCAAATATCGGCTACATCGTGGCTGGATATCCAAGCCTAGAGAAAACGAAGGAATTTTTAGAAAATTTAGATGAGAGCACGCTTGATTTGGTAGAGATTGGCATACCTTACTCTGACCCACTGGCCGATGGCAAACTCATCGCGCAAGCTAGCTTTGAATCGGTGCAAAATGGCGTAAATACGGACGTTGTCTTTGACATGCTAGAAAGCTGCAAGGCAAAGGTGACAAAGCCACTTGTTTTTCTAGTTTATTACAACATTATCTTTGCTTATGGCGTGGATAAATTTCTAAAAAGATCGCTTGAGGCAGGAGTTAGCGGTTTTATCGTGCCTGATCTGCCTTGCGAGGAGTGCGAGGAATTTGCTCTAAAATGCAAAGAGCTAAATTTGAGCATGATACCACTTATCAGCGTCACATCTGGGGGCAGGGCAGAGGGAATTTTAAAATTTGGCTCAGGATTTATCTACGCTCTTGGCGCGATCGGTGTTAGCGGCTCAAAAAGAGCAGACGAAGATAGGATAAAAAATTTAGTCCTAGAGCTTAAGAAAAAGAGTGACCTGCCAGTGGCTGTTGGCTTTGGTATCAAAAACAAAGCCGACGTTGCTGAGGTTAAAAAATACGCTGATGGCGCGATAATAGGCACGCAAATAGTCAAGCTTTTTGCAGAGCACAGCGGCAAAGAGCTGATAAAAGAGATAGATAATCTCTTTTAAATTTATAGCTAATTTAGTAAAGCCAAAGTATAATTATCGCGCATTTCAAGTCTTAAGGAAGAGATATGAGAAAAGTTATAGATGAAGCCACGAGCTATCTTTGCAAGGATACTTTGGGGTTAAATTTAGAGGTTGGTAAGAGCCTTGGTAAAGGATTTTACGGGGCTAGCATACCAGTTTATAAGGGTAAAAGCGAGTATCAGTTTTATCTATTTTTTAAAAAAGATACTTTAAAAATTTTCATGAATGCCTTTTTTGGTCACGAAGATGTTGATGGTGGCGATCTGGACGATCTTTGCAAAGAGATAGCAAATCAAATCATCGGCAAGGCTAAAAATCTGCTAAATGAAAAAGAGCCAAATGCTTATAAACTCGGAACGCCTGAGTTTTTGGGCGAGGTTGAGAATTTTGGCATAAAGCTAAAAGAGAAATTTATATATAAGATAAAAAATAGAACATTTCAAATAGGCTACAAGATACAATGAACGACGAAGGTGCGATAGAGACACTAGAACAGCTAGGGCTTTTTAAGAGCTATGATGAGCTTATGGATATAAGCGTTGATTTTATAGCTGAGCTAGGAACTACCACAGTTAGTATAAATGAGCTTTTGAAATTTGAGGCTGGCTCGGTCATAGACCTTGAAAAGCCAGCTGGCGAAAGCGTGGAGCTATATATAAATAATAGAATTTTTGGAAAAGGCGAAGTAATGGTTTATGAGAAAAATTTAGCCATCAGGATAAATGAAATTTTGGATTCAAAGTCAGTTATTCAGTACTTCAAAAAAGAACTTTTATGAGAGTAATATTATTTTTTATACTTTTTGTGACACAAATTTTAGCTTCAAACCTGCTAACATACAACGTTTATGAGCGCACCGACAGGGTCGATATCATGCTTAGCTTTGATGCGCCTTACGAGGGCAACATCTTTCAAAAGCGCGAAAAAGATACAACCTCTTTGATACTAAATTCTCTAAACTATGATCAAAGTGCTAGCAAGGATATAAACTCAAAGATTATTCAAGAGCTTGAAATAGAACCAAAGCAAAACTCTTTAGTTTTAAATTTACGCTCAAATGATGCGATCATCGTAAATGCTTCAAAGACAACAGATAGCTTTGGACTTCGCATCAGAGTGACACTAAAAAACACAAAAACACAAGTGCAAAATATGCCACAAGCAAGTGCAAAGATAGAAACTGCTAGCACGCCAAAGGCAGAAAATGAACCTATGGTAAATATAGACTCAAGATACTTCATTGTCCTTAGTGTGCTCATCGCGCTTCTTATATTTTTGTATGTTTTAAAAAGATATATCACTTCAAAAAGTAGTGATTTTAGCGGGTTTAAAACGCCACAAAATCAACCACAAAATGACACAAAGTCGATGAACTGGCTGCTTAAAAACCAAAATAGTGGCGTCAATATCATCTATGAAAAATACCTTGACCGCACAAACAAGCTAATGCTTCTAAGCTACGAAAATAGGCGCTATCTAGTGATAGTTGGCAGCTCAAATGTCATGCTTGATAGCTTTGGCGAGGATAAGATCCAAAATGAGCAGGACTTTGCAGTTTTCTTTGAGGAAAATAAGAAAAAACTTGGTTCATTTTTACAAGAGCGCCAAAATAGCCTAAATAACTACAAAGATAAAATGAG
>CAUUIN010000063.1:0-10137 GCA_963545295.1 uncultured Campylobacter sp. | reverse complement strand
AACCACTTTAACCCAGTCGCCTTTAGCATCTTTGGCTTTAGCGTGCACTGGTACGGGCTCATGTATATTTTAGCCCTTGTTTTGGCACTTGCCATGGCAAAGTATCTCGTTAAAAAAGATGATATCCCCATCTCAAATCAGCTTTTGGATAACTACTTTTTTTGGGTAGAAATAGGCGTCATTTTAGGCGCTAGACTTGGCTGGGTTTTTGTTTATTCAGGCGAAGCAAGCTACTATCTAACGCAGCCTTGGCAAATTTTTAATCCATTTCACAACGGCGAGTTTATAGGAATTCGCGGCATGAGCTATCACGGTGCCGTGGTTGGCTTTTTGCTAGCGACAATCTTATTTTGCAAAAGATATAAGCAAAATGCTTGGCAGCTACTTGATCTTTGCGCCATCTGCATACCTTTTGGCTACACCTTTGGCAGGATAGGAAATTTCTTAAATCAAGAGCTTTTTGGACGCATTACAGACGTGCCATGGGCTATAAATGTCTTTGGTCAGCTAAGACATCCAAGCCAGCTTTACGAGGCATTCTTAGAAGGTTTAGTTATTTTTATCATTTTATTTTTATATAGAAAATATAAAAAATTTAATGGCGAGCTCATAGCGCTTTACGCCATTTTATACACATTTGCAAGATTTATTTGCGAATTTTATAGAGAGCCTGATTCTGGACTTGGATTTATTATTTTTAATCTATCAATGGGGCAAATTTTATCACTTATTATGTGTGGCTTCGGAATTTTTGTCTATATTAAACTCTATAAGAGATTTACGAAAATTTAATGTCAATATTTAAAATTTATTAAAGTAAAGTTCTGATAACATTATCTTTATTAATTAATGCTAATGTTTAAATTAGTATTAAGAAATGATAACTTATTTCAAATTTCTTAGGAGGGCTCATGACCGGGCTTATAGAAGGTTTTTTGGGGAAACGGTCGGACGGCAAAAAAAGCCGCACTCCAGCCGCTTGGGATAGATGGCAAAGTATTACAGGATTTATTCTAGCCTGTTTCATATTGTGCCATATGGTTTTTACTTCTACTATACTACTTGGCAAAGACGCATTTAACGCTGTCGTAGGATTTGCAGAGGCTAAATTTTTATTTGGTGAGGCTACTTGGTGGATCACAAATGTTATAGCTGCTGTTATCTTTGTAGTTTTTGTTACTCACGCCTTCTTGGCCATGAGAAAATTTCCTGCAAATTACAGACAATATTTAATGTTTAGAGGCCACAAAGACCGCATGAAGCACCTTGATACCACACTTTGGTGGTTCCAGTTTTTAACAGGGTTTGCTCTATTTTTTGCAGCAAGCGCCCACCTTATAGATATTATCTTTGGCGGACACATCACTGCTGACAAGTCAGCTGCTGCTTTTCACAAACTAGAAATTTTCTACTTCGCGCTACTTGTTTTTATGGTCGTTCACGCTAGCGTTGGCATGTACCGCTTATATGTCAAATGGGTAATCATCGATGGTGTAAATAAACACGAAATGTTTGCCAAAAGAAATAAGGCAAAGACAGTTGTATTTGTCATTTATGGCATACTTGCAGTAATCGCGCTAATCGCCGATTTCGTGTGGATCAGCCATTAAAAAGGAGCTAGAAGATGAATGTAAAATATTATGACGCATTGGTAATTGGTGGCGGTCTAGCTGGTCTTAGAGCTGCTGTGGCTGCTGGAGAAAAGGGTTTAAGCACCGTAGTTTTGAGCTTAATCCCTGTAAAACGCTCTCACTCTGCTGCTGCACAAGGTGGCATGCAAGCAAGCCTTGGTAACTCTAAAATGAGTGAAGGCGATAACGAAGATGTACACTTTGCTGACACGGTAAAAGGTAGCGACTGGGGTTGTGACCAACAAGTTGCGCGTATGTTTTGTCAAACTGCTCCAAAAGCTATTAGAGAGCTTGCAGCTTGGGGCGTGCCTTGGACTAGGATAACAAAAGGCGAAAGAAGCGCTATCATCAACGCTCAAAAGACAACTATCGTTGAAAAAGAAGAGGTTCATGGACTTATCCACTCACGCGACTTTGGTGGTACAAAAAAGTGGAGAACCTGCTATACAGCTGATGCAACTGGTCACACCATGCTTTTTGCTGTTGCAAATGAAGCACTTAAACACAATGTAGAAATTCACGACCGTAAAGAGGCGATCGCTTTAATACATCAAAACAATCGCTGTTACGGCGCGATCGTTCGTGACCTTGTAAATGGTGAGATCACAGCTTATGTTTCAAAAGGCACACTTATAGCAACTGGCGGTTATGGTAGAGTTTATAAACACACCACAAACGCTGTTGTTTGCGAGGGTATCGGCGCTGCGATCGCACTTGAAACTGGTGTAGCTCAGCTTGGTAACATGGAAGCTGTTCAGTTCCACCCAACTCCGATCGTTCCATCTGGCATTCTTTTAACAGAGGGTTGCCGCGGTGATGGCGGAATTTTGCGTGATGTTGATGGATACCGCTTTATGCCTGATTATGAGCCTGAGAAAAAAGAGTTAGCTAGCCGTGACGTCGTTAGCCGCCGTATCATGGAGCACATCCGTGCAGGTAAAGGCGTACCTAGTCCTTATGGCTATCACGTTTGGCTTGATATCTCTATCCTTGGACGTGAACACATCGAGAAAAATTTACGTGATGTTCAAGAAATTTGCGAAATTTTTAACGGCATCGATCCTGCTGACACTGAAGTATATACTGACGAGACAGGACATCAGCGTGGCAAAGGCTGGGCTCCAATCCTACCTATGCAGCACTACTCAATGGGTGGCATCAAAACAAAACCGACTGGCGAGAGCCCAACACTAGCTGGTCTATTTAGTGCTGGCGAGGCTGCTTGCTGGGATATGCACGGCTTTAACCGCCTTGGCGGTAACTCAGTTTCTGAGACAGTCGTCGCTGGTATGATCGTTGGTGATTATTTTGCAGATTACTGCGCCAACCATGAGATCGAGATAAACACAGCTGATATCGAGAAATTTGTTAAAAAACAAGAAGATTATCTAAATAGTCTCGTCACAAAAGAGGGTAAATTTAACGTCTTTGATATCAAAAACAAGATGAAAGAGGTAATGTGGGAGCACGTTGCGATATTTAGAACAGGCAAAGGTCTAGAGCTTGCTGTTAAAGAGCTTGAAGCACTTTACAAAGAGTCACTTGATGTAAAAGTAAGCAACAAAGCACTATTTGGCAACCCAGAGCTTGAAGAGGCTTACCGTGTGCCAAAGATGCTAAAACTAGCACTTTGTATCGCAAAAGGTGCGCTTGATAGAACAGAGAGTCGTGGCGCTCACTGCCGTGAAGACTACCCAAAAAGAGATGACCTTAACTGGCTAAACAGAACGCTTACAAGCTGGAAAGAAGGCGACACTATGCCAACTATCACTTATGAGCCACTTGATATCATGAAGATGGAGATGCCGCCAGCATTTAGAGGTTATGGTGCAAAAGGAAATATCATCGAGCATCCAAACAGCGCTATCCGCCAAAAAGAGGTCGATGAAATTCGCGAGAAAATGCAAGCAGAAGGCAAGAGCAGACAAGAAATTCAAGAGGCTTTGATGCACTATGACCTTCAACCAAAATATAAAGCACCAAATGAAAGAGCAGGTATAGGAAATGAGTAGAAAAATAACCATAAAAGCTTTTAAATACAATCCTTTAAGCAAAGTTTCAAAGCCTCATTTTGCGACTTATGAGCTTGAAGAAACTGATGGTATGACGCTATTTATAGCGTTAAATCAAATTCGTGAGAAATTTGATCCAGATCTTAGCTTTGACTTTGTTTGTCGTGCGGGAATTTGCGGAAGTTGCGGCATGCTAGTAAATGGCAAGCCAAGCCTAGCTTGCAGAACCCTAACAAAAGACTTTGAAAGCGGCGTCATTGAGCTTATGCCTTTACCAGTCTTTAAACTGCTAAAAGATCTAAGCGTAGATACTGGCAACTGGATGAACGCTATGAGTAAGCGTGTCGAGAGCTGGATACACACAGATCATGAGACAGATATCTCTAAGCTTGAAGAGAAAGTTGAGCCAGAAGTCGCTCAAGAAGTTTTCGAGCTTGATCGCTGCATCGAGTGCGGAATTTGCGTCGCATCTTGTGGAACAGCTATCATGAGACCTGATTTCATCGGCGCTGTTGGTCTAAACAGGGTTGCGAGATTTAAGATAGATGCGCTTGATAAGAGAACTGACGAGGACTTTTACGAGCTAATCGGCGATGATGATGGCGTATTTGGTTGTATGACTTTGCTTGGTTGCGAAGACAACTGCCCAAAACACCTACCACTTCAAAGCCGCATAGCTTATATGCGTAGGAAAATGGCTGCTATAAAGTAGCAAAGGGGCTGTAAAAAGCCCCAAATTTATTTAAAAACTCTACAAACTGACACCAAGATACAGATACAAATATCTAACGCTGCAAATATAAAAAATACAAATATTAAAAGTGGGAATGCTAAAACTATGCCCATTATATAGCCAAGTGGCAAAGTAATAAAAAATAAAAGATCAAAGCCAACACTAAAACAAAAAAATATCGCAAATAACGAGGCGATAATATTTACAAAGAGAGTGATATTTTCAGAGAAAAATTCTGTAAAACTTATATATTTCATGCGGTGATTATAGCTATAAAAATGTAAAAATTTTATATAATTTCACAACCGACCGACTTCATTTTTAAGGATATAAAATGATACCAAGCTATAAAGAGATGATGCTACCTATTTTAGAATTTGTAGCACAAAATAACAATACAAACAGAAGTGAAATTTACAAATTTGTAATAAATCAGTTTAAGCTAAACGATGAAGATCTTTTGCAAAGGATAAAAAGAGGCACCCCAACTTATATGAACCGCGCAGACTGGGCTCTAACATATTTGGCAACCACTGCACAGGTAAAGGCAAAACCAAAGATGAAGCCTCTTGAAAAAGTTGGCAAAAGTCTGTTTTCTATAACAAATTTTGGGGATAAGCTGATAAAAGATAAAGACAAAGAGAGCAAATTTGCATCTTGGTACAATAAAATTTACAAACAAGAGATAAAGCAAGAAAAACAAGAAGCGATAGAAAACACGCCAGATGACAACATAGAAGAAGCACTTAAAAAGATAAAAGAGGATCTAAAAAGTGAAATTTTATCTAGTATTTTAGAAAAAGAGCCAAGATTTTTCGAGCATCTAGTAACAGAGCTTTTAGAAAGGATGGACTATGGAACTGGAAGCCTTACAAACAAAGGACCAGATGGCGGGATAGATGGCATAATAGACGAAGATGAGCTAGGACTTTCTAAAATTTACATCCAAGCAAAGAGATATAAAGATGGTAGCAGTATAGGCAGGCAAGAGATTCAGCAATTCATCGGCGCCATCTCAAATAAAAACACCAAAAAGGGCGTCTTTATTACAACAGCTAAATTTACAAAAGAGGCTGAGATATTTGCCAAGGATAGTCAAAACTTTAGTGTGGTCTTGATAGATGGCGACAGACTAGCCGAGCTAATGATAAAGTTTAAAGTAGGAGTCCAAACAGCTCAAATTTATGAAATTTGCAAAATTGACACTGACTTTTTTGAAGAAAGTATTTTTTAAAGAGTTGTTACCACAAAATGCTTTTGTTTGTTGCAACTACCATCAAATTTAAATTATCTTCATAACGTTTAACAAGTCAAATTTAACTACTTTTGCTTTTTTACCCACTAAATTTCAACCTAAATTTACCAACCCAAAACACTTTTTAAACCAAATTTTGCTCTTATAAACGCCGTCTAAATTTTAAGTGTTATAATTACGGCAAAATAACGATTTTAAGGAGAGTGTATGTCTTCACGCATTATCACTGGCGTTTTGATGTTTGTTGCTATTTTGGTAGTTTTTTTTATAGATAATTATATTTTAAATTTTATTTTGCTTGGCGCTGTGCTTTACTTTGCCTTTAATGAGTCGCTCAAGCTTTATGGCATCGATCACAAACAGCTAGTTTACGCAGCACTCGCATTTTACGTGCTTACATATTTTACAAATCCGATCTTCATCGCCATCCTTGCTGTGATGATAGTGGCCTCTATCCTAGCGCACATAAAAAGTGAAAATTTAAAGCTAGTAGCCCCTTTTGTCTATCCGACAACCCCTATATTTATGATGTGGACGCTTTACTCAGAGTATGGTATGGGCTATCTTGCATGGCTTATCTTAAGTGTAGTTGCTAGCGATAGCGGCGCATTTTTCGTTGGCAAAGCCTTTGGCAAACACCCATTTAGCCCAAGCTCACCAAACAAGACTATCGAGGGTGCAGTAGGCGGCATAGTAATAGGCACTATAGTTGGTTGCATCGTTGGAAATTTCGTAACAGAAGGCTTTTTTCAAATTCTATTTTCAAGCTTCTTAGTCTGCGTCTTTGCGGTCTGGGGAGATCTCTTTGAGAGCTATCTAAAAAGACTTTGCGGTGTCAAAGACAGTGGCTCGCTATTTCCAGGTCAAGGTGGTATGCTTGATAGGATAGATGGTTATTTATTTGGCGTTGTCGCCCTACTTTGGTCGCTATCGTGGTAATACTTGGCTCAACTGGCTCTATCGGCAAAAACGCTCTTAATCTTTGCGAAAAATTTAATGTAGAGGTTGAGGCGTTAAGCTGTGCTAAAAATATGGGTCTTTTAAACGAGCAAATTTTAAAATTTAAGCCAAAATTTGTCTGCGTGGGCGATGAAAAGCTAGCTAAAAATGTAAAAAACATAGAAGCTAAAAATATCTTTTCTGGCAAGGCTGGACTACTAGAAATGCTTGAAATTTCAAGCTCAAAAAAAGTGATAAATGCCATTGTTGGCTTTGCTGGCCTAGCCCCTAGTCTAAAGACGCAAGCACTTGGCAAAAAGCTTGCACTTGCAAACAAAGAGAGCCTTGTTGTTGGTGGTAAATTTCTAAAAACAAGAGAAATTTTACCGATCGATAGCGAGCATTTTGGGCTTAAATTTCTACTTCAAAACAAAACTACTCCAAGCAAGCTCATCATTACAGCAAGTGGTGGTGCATTTTATAAAAAACCGATCAAATTTCTAAAAGATGCTACGCCAAGTGACGCTTTGAAGCATCCAAACTGGGATATGGGCGCAAAGATCACCATCGATAGCGCGACGATGACAAACAAGCTTTTTGAGGTGATGGAGGCTTACTGGCTTTACGGCATAAAAGACATCGAAGCCGTCATAGAGCCAACCTCAGCCATACACGCCGTAGTCGAGTTTATCGACGGCTCAAGCACGATGCACCTCTCGCGCACAGATATGAAGCTAGCCATCGCGCACGCTATGCTTGAGAAAGTGAGCGAAAATATCGTTGCACACGCAAATTTACTTGATCTAAAAAATATAAAATTTCACAAGATCAGCCCTAAAAAATATCCAGTCTTTTCGCTAAAAGATGAAGTCTTGGCAAACCCTGATCTAGGCGTGGTGATAAACGCTGCAAACGAGGTTGGGGTATTTAGCTTTTTAGAGAAAAAGTGCTCGTTTTTAGATATATCAAGGCTCATTTTGGGCTCAGCTAAGAAATTTAAGGATCTGAAAATTTCAGGCGTAGATGAAATTTATGAAGTTGATAAAGAGGTTAGAGAATACGCAAAAAGGATGCTAAATGCAAAGGTATGAGGGGTATAAATTTGATCTTAGGCAAAGTCTCATTGGTGTGCAGTTTTTGTTCGTCGCCTTTGGTGCGCTCGTACTTGTGCCTATCCTTACGGGACTTGACGCAAACGTCGCGCTCTTTACGGCTGGCCTTGGTACGCTACTTTTTCAGCTAATAACTAGAAAAAACGTCCCACCGATCTTTCTAGCAAGCTCGTTTGCTTTCATCGCTCCGCTTCAGTACGGCATCGAGAAATGGGGCATACCAGTAACGATGGGCGGCGTTATATTTGCTGGATTTTTCTACGTCGTGCTAAGTCTTGTGGTTCGCTTTGGCGGAGAGAAAATTTTGCATAAAATTTTACCTCCAGTGGTTGTCGGCCCTGTCATCATGACCATAGGTCTGATACTTGCTCCAAATGCCGTCAAAATGGCGACTTCAGCCACCGAAACCTACACGCAAAACGTAGCGATGATGGTAGCAGCCACTTCGCTTATCGCCACTATCGTTGTTATGATGCTAGGACGCGGGATGTTTAGGCTCATACCGATCCTGCTTGGCATCATCGCTGGCTACATCGTGGCTTACTGCTTTGGTATGGTTGATTTTAGCGCCATCGCAAACGCCCCTTGGTTTAGAGTGCCAAGCTTTAGCGCGCCAAAATTTGAACTTGAAGCGATCATTTATATGATACCTATCGCCATCGCTCCAGCGATCGAGCACATCGGCGATATGCTCGCTATCTCAAACGTCACAAAAGAGGATTTTTTGAAAAATCCAGGCCTTAAAAGCACCCTTTTAGGCGACGGTCTAGCCACCTCGCTAGCTGCTGCCTTTGGTGGCCCGCCAAATACCACCTACTCAGAGGTTACAGGTGCGGTGAGCCTTACAAAAGCCTATAATCCAGCGATTATGACCTTTGCGGCGATAACTGCGATCGTACTAGCCTTTGTTGGCAAGCTAGGTGCGGTGCTTTCGACCATCCCAGCTCCAGTCATCGGCGGTATCATGCTGCTACTTTTTGGTATTATTGCAAGCGTTGGCATGGAGACGCTGATAAAAAACAAAGTCGATCTTGCCGATCCTAGAAATATGATAATCGTAGCACTCATCTTCATCTTTGCCATTGGCGGCATGGTGCTTGACCTTGGAGCGGTTAAATTTTCAGGTATCGGACTTGGCGCAGTTACTGGTATAGTTTTAAATTTGCTTTTGCCAAAGACAAAGCATTACGAAGGATATTAATGCGTAAATTTAGACTTTTTTTGGCAGCTCTTGTGGCTGCAAGCCTTGCAAATGCAAGCGCACTAGACTATGCACTTATCAAAAAAGGTGAGCCAAGTAGCAATACTATGCTCTTAATCGGTGGCATCCAAGGTGACGAGCCAGGCGGCTTTTTGGCGGCTTCTATCGTGGCGACTGATTATAACATCACAAAAGGCTCGCTTTGGGTCGTGCCAAATTTAAATTTCCCAAGCATCATCGAGCGAAGTCGCGGCACAAAGGGCGATATGAATAGAAAATTTGCCCACGTCGAAAAGGACGATCCAGACTACAACTCAGTGATGAAGATAAAAGATGTCATCACCGACAAAAACGTCACTCTCATCTTAAATTTACACGATGGCAGCGGATATTACAGAGATAAATTTATAAGCAAGGACGAAAATCCAGACAAATGGGGCAACACCTGCATTATCGATCAAAGCACACTGCCGGGCTCAAAGTACCCAGAGCTTGAAAGCATCGCATCAAGCGTAAAAGATGTGCTAAACAAACACCTCATAGACCCAAAACATCAGTATCACATCAAAAATACGCACACAGCGATGGGCGATAAAGAGATGTTAAAGAGCCTTACCTACTACGCTATCACGCAAAACAAGTCTGCCTTTGCAAACGAAGCTAGTAAAAATTTAAACGCCGAGCAAAGGACATATTATCACCTTGTAGCGATCGAGGAGTATATGAAAAAGGCTGGCATTAGCTTTACTAGACCATTTAATCTCGATGTCAAAAGCGTGAAAAAGGCGATCGAAAAGGAGATCAGACTAGAACTTTTTGACAGCTACGCTCTTAGCCTTAAAAATTTAAAACCAATGATAAGCTTCGTGCCATTTAAAAAGGGCGAGCTAAGCTACCACTCGCCAAATCCGCTAATCGCTGTCATAAAAGAGAATGACACTTACAAAGTACAGTATGGCAACCGCTCTGTCACGAGGCTAAAGCCACAATACTTCGAGTTTGCAAAGCCACTTGATAAAATTTCTCTTTTGAGCGATGGCAACGAGCAGGTGCTAAAAAGTGGCGATAAATTTAGCGTAAAAAAGAGCTTTAAGATAAAAGCGCTCAAAAACGTGCGCGTAAATGTCATAGGATATGGCACAAAAAGCGTTGATGAGAGTGAGCAAGAGGTCGATAAAAATAGCCTAAACAAAAGCTACAGCATAGATAAAGATGGCAAAATTTACAGGGTTGAGTTTTACAAAAGCGAAAATG
>CAUUIN010000062.1:0-10272 GCA_963545295.1 uncultured Campylobacter sp. | reverse complement strand
GTATTTCAATACCTAGTGGGTTTTTTACAATGGTATCTATAAATTTAGCATCAAGCGCATCAGCCATAGCCTCAACGCTGCCCTCTCCCCCATCAGCTACTGGCTTTACGACGACATCGCAAAAGTCTTCAAGGGATTCTTTTATAGCAAGGCCCGCCTCAAGTGAGCTAAGCGAGCCTTTTAATGAATCTATCGCAACCAAAATTCTCATAAAAGCACCAAAGATAAAATATAAACGCTAATCATACCAACAATGCCCATGATAAATGTCATCGCTGTTTGTGTGCGATATCCTTGATCTGCGGTCATTTTACTAAAGTTTGTCACGACCCAAAAGTAGCTGTCGTTTGCGTGAGATACACACATCGCACCTGATGCTATCGCCATGACACAAAGTGCCGCTGAAATTTCACTCGTAAAGCCAAGTGTGTGCATGAGCGAGTTATCAGCGCTAAATGCGCCCATGATAGAGGCTGTCGTGATGATAGCAACGGTTGAGCTTCCTTGAGCGGTTTTTAGCACGGCTGATATGATGAATGGAAAGAAAATTCCTATCGCTTTTATAGTTGAGGCATTTTCTTTTATGAAATTTACAAAGCCAGCCTCAGTGATGACATTGCCCAATACGCCGCCAGCTGCTGTGATAAAGAGTATCGGACCTGCGATCTTTAATGATTCATTTGTGATGTGGTCAAATTCTCTCATTTTTTTAGTTTCAGCTAGTAAAAATATGCAAAAGATCACGCCGATCGCAAGAGCGATGATAGGGTTACCTAAAAATAAAAATATCTTTGGTAAAAGCGCAGCTTTATCAAGCATACCTTGCTTTGCCAAAACGTCGATCACAGAGCCAACCGCCATGAAGATGATAGGCATGATGATAGGAGCAAGGCTTAAAAATCCGCTAGGCAATTTGCCAAATTTCTTTAAAAGCTCATCGTAGCTAGCTGTGATAGTAGCATCAGCCTCTTTCTCGCTGATAGTTACGCTTTTAGCGATGCTTTTTGAAAAGAAATAGACAGCTATCAAGACTGGCACTGAAACTACCGTACCCATGATGATGACAAGGAGTAAATTTCCGCCAAGGCCAAGTGTGCCAGCAGCAGCTATCGGACCAGGAGTTGGCGGGATGAAGACGTGAGAAGCGTATAGACCGCCACTAAGTGCTACTGACATAGCGACTGGACTTGCTGAAATTTTCTTATAAAGTGCCTCGCGGATAGAGTTTAAGACGACAAAACCGCTATCGCAAAATACTGGTATGCCAACAACCCAGCCCATTATAAGCATGGCAAGCTCAGGGCGTCTTTGTCCGACAAGCTTTACGACCATGTCAGCTAGCTTTAGCGCAGCTCCCGTTTTTTCAAGCACTGTGCCGATGATCGTTCCAAAGATGATGACGATGCCGATACTCTTAAACGTGCCACTAAAACCAACGCCTATCATCGCTGGGATCTTGGATAGATCGATACCTGCGACGATCGCGAGCACCAAAGATATACTCATAAGTGCCAAAAATGGATGCACCTTGAGCTTTGAGATCATAACGATCATAAGGATGATTGCTATAACAAAACAGACAATCAAAGCTATACCGCTCATGAAAACTCCTTTATTGTGAGATTTTGCTAGTGATTTTAGCAAAATTTGCTTATATTTTTTCTAATATTTTTAAGTTTTTCTATTAGTTAAATTATTTTCATTATTTATATGAAATTTAGATCATCTGCCCAAATTTAGCCACTTTATAAGATTAAATTTTTAAGACTATTTTAAAATAACAAAGCCAAGACCAATCTTGTCAGTGTGCCTATTATAATCAATCAAGCTCTCGCCATATCCAGTAAAATACTGCAAATAGCCATAAACACCGGTTGAAAATATCGGAAACATATATGAAAGTTCGGCCGCACCTTTATTTGTTTTATCAAAATGTAAGTTATTTCTTAGCATTAGGCTAAAGATGTGGTCGTTTAGGTTGTAACTAAGCCTTAGATCTCCGTGTCCGATGTATTTTAAAATGTCCTTGTTGTCGCCCTTGTCACCAAGGACTATCCAAGCTCTTGGTGAGGCGCTGAAGTTACCATAGACAAAGTCGCCTTGCACATAGGCTCTGTTCCAGCTCCTTGAATCAGAGCCATCTCGTCCGTTTGACTCATGCAAAAGCCCAAATTTCAAGTTTTTCATGCCTATTTGCTCTAGGTATTTTGGCGAGGCGAAATTTAAGAAAATTTCAGGTTGATAGTTTGTCTCACGAAAAGGCGCTGAGGTTCTTGTTATCTGCCACCAAGAAGTTTGCGTGTAAGCTGCCACTAGGCTCTCTCTAAGTCCAAAAACGTCATAAAAGAGCGGCTTTGCAAGGCTTATTTGAAACTTCGTCTCAACACTCTTTCGCCCATCATCTGGCACAGTTTTAGCGTAAGTTACTGGCAAAAGGTAGTTAAATTTATAAAGTTCGATACCAAGTGCGTTTTGTAAATTTTTATCACTTTTATCTCTTAAAAGATCAGCCTGCTTTAGCTTCGCATCAGTCGGTGCTGGCTGGCTTGTTTGCACGTTTTGCGCTGTTTCTTGCTCGCTTAAAGAGCTTTTGGCTAACTCTTTATAAATTTGCATCGCAGCCTTTATATCGCCACTTTGCTCAAACTCTTGCGCCCTTTTAAAGTCATCTATCCTGCTAGCCATCAAAAATGTAAGGCTAAGGCTTAAAAGTAGTATAAATTTACTCATTTTTCATCTTTTCATTTGCTATTTTGTACTCGTCTGGGAAATTTACGTTAAAAAACTGCTCTTTATCCTCAAAATTTACTATCTTGCATTTGCAGTTTTTTCGTAAAAGTCCGATTTTGTGCTCATTTTTTTGGTAAAGCTCTCGTGCAAGCGGAGCTAAGCTTGGGCTAAAAAAGCCACAAAGTGAGTGGATATGCTCATCATCGCCAGCCACGACCATGTCAAATTTATCTTTAAATTTAGCTAGTTCGCCAAGACTTTTTAGATCAAAAAATGGCATATCAGCTGGGATGATAAAGACGCTGTGATCAAAGCTTTTAAGCACAGAGTAAAGCGCTAACATCGGCGAAAAATCCTCGCCGCTCTCATCTTTTATGAGCTTTAGCGGTGGGTTAAATTTCTCAAATTTAGAGCTTACAAAAACCTCATCAAAAACTTTGCTAAATTTGGCAACCTGATAGTGAGTGAGCGTTTCAAAGCCGCCAAATGGCAAAAGTGTTTTATCCTGCCCCATCATGCGCGAGCTCTTGCCACCTGCTAAAATGACACAAGTTTGCATTTTTATCCTTTTAAATTTCAAAAATTACAAAAGTATAACCAAATTTTCTAACTCATCTTGTTTTAAATTTATTATCACTTAGGCAAAAGCTTTGCCATTAAATTTGCAAAAAAGAGCATTTTGCTAAAGCAAGGGCTACTTTCTAGCGGATAAAATTATTTTTCCCATCGCTAATTATAAAGCTAAAAAACAATATAATGGCTTACTTTTAAAAGGAGATAACATGAGTGAGAAAAATTTACAAATTTTGGGTTGGATAGGTACGTGCCTATCGGTTGTTATGTATATTTCATATATCCCACAAATAATGGGCAACCTTGATGGCAACAAAACGCCTTTTATTCAGCCACTAGCTGCTACGATAAACTGCACGATATGGACTAGCTATGGTTTGCTAAAGTCTAAAAGAGACTATCCACTGGCTGCTGCAAACTTACCAGGTATAATCTTTGGTCTTTTGGCAACTATAACAGCGTTTTAATGCACTAACATCAAGCTTTTTATGCTACAAATAACCGATAAATTTGCAAATTTATTGGTTAAATTTAATTTATACAAAATACTTTAAAATTTCTTTGATTATATAAAAGAGCCTAGAGCGGCAAGATTTTAAGATAGATTTGGATGTTGTGACGAAATTTTCACACAAGATAAAACATATAGTTTATCGAAGTGTGAAAATTTCTAACTCATTCAAAGATACTTAAAAGCTAACGCCTATAAGTCCCTAGGATCAGCGATCTTACCTGCTATCGCTGACGCCGCTACAACAGCCGAGTTAGCCAGATAAATTTCACTCGTCCTATCGCCCATACGACCGACGAAATTTCTATTTGTCGTTGAGATACAGCGTTCGTTTGCGCCTAAAATGCCCATATATCCGCCAAGACAAGCACCACAAGTTGGGTTGCTCACGACTGCTCCTGCTTCGATGAAAATGTCGATAAGCCCCTCTTTTTGGGCAGCTCTTGCGATTTTTTGCGTCGCTGGAGTGATGATAAGCCTTGTTTTGCGAGCTACTTTTTTGCCTTTTAGGATTTGCGCTGCGATGCGAAGGTCGCTTAGACGGCCATTTGTGCATGAGCCGATAAATGCTTGATCGATAGCTAGATCGTCACAAACCGCCTCTCTTACGCTCTTGCCGTTACTTGGCAAAAATGGATATGCGATGACTGGATCAAGGTTTGTGACATCTATCTCTAAAATTTTGTCATATTTTGCGCCCTCGTCTGAGTAGAAAAATTTTGGTTTATCGCGCAAATTTTTATCTTTTAAAAACTCTTTTGTGATCTCATCAACTGCGATGATACCGCTCTTTGCACCAGCTTCGATAGCCATGTTGCACATTGAAAATCTATCATCCATGCTAAGAGTATCTATCACCTCGCCGCTAAACTCAAGCGCCTTGTAAAGTGCGCCATCAACGCCTATTTGGCGGATAATCTCAAGGATGAGGTCCTTGCCGTAGACGTGCTTATCAAGCTTGCCTTTAAAGACGACCTTGATACTCTCAGGCACTTTAAACCAGTTTTTGCCCGTGATCATCGCATAAGCTAGGTCGGTGCTACCCATGCCAGTGCTAAAGGCTCCAAGAGCGCCGTGCGTACAGGTGTGGCTGTCTGCGCCGATGATGACGTCGCCTGGGATGACTAGCCCTTTTTCAGGCAAAAGCGCATGCTCGATACCCATATCTTTTTCGTCAAAATAGTTTTTAAGATCGTGTTTGTAGGCAAATTCGCGTGAAATTTTGGCTTGATTTGCGCTTAGGATGTCCTTTGTCGGGATGTAGTGATCCATCACGATGGCAAAACCGTCTGGGTTGGCTAGCTTTTTAGCGCCACTTCGCTCAAACTGCTTGATCGAAATAGGCGTCGTGATGTCGTTGCCTATGACCATATCGATCTTACTCTCGATGATCTCTCCTGCGCTTACCTCTTTGCCAACGTGATCTGAAAATATTTTTTCTGTGATGGTTTGTTTCATAAATTTCCTTTAAATTTTGGGGCAATTTTAACAAAAATAGCTAAATTTAAAGAAAATTCACTGAGCCAAAAGGCCCAGCAAATTTAAAATTTAACCGAAGCTGTGAGCATAAACTGCCTGCCATATCCTGGCACGATGGCTAGGATATTTTTGCCCTCTGAGTTGTAAGAAGTGTAGTAAATTTTATCAGTCAAATTTTTCACATTAAACTGGAAATTTGTCTCATAGCCTGAAATTTTAGTTGTGTAGCTTGCAAATGCGTCGTAAGTCACGGCGTGTGGCATTTTGTACGCGTCACCAGAATTTGAGTAGGCAAACCATGAGCCAAAGTATCTAGCCCCACCGCCTAGTCTAAAGCCCTTTAGTCCAAGGTGGGTAAAGTCGTAGTTTGCGAGCAAGCTTGCCTGGTGCTTTGGTGTGGCGTCAAATGGCTTGCCAACCTTCCAAGCGTTCTCCTCGTCTCTTAGCGTCTTTGTCTTTGTATAAGCGTAGCTAGCTCCAAGAGTGAGCCCCTTTGTTATTTTGCCATTTGCGTCTAGCTCAAAGCCACGTGAGCGCACCTCGCCACTTGCGTAAGTGATGTTGTTTAGACTGTAGGCTACGTTTTTCTTTTTGATATCAAAAATGGCTGCGGTAGCTGTAATGCTATCGTTTTGAAATTTGCTTCCAAACTCTATAGAGTTGCCCTCTTCAGGATCTAGTGAACCAAGATCGTCATTCATAGATATTTGCGGCTTAAAGCTTTGAGCGTAGTTTGCGTAGATCGACCACTCTTTATTTAGCAGATAAAGAAGGCCAGTTTGATATATCAGCTTGCCGCCGTGGCTATCAGTGGCCGCTTTAAATGGCTCACCCTTGCCACCAAGCTGATCGTAGTACTCATATCTTAAGCCAAGTGCGTAGATCAAATTTTCAGTTAAATTTATATTATCTTGCACGTATGTGCCGATGCTTCGTATCCTTTGATATTGTTTGTCGTTTTGATTTGGTGTTTTTACTAAAGAGGCGGTGCCAAAGACTAGGTTATATAAATTTACGTTATTTACTCCGCCTTGACTTCTATAAGAATTTGCCCTGCGACGAAGCTCCTCTTTTAGATCCACGCCTGTTATTATGTTGTGCGAGATAGAGCCGGTCTCAACTATGCCGTTTAAATTTATCCCACCAGCGTGAGTTCTGTGTTCAAAATCGTAATAGTAGGAATTTTCTCTAGTGACTGTGCCAGTTGCTGGAGTAAAATTTCTAACCCTCATTTGTCCGTACTCGTGCATAGATTTTGTAAAGGCGTAGTTTGCTTTTAAAAGCCAATTTTCGCTCAAATTTTTCTCAAAACCGACATCAAATGTGTGAATTTCGCCCTTTATCTCGTTAAATTTCTCATCGAGCCTCTTTTTTGGATCACTTAGTAGAAATTTGCCATCCCAGTTTTTATATGCGGCAGTTTTGTTTGTTACCATGTAACTACCGCGGTCAATCGGATCGGTGTAGCGTCCGTATGAGTAGGCAGCGTCGATACGGTAGTCGTCGCCCTTGTAGCTGAGGCTAGGGGCTACTAGCAAAGACTTAAATTTGCCATACTCTCGCCAGTAGTGTTTGCCACCTTGATCGAAAATAAATCTATACGCAAAGCCGCTTTCTCCGATAGGTCCGGTGCTATCAAAGCCATAGTTGTAGTAGTGGTTGTTGCCAGCGCTAGCGTAAATTTCATGGCCAAAGTCGTAAAGCGGTTTTTTGGTGACTAAATTTATGATCCCGCCAGGGTCTTGCACGCCGTAAAGCAAGCTAGCTGGGCCTTTTAGTACCTCTACTGTTTGCACGGTTGCGTTAAAGCTGTGCCTAACGCCTGCTGGAGTGCCATTTCGCATTATAGAGCCATCTCTGTTTTTGCCAAATCCACGCTTCAAAACTGCGTCAAATATCCCTCCAGTCGAGTTTGCGTAGCTAACGCCGCTCACGTTTTGAAGGCTCTCTGCTAGTGTCTCTGGCTTTTTGTCTTTTAGCTGTTGTTGAGTTACGACATTTACCGTCTGTGGGATCTCCAAAATAGGTGTATTTGTCTTGCCAACTTCGCTTGTTGTCGCCCTATAACCATCATCCGCGCTATCTTCTACACTCACGCCTTCTAAATTTACATCAGCGCCATTTAAAGCCGAGATAGCAGCGCAAAGTGCTATACCGATACTACTCTTTTTCAAGATAAATCCTTTAAATTTAATATTATTAAAAATCGTTATCATTATATAAAAGTGAAATTTAAAATTTAATGAAAATTTACAAAAAATTTATGATAAAAATTTAAAACAGGCAAAATACCTAAAATCGCACCTTTCTTACTGCTAAATTTTAAAATTATAATTTAAGTAACTAAAATCAATTTAATGTAAAATTTGCCTTTGAAAAGTCGTTAAAAGCTTGAAAAATAGGCATTATAATAATTTTTATAATTTTTTTAATAAAAAGTCTAAAATTTATCTCAAATGGGCTTTTATCAAGCAAATTTGATCATTTTTGCTTAAATATGAAAATTAATAAACATTATTTAACTTTTGTTATAAAATACGCCGAAATTTTAAAAGGATTTAAGATGAAAAAACTCTTTTCTAGCTTGTCTAACAAGATAGCCTTTTTGCTGACAGCTTGGATGCTAATAGGCATAGGCATATTTTTTAGCATAAACTACTCAAATTCCAAGTCGGAAAAAATTCAGTCCTACAACAACGTACGAAAAACAGGGCTTAAATCGACGATGTATTTTGTCGATGAGTTTTTAAAGTCAAGACTTCACATGGTACAAAACTTTGCAAAAGAGCTAGAGGATAAAAAGCTCTATACTAGCAGAGACGATATAGCCGAGGCGCTAAAGGATGCGTTTGTTATTTCGCCATTTGACGCGCTATTTGTGGGCTATGCAGATAATGGCAACGTCATAAAGACCGATCTTTTAAAAAACAACGAGCCATTTTTGATACCAAATTTTGACGGTCGCACGAGGGCTTGGTTTCAAGGTGCAAGCAGTAGCGGCAAGGCTGGATTTTCAGAGCCATACATAGATGTCACGACAAAGAATTTAACCATCACAGCCTACGCTCCTATCTTTGATGGCAACCATCAGCTTGTGGCGGTAATCGGCGCAAACATCTTCTTAAACGGCTTTAGTCAAGAGCTTTTAGAGATAAAAACGACTAAGACTTCAAGTATCATGATCGCCGATGATACTGGCAAAGTAATAGTTCATCCTGATATAAATTTGGTCTCAAATGAAGATGAAACCTATAAAACCCTCATCAAAGAAAATATGAAAAAGAGCACAGAAGGTGACAAGGTTTCGCTATTTTTCTATAAAGGCATGAGAAACGTCATCTACTGCCAAAACCAAAAGCTAACAGGCTGGAACGTCTGTATAGTGGCTGACGCTGATGAGTTTGTGGCTGAAATTCAAAGCGCTTCAAATAAGCAAATTTTGATGTTTAGTCTATTTTTGATCTCAGTCATCATCGCTATCATCGTGGTCGTTAGATACTTCTTAAGGCCGGTTTTAACTATACAAAATGGGCTAATCGAAGTCTTTAAATTTATAAACAACAAAACTTCAAACGTCGAGCCTATCAAGCTAAAAACGAGCGATGAGCTAGGCGTTATGGCTGCTATCATAAATGAAAATATAGAAAGCACAAAAGAGAATTTAAATAGCGAGCGCGAATTTCTAGCTAAAACGCAAGAATTTGTTACAAAGATAAAAGGCGGCGACTTTAGAGCAACTCTTGATGCGACGACAAATAGCCAAGCTCTACTTAAACTAAAAGAGGCATTTGGCGAGCTACGTGACTCACTAAAGACAAATATCGCTTCAAACGAGCATGACATCTTAAAAGCGCTAGAAATTTACTTTAAAAATGACTTTACCGCTAGGATAAACGACGATGGCGTCATCGCAAAAGGTATCGACGCGCTTGGCGATAAGATCGCTGATATGCTAAAAAATAACGAAGAGATCGCAAAACTGCTAGAAGACCGTGCAAAGGCGCTAAAAGGCTACATGCAAGAGCTTACTACTAAGGCAAATAAAAGCGCCACATCGCTTTCAGAGGGTGCGGCTGCGGTTGAGCAGATGAGTGCTTCTATGAGGCAGGTAAATGCTAGATCAGAAGATGTCAAAAAGCAGTCTGAGGAGATAAAAAATATTATAACTATCATCCACGACATCGCCGATCAGACAAATTTACTAGCTCTTAACGCTGCAATAGAAGCAGCACGTGCGGGCGAGCATGGTAGGGGCTTTGCCGTTGTGGCTGATGAGGTTAGAAATTTGGCTGAACGCACTCAAAAGAGCCTTGGCGAGATCGAAGCAAATGCAAATATCCTAACTCAAAACATCAATGATATGAGTGCAGCGATAAATGAGCAAACCATAGCGATCGCTCAGATAAACACGCTAGTTGCCGACGTCGACAACCTAACAAAAGAAAATCTCGAAGTGGCAAACCAAACTAACAAGGCCACAAACGAGGTCGATGAGATCGCTGATCAGATCGTAAAAGAGGTCGCTAAAAACAAATTTTAACTTTTGCCCTAGCAAACTAGCTAGGACTCTTTGTTAAAACATTTTTGCAACATTTCTGATATAATCCCCGCATGAAGTACGCACATTTAGTTCAAATAGCAGATTATCTATCGAAATTTAAAAAGATAAGCCAAGCAAAACGGGTAGCCGATATGGCTATACTTATCGAATTTAGTGGTGAAAAGATCATCTTTGATCTAAATAAATCAAACTCTGCGATCTATAAAGACGATGAGCTAAAAGAGGCAAAAATTTATCAAGCGCCCTTTGACAACGTCCTAAAAAAGCGCTTCAACGCTTCGCACATAAAAAGCGTCGAATGTCTAAAAGACAATAGAATTTTAAAATTTACCTGCACACAAAGTGGCTCATATAAAAGCGAAAATTTCATCCTTTATCTTGAATTTACAGGTCGCTTTACAAACGCTGTGATAACTGA